>JAYUAE010000150.1:0-9471 GCA_043741515.1 Candidatus Eiseniibacteriota bacterium | reverse complement strand
ACGAGGAGACGCGGAGGGAGATCCACCGCGCACAGTGCAACTGCTCCTACTGGCACGGCGTCTTCGGCGGCTTCTACCTGCCACACCTGCGCGAGGCGGTCCGCGCCCACATGCTGCGCGCCGAAGCGCTCGCGGACCACCTTCGTGGGGACCCCGCAGGCTGGACCCTGGAGGAAGGGGAGGAGGAGGTCTTGCTCAAGTCCTCGCGGGTCAGCGTGGCGGTGGCGAAGGCCGGGGGCGCGATCGTGGAGCTCGCGGACCGGCGGCGTCCCTTCGACTTCGCGTGCGTCATCGCGCGGAGGCGCGAGGCGTATCACGGCCGCGTCGAGGAGGCGTCGAGGCGCGCCGCGCCCGCGGGCGAGGCGCACGCCGAGGGGGCGGCGCCGGAGACGATCCACGGGATGATCTCGGTCAAGGAGCCGGGGCTGGAGCGATTGCTCGAGTACGACGAGCGGCCGCGGCACGCGTCCCAGGAGTGGATCCGATCCGCGGCGGAGGTCGCGGCGGCGGGAGACCTTCGCCATGCGATCGGGCGGGGGCCGGTCGGGCTCACGTTCGCCGCCGCGGCCGCCCCGGGGCCGCGCATACTCTTGCAGCCGGGGAAGGATCCTTCGCGCGAAGCGATCCGGAAGGAGATCGCGCCCGGCCGGGACGCCCGCGAGTTCGAGGTGCGATTCACCGGCGCGCCGGCCCGCGGATGGCTCATCAGCGAATGGAACCTGAGCCTCCTCACGCCCGATGCGATCGGACGAAGGCTCATCCTCGAGGGAACGAAGGGCGCGACGGTCGCTCCCGGTTCCACCGGGGAGGCGGAAGCAGTGACCTCGCTACGGCTCGAGGATGCGGAGCACCTGCGCGTCGCCCTGACGCTCTCCTTCACCCCCGCCGCGCGCGTGGAGTGGGCTCCGCTCGAGACGGTCTCGCTCTCCGAGGCGGGCGCGGAGCGCGTGTACCAGGGAACCGCGTTCGCGATCGGATTCCTGGATCCGGGCGCCGCGGAGCAGGTAAGGATCCGGGCGCGCGTCGAGGAGGTCGGCCCTGTTCTCTGAGCTCCTGCGCGTCGCCCTCCTGGGAGGAATCCTCGCGACCGACCGGGCGGCCGGATGGAATCTGATGCTCGGCCAGCCGCTCGTCGGCGCGTGCCTCGCCGGGGCGCTGCTGAACCCGGGGCCGCAGTGGGAGCTCTGGGCGCTCCGGATTCCGCTCGGCGTCGGAGTCCTGCTCCAGCTCCTCCTGACCGACCCGTCGCTTCCCGCGGCGCAGCGTCCGCGCGATTCCGCGACCGCGGGAGCCATTGGCGCATCGGTTGCCATTCTGAGCCTCGAGCGGCTGCACCCGTACATGCCGCTCACGACCGGCGGGATCCTCTGGGTTCTGGCCGGGACGCTCGCCGGGCTCGCGGCCGCTCTGGCGGGAGGCTGGATGGAAGCTCCGCTGCGAGCCAGGAGCCAGCTCGCCGCGCGCCGCGGCGAGGAGCTCTTGCTCGAAGGAAAGATCGCCGCGTTCGAGAGGCTCTACTGGCGGGGCGTCGGAGTCCTGTTCTTGCGAGGGGCGGCCTGGTCGGCGGCCGCGACGGTCGCGGGTATCAGCGCGGCGGCGATCCTGCTTCCTCGAGTCGCGCATCTCGTGACGGGCACGCGGGCGGGGCTGATCTTCGCCGTGCTCCTGGGAACCGCGTACGGCGCGGGGTTCCACACCCACGTTCGCACCCCGACCCGCGGATTCCGGTGGGCCGCGCTGGGCGCTGGTGCGGTTCTCCTGATCCTGTTCCAGATGCACGGAGGCGCCCCGTGACCGAGCCGCTGCCTCCGGAAGCGTTCGCGCCGTCTCCGGCGCAGCCTCCCCGCCTCAGGGGAATGGACCTCGCGAGGGTGTCGTCGCGCGCGTTCTACATCCAGGCGCTCTTCTCATCGGAGCGCCAGCAGGGGCCCGGCTTCGCCTTCGCGCTCGTCCCCGTATTCCTTCGGCTGTACTCCGGCGCCGCGGAGCGGGGCAAGGCGATCGCGCGTCACATGGGATTCTTCGGCACCCATCCCGTGCTGTCCGGCTACGTGCTCGGAATGGCCGCGCGGCTGGAGGAGCGGCGCGCGCAGGGCGCGCCGATCGACGACGCGCGGATCGAGATGGCCAAGCGCTCCCTCGCGAGCCCGCTCGCCGGGCTGGGGGATCCGCTCTTCTGGGTCACGCTGAGACCGCTCGCGGGGCTGGTCGGGATTCTCGGCATGGCCCTTCTGCCGCTTGCGGATACGCTCGGTCCCGACAACCGCGTCCTGGTCTGCCCCCTGCTCGCGCTTTTGACGTACAATGCCGTCGCGTTGAGGTTTCGCATGGTCGGTGTGTCGCGCGGATACGCGCTTGCGGATGAACCGGGGAAGCTACTCCACTCGCTCAAGCTCTCGGAGCTGAACCGCTTCTTCGAGCGCGTGAGCGCGGTCGCGTTCGGAGCTCTGGTCTCGCTCACGCTCTGGCCGATGACCCTGAGCGCCGATCCCGGCGGTCTGGGAATCGGGCACACGGCATCGGTTCTGGCCCCCTTCGCCCTGGGCTGGATCGGAGCCGCCGGGGCGCTCAAGCGGTGGCCGGGGCGAAGCATCGAGATCGCGCTCGCCGCGGCCCTCGTGGCCCTGATCGTTTCGACCCGCGTCTAGAGGGCCACGCACGGACATGGTGGAGCAAACCGTCACGATTCAGAATCGCCTCGGGCTGCATGCCCGGGCGTGTTCCGTTTTCGTCAAGGAGGCCGCAAAGTTCGCGTCGCACATCCTCGTGGATCGGGACGGTCTCGAGGTGAACGGCAAGAGCATCCTGGGGGTGATGATGCTCGCGGCCGAGATGGGGGCGAATGTCACGCTCAAGGCCGACGGCAATGACGAGGTTCAAGCCCTGGAGGCTCTGGTTCGCGTGGTGAACAACAAGTTTGGTGAGGAATGATGCTCCTCCAGGGAATCGCCGCGTCGCCGGGCATCGGGATCGGCCCCATCCACATCGTGGACCCCGAGGAGATCGAGGCGCCGGACGGGGACCTTCCGCCGCAGGCGGTAGCGGCCGAGAAGGATCGCTTCCGCCGCGCGATCGAGGAGAGCGGACGGGAGGTCCGCGAGCTGCGCGAGAAGATCGCGCTCGAGACCGGCGAGGAGCAGGCGCGGATCCTCGACGCTCAGCTCGAGATCCTGGACGACCCGGATGCCACCGAGCAGACGCTGGCCGCGATCGAGCGCGAGCGCAAACCCGCCGCCTTCGCATATCGCAAGATCCTGACCGCAGTCGCGGCCCGCCTCGACGAGGCGGACGCCGAGTACTACCGTGGACGGGCGATCGACGTGCGCGACGTGCGCCGGCGCGTGCTCGGCCACCTGGGCGGAGTTCGCGGGCATTCGCTGCGCGATCTCTCCCAGCCCTCCCTCATCGTGGCGAACGATCTTCCGCCGAGCGAGATGGCGCTCCTGCCCCGGAACATGGCGCTGGGATTCGCGACCGATCTCGGAGGACGCACTTCGCACACGGCGATCATGGCCCGCGCGCGTGGCATCCCCGCCGTGGTCGGGGTCAAGGGGGCGATTGATTCGGCGCAGCAGGGAGCGATCGCGATCGTGGACGGAACGCGCGGGATCGCGATCTTCGATCCCGACAGCGAGACGCTGGCGGAGCACGAGCGGAAGCGGGACCGGTACCGGGAGCTGGCGGCCAAGCTCACCGAGCTCAAGGACCAGCGCTGCATGACGGCCGACGGACGCCCGATCGGTCTGGGCGCGAATCTCGAGGTGCCCGAAGAGCTGCCGAGCGTTCTCGAGAACGGCGCCGACGGAATCGGGCTTTACCGCACCGAGTTCTTCTACCTGGCGCGAAAGCAGCTTCCCACGGAAGACGCGCAGTTCAACGCCTACCGCTCGATCGCCGAGGCGATGAGCCCGCGCCCGGTCAACATCCGCACGCTCGACGTCGGTGGCGACAAGTTCGCCTCCTACCTGGGCACTCCGATCGAGAAGAACCCGTTCCTCGGCATGCGCGGCCTCCGCTTTTCGCTGCGGCGCGAGGAGATCTTCCGCACGCAGCTCCGGGCGATCTACCGGGCCTCGGCCTACGGCAACGTCCGGATCATGTTCCCGATGGTCCTGGGGCTCGAAGATCTGAGGCGCGCACGCGAGATCGTGGGGCGCGTGAAGCTCCAGCTTCGGAACGAAGGGATTCCCATGGCCCCGAACGTGCCGCTCGGGATCATGGTCGAGACGCCGGCCTCCGTGTTCAGCATCGATCAGCTCGCCCGGGAGGCGGATTTCGCGAGCATCGGCACCAACGACCTGATCCAGTACACGCTGGCGGTGGACCGAGGGAACGAGGCGATCGCCGAGATCTACGAGCCGCTCCATCCCGCCGTGCTGCGCGCGATCAAGATGGTCGTGGACGGCGGACATCGGGCCGGCATCCCGGTCGGGATCTGCGGCGAGATGGCGGGGGAGCCGCTCTACGCCCTCGTGCTCGTGGGGCTCGGACTGGAGGAGTTCAGCGTGAGCCCGTTTCTCGTTCCCGAGATCAAGACGATCATTCGCGCGACCACCTATCCGGAGGCGCGCGAGCTGGCCGACCGGTGCATGAGCCTCTCCACGCCGAGCGAGGTGCGCACGGTGGTGACCGAATTCATGAGCCGGCGCTATCCGGGCATCTTCCTCCCCGCATGAGCGCCCGGTCCAAGGCGCCCAAGGCGAGGGCGCGGCCGCTCGATTCGCGCGAGCGTCTCCTGCGCTTCGACCCGGAGGGGATGCGGGCCAAGATCGAGGCGTTCCCCGCGCAGCTTCGCGCCGGCGCCGCGATCGCCGCCGGAATGGTGCGAGAGATCGCCCCCCGGAGGCCGCGCTCGTTCGTGCTCATCGGAATGGGCGGCTCGGCGATCGCCGGGGACCTGCTCCGGACGCTCGCGGATCGCGAGGGAGCGGTGGCGGTCCACGTCGTCCGCCACTACGAGCCTCCATCCTGGATCACGCCCGAAGACTTTCTCCTCTTCTCCTCCTATTCGGGAGAGACCGAGGAGACCCTGAGCGCCTATGGCGCGCTGCATCTCCTCGGCTGCCGCGCGGCGGTGATCGCGTCCGGGGGAGCCCTTGCCGGTCGTGCCAGGGCGGAGGGGGTGCCGGTTGCGATTCTTCCGGGCGGCCTGCCGCCCCGCGCCGCGCTGGGGTACTCCTTCTCGACGCTGGCCCACATCGCCCATCATCTGGGCGTTCTGGCGGACGCCGGTCCGCGTCTTGTCGCCGCGGCCGGCGCTGTCGAAAGGAAGGCGGCTTCCGCCTTCTCGCCGGATGTGCTAGAGTCCCGCAACCTGGCAAAACAAATCGCGATACGGCTGAGGGGACGTCCCATCATGCTGGTCGGAAACCAGAGGACGGCCGAGCCGGTCGCCTGGCGCTGGAAGGGGCAGCTGAACGAGAATTCGAAGCACTTGGCCTGGGTCTCCTCACTTCCCGAGATGAACCACAACGAGGTGGACGGACTCGTGAACCCCGCGGGAGTGGTCGGGCGCATCGCGGCGGTCCTGCTCCGCGACGCGGGGGACCATCCGAGGGTCGCGCGGCGGTTCGAGTGGCTTGCCGCGTACCTCAGGAGACGAAACATCCACGTGGAGACGGTGAAGCTCGAGGGAGGCGATCCGATGACGCGGATTCTCGAGGGCGTATCGCTCGGGGACTTCGTGAGCTACTACCTGGCGCTCCTGAACGGCGCGGATCCGAGCGCGCTTCCGGGCGTGACCGCGCTCAAGCGGGCGCTCGCGAAGTGAAGCCGGTCGCCATCGTGCCGGTCGCGGGGGCCGGCACGCGGCTCAGGCCCCACACGCACACCACGCCCAAGGCGCTCCTCCTGGTTGCGGGCAAGACGATCCTCGGCCACATCCTGGATCAGCTGAAGGACGCATCCGTCGAGCGCGTGATCCTCGTGATCGCGCCCGGTCCGCAGGGGGACCGGATCCGCGAAAGCGCTGCCGCGAGGGCCGACCTCCGCATCGAGTGCGTCGTGCAATCGGAGCCGCTGGGACTGGGGCACGCGGTGGCGCAGGCAAAGCCCGCGGCCGGGACCGGGCCGCTTCTCATCATCCTGGGCGACACCATCGTCCGGGCCGATCTCGCCGATCTGATCCGCGATGGCTCGCGCGTCGGCGTGCGCGAAGTGGCGGACCCGAGCCGGTTCGGCGTCGCGCTGATCCGGGACGGCAAGATCGTGCAGGTCGTGGAGAAGCCCGAGAAGCCGATCTCGAACCTCGCGATCGTGGGGCTCTATTACATCGCGAACGGGCCGCTTCTCTTCGAATGTCTCGAGACGAATGCCCGGGAGGGCCGCCTGACGCGGGGAGAGGTGCAGCTCACCGACGCGCTGGAGCTCTACATCCGCCGCGGTGAGGAACTCCGCCCCTTTCCGGTCGAGGGCTGGTATGATTGCGGCAAAACGGAGACCCTTCTCGAAACCAACCGGGCATTGCTGGACCAGCTCGCGAAGCCTGTAAGCCGCGAGGGGGTCGTGTTTTTGCCCCCCGTGGCCCTGGACCCTACGGCCGAGGTCTCAGCTTCCGTCGTGGGGCCGCACGTCACGATCGGCCCGCGCGCCAGCGTGCGGCAGGCGGTGGTCCGAAATTCCATCGTGAACGAGGGAGCGGTCGTCGAGGACATCTTGCTCAGCGGTTCGGTGGTTGGGGAGAACGCGGTGGTGCGCGGCGCGTATCAGCGCCTAAACGTGGGCGACTCTTCCGAGGTGGAATATTCGTGACAGCTCCGGCGACACAGACCCAGATCGAAGCCAAGAGACAGCCGATGACACAGAAGCGCTACTCGTTCAGCAGCGAGTCGGTGACCGAGGGGCATCCCGACAAGGTGGCCGACCAGATCTCCGACGCGATCCTCGACTCCATCCTCGCGCAGGATCCCAACGGGCGCGTGGCGTGCGAGACGCTCGTGACGACCGGCCTCGCGCTGGTAGCCGGCGAGATCACCACGAAGTGCTACGTGGACATTCCCAAGATCGTGCGGGAGACGATCCGGGAAATCGGCTATGACAGCCCGGTGATCGGGTTCGATTACGAGACCTGCTCGGTCCTGACCGCCATCGACGAGCAGTCGAAGGATATCGCTCTGGGTGTGGACCGGGCCGGCGCCGGAGATCAGGGGCTCATGTTCGGTTACGCCGTCCGGGAGACGCCCGAGCTGATGCCGCTCCCGATCCAGCTCGCGCACGCGCTCACGCGGGCGCTCGCCGGGGCCCGTCGCTCGGGGAAGTTCCCGGAGTTGCGGCCCGACGGCAAGTCCCAGGTCACGGTGGAGTACGAGGACGGCGTGCCGCGCCGGGTGAGCACGGTCGTGCTCTCCACGCAGCACGCGGACATGCCCGCCGACGAGTACAAGCGATTCCTGGACAGGATGAAGAACGAAGTGATCCGCCCGGCCCTGCCGCGTCAGATGATCGACGACGACACGAACTACCTCATCAATCCCACCGGGCGCTTCGTCATGGGCGGACCTCGCGCCGACACGGGCCTCACGGGCCGCAAGATCATCGTGGACAGCTACGGTGGATTCGGAGGACACGGCGGCGGGTGCTTCAGCGGGAAGGACCCCTCGAAGGTGGACCGCTCCGGCTCCTACGCGGCGCGTTACGTCGCGAAGAACCTGGTGGGCTCGGGCCTGGCCGATCGCTGCACCGTCCAGGTCGCCTATGCGATCGGGGTGGAGCAGCCGGTCTCGGTCATGGTGGATTCGCACGGGACGGGCAACGTGCCGGACTCGAGGCTGGAGGAACTGGTTCGCCGCCACTTCGACCTCCGGCCCAAGGGCATCATCGAGCATCTGGATCTTCGCAAGCCGATCTACAAGAAGACCGCCGCCTATGGACACTTTGGACGCGAGAACGAGGGCTTCCGCTGGGAGCTGCTCGACCGCGTGGAGGATTTGAAGCGTGACGCCTAGCGAGACCGCGACCATGAACGCCCAAGGGCACGTCAAGGACCCCAAGCTCGCCCAGGCGGGCGTGGACCGGATCGAGTGGGCCGAGCGCGAGATGCCGGTGCTCCGCCATATCCGCGAGCGTTTTACGCGGGAGCGCCCGCTGAAGGGGAAGCGGATCGCCGCCTGCCTCCACGTCACCACCGAGACGGCGAATCTCATGCTGACCCTGAAGGCGGGGGGCGCCGAGATCGCGCTCTGCGCGTCGAATCCGCTCTCGACGCAGGACGAGGTTGCCGCCGCGCTCGTGCATCGCCACGGCATCGCGACCTTCGCCATCAAGGGGGAGGACCAGAACACCTACTACAACCACATCGGCGCGACGATCGATTTCAAGCCCGAGTTCACGATGGACGACGGCGCGGACCTGGTCACCGTGCTCCATACGAAGCGCGCCGACGCGATCGGGAACATGATCGCCGGGACCGAAGAGACGACCACCGGCGTGATCCGGCTCCGCAGCATGGCGCGCGAGGGGGCCCTCCGGTATCCGATCCTCGCGGTCAACGACGCGAAGACGAAGCATCTCTTCGATAATCGCTACGGCACCGGGCAGAGCACGATCGACGGCATCCTGCGCGCCACGAACAGGCTCCTGGCCGGCTCCACGTTCGTGGTGCTGGGCTATGGCTGGTGCGGCCGCGGCGTGGCCTCACGCGCGCGCGGGATGGGCGCGCACGTCATCGTGACCGAGGTGGATCCGCTTCCCGCGCTGGAGGCGGTGATGGACGGCTTCCAGGTCATGCCGGCTCCCGAGGCGGTCAAGCGCGGAGACGTCTTCGTGACGGTGACGGGGAACATCCATGTCCTGGCTCTCGACCACTTCCGAGCGATGAAGAGCGGGGCCATCGTGGCAAACTCGGGCCACTTCAACGTCGAGCTGGACCTGGACTCGCTCCGGAAGGAAGCCACATCGGTGCGGACCGTCCGGCCCTTCGTCGAGGAGTACACGCTGCCGCAGGGGAAGCAGATCTTCGTGCTGGGCGAAGGACGCCTCATCAATCTCGCCGCGGCGGAAGGGCACCCGGCGTCCGTGATGGACATGAGCTTCGCCAATCAGGCGCTCGGTGTCGAATACCTCCTCGCGCACGCGCGTGAGCTGAAACCGAACGTCTATCCGATTCCCACGGCGCTGGACCAGGAGATCGCCCGGCTCAAGCTGGAGGCGCTGGGTGTCCGCCTCGACACGCTGACTCCGGAGCAGAGCGCCTACCTCGCCTCCTGGCAGCAGGGGACCTGAGCAAAGGTATGTGGCCCCTGGGCCGCCTCTCGGTTCGCCGGAAGTTCCAAATCCTGGGACTGTGCCTTCTCTGCATCGGAGCCTTCCTCGCTCTCGCGCTGATCACGCGCGACCCGCGCGACCGGACGGTCGAGCTTCTCGGGGAGACCTCGGTCCGGAACCAGGGCGGCGTGCTCGGGGCGATTCTCTCGGGCGGGCTGGTCTCCTTCCTGGGCGTCGTCGGCGCATGGGCCGCCCCGCTCACGCTCGTGG
>JAYUAE010000149.1:0-4087 GCA_043741515.1 Candidatus Eiseniibacteriota bacterium | reverse complement strand
GAACTCGACCGCCATCAGTCCGGGAACGGGACGAAGCCCGGATTCAGGATCGCGCCGGGATCGTACTTCCGCTTGAGCGCGCAGTAGGGCTCCCACTGATCGCCGAAGTGCTCGCGCCATCCCGCTTCGTCCCAGTCGATGTATCCGGAGAGATAGCGCTTGCCGCCCATGACCTCCGTGAGCCTGCCCAGGTTGTCGAGCATGGGCCGCGCTTCGGCCCAGAAGCGGGGCGGGATCGCGGGCAGCACGCCGAATCCCAGGAGATTCTCGCCGGGGGGACGCATGAAGAAGCGCGACTCCGAGGATTTCCCCTTCGCGGGCCAGAGCAGGACGTGCCCTCCGACCAGGATCGAGGGCGGCAGGTCCGGGAGCACGGACTCGATCACGTCCGCCGCGCGCTCCCACGGCAGGATGCTCTCCACCCACGCGTGGACGTGCTTCCACGTTCCGCCGCGTTTCCAGAGATCGAATACGGGGATCATCCGCTCGAAGAAATCCACGGTCGGGACGTCGTCGGTGTAGAGCCGCTCGAACGGGTTCAATCCGCGGAGGAGCGCGGCGTCATCCGGCGGATGGGCCGGATCGAACTCCACCGTCAGGTGAACCGGGTAGAACCAGCGCGCGAAGGGCTGCCGCCTTCCCGCGACCGGCTTCAGCCCCTGCGGGCAGGGGGAGGCCCAGCTCTCCATGGCGTCGAAGCGTCCGCTGTCCATCGCCAGCCTCGCGTCCTCGAGAAAGGACGCGGGATCGCGGTAGAGGAGATAATAGGTCCGCGTCATGGGCTTGGTCGCGCGAAGGTCGAGACGCGCGCGCGTGATGATCCCCGCCTGGCCCAGCCCCGCGAGCGAGCCCCAGAAGAGATCCGCGTTCCGCCCGCGGTCGCACGTCACCATCGCCCCGGTCCCGGTCACGACGTCCAGTTCGCGCACGTTGTCCCCCTGCGTGCCGTACCGGAACGAGGCGAGCCCTATTCCCGCGATCGCGAGCGTTCCGCCAACCGTCACGCTGAGGTTGTTCGTGAGCACGGGAGGCACGAGCCTTTCGGGAGCGAGATGGCGCACCAGGTCGCGCCAGAGAACGCCCGCCTCGACGTCCACCGTGGGGCCCGAGCGATCCACGGGGCGGATGCGCCGCATGGAGGACATCGACAGGAGAATCCCGCCGTCGCTTATGGCGAGCCGGCTCTGGCTGTGCGCGGCGCCGCGGGTCGAGACGGTGAGGCCGTGCTCCCGGGCGAAGGCCACGGTCGCGACGACGTCGCCGGGTGAGGCCGGCGAAACGACGAAGCGCGGGGTTGCGGAGAAGAGGTTTCCGAAATTGGTCAGGAGCGCGGGGTGGAATTCGTCCGGCGTCGATACCCCGCCTTCGATGCGGTTCTGGAGGAGCTGATAGAGCCGGTCCACGAGGCGATTTCTCCGGGCTTTGCGATCTGGCGGTGAAGCCGCTATCTTACTGGATCGCGTTCAAAAACACACGCAGTCGGGAGGTGCATCGTGACACGACGGTTCGCGGCGATCTTCGGCTCCTTCTTCTGTCTTCTCTGGACGGCGGGCATCTCCTCGGGCGCCGTTCCCCTCTACACGGGCCTGGGCATGGTGCATCACGCCGTGACGACCCGCTCGCTTCAGGCTCAGAAGTACTTCGACCAGGGGCTCAGGCTCTGCTACGCGTTCAACCACGACGAGGCGATCCGCGCCTTCCGCGAGGCGGCGCGTCTGGATCCCTCCTGCGCCATGGCGCACTGGGGAATCGCGTTCGCGCTCGGCCCCAACGTGAATTTCCCGGTCGATCCCGACCGCGAGAAGGAGGCGTTCGGCGAGGCCGGAAAGGCGAAGGCGCTCGCGCCCAGGTCGAACGCGCGCGAACGCGGCTGGATCGAAGCGCTGGCGAAGCGCTATTCGGACGATCCCAAGGCCGATCTGCACGCGCTCGACCAGGCGTTTGCCGGCGCGATGCGGGATCTCTCCGCCAGGTATCCCGAGGATCTGGACGCGGCGACCATCTACGCCGAGGCGCTCATGGACGTGAGGCCGTGGGACTGGTGGACCCATGACGGCAAGCCCGCGCCGGGGACGCTGGATGCTATCGCCTCCCTGAGCCGGGTGCTCAAGAAGAGCCCCTCGCACACGGGCGCCAATCACCTCTTCATCCACGCCCTGGAGGAATCGCCCGCGCCGGGGCGCGCCCTCCTGGCCGCGAACCGGCTCGCGCGCCTCGCGCCCAACGCCGGACACCTGGTGCACATGCCCTCGCACATCTACATGCGGGTGGGCCGCTATCACGACGCGACCGAGCTGAACCGGAAGGCGCTGGCGGTGGACGGCGCCTACATCGAGGCGCAGAAGCCGCAGGGCATCTACCCCATGATGTACTACTCGCACAACATGCACATGGCCTGGGCGGCCATGACCTTCGAGGGCCGGAGCGTGGAGGCGATCCGGATGGCGCGGACGCTAGGCGATCACGTGTCGCCGGAGATGGTGCGGCAGATGCCGCCGATGGAGTTCTGGCTCCCGGTCCCCTACTTCGCGCTCGCGCGGTTCGGAAAATGGGACGAGATCCTGAGTCTCACCGCGCCCCCTTCCGACCTGCGCTACACGACCGGCATGTGGCACTACGCGCGCGGCGTGGCGCTCGCCGCAACCGGGAAGAAGGAGGAGGCGTCCGCGGAGCGCGACAGCGTGGCCGCGATCGCCGCCGCGATGCCCGCCGACGCGATTGCCGGGCTCAATTCCTCGGCCGCGCTCCTGAAACTGGCCGCCGACGTACTGAACGGAGAATGCGCCATGCGGTCGGGGCGTTACGAAGAGGCGGCGGGGGACTTCCGGACCGCGGTGACCGAGGAGGACTCGCTTCACTACGACGAGCCGCCGGCCTGGTACTCGCCGGCGCGCCAGTCGCTGGGCGCGGCGCTGCTCAAGGCCGGGAAGCCGGAGGACGCCGAGGCGGCCTACCGCGAAGACCTCAAGCGCTATCCCGGAAACGGCTGGTCCCTGTACGGGCTGGCCGAGGCGCTCAACGCGCGGGGCCGCGTGAGCGAGGCGGTGCTCGCGAAGAAGCGCTTCGCGGGCGCGTGGACGCACGCCGACTTCAAGATCGCCGCGACCCCCTAGCGCGCCAGACATAGATCGCGCCCGACCTTGATCACCAGGGCGAGCACGACCACGAGGACCACCGCGCGCACCAGGGGATCCCCGCGGCGCACGGCCAGGTGCGCGCCCAGGAGACCACCGAGGATCTGCCCGCCGGCCAGCGGCAGCGCGATCGCCCAGACGACGACCCCCTTGTGGGCGAAGATGGCCGCCGCGGCCGCGTTCGAGGCGAAGTTGGCCACCTTGGCGTCCGCACTGGCGCGCGCCGGCGAGAGCGCCAGGAGCCCGACGAATCCCGCGATGTAGAAGGTCCCCGCCCCCGGGCCGAAGAACCCGTCGTAGGCCCCGACTGAGAGCGCGATCGCTCCCGCGATCAGCCGGGCGCGCCGGAGCGGCGCCTTGGACTCCTCCCTCGGCCGGGGCCTCACGACCGTGACGAGAACGGCGGCCAGGACCAGGAGCGCCAGCACGAGGGGGCGCAGCACCTCGGGCCTCAACACGAGGACGAGCGCCGATCCGCCCAGGGCGCCCAGGAACGCGGCCGGGAACGTGACGCGCGCGGCGCGCCCGTCCACCAGCCCCGCGCGGGCGTAGCGGACGGTCGCGGCCAGGGACCCGAACACGGATTGCCCCTTGTTCGTGCCGAGCGCCAGCTGCGGCGGAAGCCCGGCCGCGAGCAGCGCCGGGACCATGATGAGCCCCCCGCCGCCGCCGATCGCGTCGATCACGCCCGCAAGGAACGCGGCCGCGACCAGTGCGAGGAGCGTGGGAAGCGCTAGCGGGTGCATGACCGGAAAGGAAAGCGCAACCAAATCCGCTTGACAAGCACGCACCGTCCTCGATATTAAGTATGGTTAACTTTATTCAGCATGGTGCGCCCATCGGCGGGAGGAAGCCTTGGAGATCTGGAAGCGCTTCAGCGGTAAAGAGTTGACGCATTCCATGGCCCATTATCTCCAGGCCGTCGCCGGGCTCAAAGAAGAAAAAGGGCACGC
>JAYUAE010000148.1:0-9506 GCA_043741515.1 Candidatus Eiseniibacteriota bacterium | reverse complement strand
GGCGCGCATGCTCGCGGGCAAGGTCGAGGTTTCCCCGGGCGGCCGCGATGAGCGCCCGCTTGGCGTGCACCTCGGCCAGGACGGGAGCCGAGTCCAGGTCGGAGGCGATCTGCTCGGCGAGCCTCGCCTCCTCCTCGGCGCGGTCGAGCTGATTCAGATCCAGGTAAAGCTCCGCGAGGTTGTCGTGAAGGTTCGCCAGGGACTGATTCCGCTGCGACTGCGAGGTGCGGATCTCGAGCGATTCGCGATAGAGCCGCTCGGCGCTCGCGTAGTGCCCCTGCTCGAACCGCACGAGCCCGAGGTTGCCCAGGCAGGCGCAGAGGTCCTCGGTGTTCCCGAGCTCGCGGCACAGCGAGAGCGACGCCTCCCAGTGCCGCTGGGCGCCGCCGTGATCCCCCTCCTGGTACATCAGATTTCCGAGGTGCCGCAGCGTCACCGCCTCGCCGCGACGGTCGGCAGCCTTCCGGTAGAGCGCCAGCGCCTGGTTCAGGTGCTTCTCCGCCTCGCGCGGCTCCCCCGACCGGTAATGCAGGTTGCCGATGTTCTTGTGCGACTGGGCCAGGCCCGTCTGGTCTCCGATCCGCTCGCGGAGCTCGAGGCAGGTCCGATGACAGGCGAACGCCTCATCCAGATCGCCGCGAACGTAATGGATCCCACTCAGGTTGTTGAGGGCCGCGGCACGGAGCCTCTCGTCCCCGCGGGACTCCGCCATTTCGATCGCCTCGCGCAGGAAACGCTCCGCCCCCTCGAGCTCACCCTTGAAGAAGTGGAGCTTGCCCAGCTCGCGCAGCGCCGTGTTGATCCTGCCGGCGTCCCCCGAGGCGCGCGACTCCTCGAGGAGCTTGAGGTACCGTGCGATCGCGTCGTCGTAGTTCTTCTGCGCCTCGGCCGGGTGGCCCAGGAGGTAGTGCATCCGACCGATGGCGCGCACCACATCGGCCTCGACCCGCGGGTCGGGCGCCGCGCGCGTCAGCGTGAGCGCCGTCTCGTAGCTCACGAGCGCTGCCCGGTAGCGCCCGGCCGCGTATTCCTGATCGCCCCGCCGCTGCCGGATGTCCACGAGCTGGCGCACGCGCTCCTCCGGAGGATGGTCCGGATGGAGGTCGTGCAGGAGCCCCTCGGCGCGCTCGAGATAGCGGATCGCGTCGGCGTGCGCGAAGAGCCGCGCCGCCGCGCTGGCGGAGAGGATGAGGAACGGGAGCGCCTCCGACTTGAGCCCCGCCGCGAGCAGATTGTGCGCGATGACGCCGGCATGCTCCTCCGACTCGCCGAAGCTCTCGGCAAGGAATTGCCCCACCACCGTGTGATACTCGATCCGCAGCTCGGGCGGGATGCTGTCGTAGAGGATCTCCCGGATCTTGGAGTGGTCGAAGTGATACTGGGGCCCGGTGGAGTGGATCAGATGGTGGATCTGCTCCAGGAATTGGAGCGTCTTCAATAACGGCATTCGCTCCAGCCCCAGGCCCCTCAAGATTGTGCCCGAATGGAACACGTCCCCTTCCACCGCGCCCAGCTCGAGAATCTCGCGCTCGCGCTCCCCGAGCCGGCTCAGGCGCCTCATGACGACGTCGTAGACCTTGTCGGGGATGGAGATCTTGTCGGCCGTCGTGGCCAGGCTCCACACGCCGTCGCGCAGGCCCAGGACCTTCTCGGCGGTGAGCAATTTCAGGATTTCCACCATGAAGAAGGGGTTCCCCTCCGCCTCGCGGAAGAGAAGCGTCCCGAATTCCTCTCCCCACGCATGGCCCGGGTAGAGCCGCTCGAGCACCTCCGACACGTCCTCGCGGCTCAATCGCGCGAGGTCGATCCTCTCGAACCGGTCCTCGCGACCGAGGAGCTGCAGCACCCCCTGGAGCGGATGCTGACGGCCGCCCTGCTCGGAGATCGCCTCCTCCGGGCGGTAGGTCACGAGCAGGAACATGCGGCGGCCCGACACGCGCCGGGTCAGGAAGTGGAACAGGCGCACCGTTCCCTCGTCCGCCCACTGGAGGTCCTCGATCACGAAGACCAGCGGGCGCTCGTCCGCGACGAACGCGATGACCTGATCGAGCACCTCCCAGAGCTCCTCCTCGCTGGTAGGCCCGTTGGTGGCGAATGCGAAGCGGAGGAACCGGCTCAGCACGGGGATGGAGCCCGCGAGCCGCGGCGATCGGTCGAAAAGGAAGCGCTGGAGCGCCGGCGCGGAGTCCACGCCGCGCAGAGCGAAGTACTGCCGGAGCGCGTCGGCGATCGGGAGGTAGGAGCTGCCTCCGCCCCCGAAGAGGCAGGAGGCGGCGAGCACCCGCGTCCCCTCGCGCCGGCACGACCGGCAGAATTCCTCGACGAGGCGGCTCTTTCCGATGCCGGCTTCTCCCGCGATGCACACCGCCGCTCCGTCCCCGAGCCGAACCTCGCGATGCAGCGCGGCAAGACGCTCGAGGGAATTCTCGCGGCCGACCATCGGAGCGAGAAACCGCTCGCGCCGCGTCGTGAGCACCTCGCGGGTCGCGACCAGATCCAGCTCCTCGTGCGCGCCGGCGCGACGAAGACGATCGTGCTCGCGGAACCGGGCCAGATCTTCCGACATCTCCGAGGCGCTCTGGTAACGCTCCTGCACGTTCTTCATCATGGCCTTCATCACGATGTGCTCGAGATCGGCGGGAACCTCGGGGGCGAGCTCGCGGATCGTGATCGGGTCCTCGTGCAGGATGGCGTGCGCGACGGCCACCGTCTGGTCGCCGACGAAGGGTAGCCGGCCGGTCAGAAGCTCGTACAGGAGGACCCCCAGCGAGAAGAGATCCGTCCGGCCGTCCACTTCCTGCCCGGTGATCTGCTGCGGCGACATGTAGGCCGCGGTGCCCAGGATCGAGTCGGTGCGCGTCACCGTGCTCCCGCCGGCGATCTTGGCCAGCCCGAAATCCATCACCTTGACGCGACCTTCCGGCGTGCGCTTGATGTTCGCGCCCTTGATGTCCCGGTGGACGATGCCGTGGCCGTGCGCCTCGCGCAGGGCTTCCAGAATTTCGAGGCTCAGCCCCACGACCTCGGTCCAGGGGAGCGGGCCGTCCGCGATCAGCTCGCGGAGCGTGGCGCCGGGCACGTACTCCATCGCGAGAAAGATGTCGGCGCCGTCGGCGCCCACCTCGTAGAGGACCGCGGCGTTCGGATGATTGAGCGTGGCCGCCGCTCTTCCCTCATTGAGGAAGCGGCGGCGCGCCTCGGGGTCCTGGGCCAGACCTGGGGGAAGGAACTTGAGCGCGGCGCGCCGGTGAAGGAGGCTGTCGGTCGCCAGGTATACGACTCCCATGCCGCCCTGTCCCAGGGTGGACTCGATCTCGTACTGGCCGACGTGCGGCGGGCGGGATTCCATCCTGACCTCGATCGGAGCGAACGACGGACGGACGGTTCAGATCACCAGGCGAGGAAGGGTAGCAGTTTCAGGCCCCGATTTCCAGGGGGCCACGGTGCCCCGCGGGCGGGGCCTCTCATCGCGATGCCGGGGAAGCGAGCTCGAGGGTGATGGGAACCGGATAGTGGATCGTACCCAGAGGCGTGTCCACGGATGGGGTGAGCTGGAGCGCGACCGAATGCGAGCTGGCGCGGCGCCCCACGATGGCAAGCGCGACGTCGATCAGGTCGCGGCTCCGGCCCAGGCCGGAGTCCGCGAGGTTGAAGCGGACGAGGAGCGGCACGTCGCGCGCCTCTCCCGGCGGGAACGAATAGGGCCCCCGAAGACGTCCGGAGACCAGATCGCGGTCGTCCAGGAGGCAGGCCCAGTCCATGGCGATGAGCTTCGCGGTCACCGTGTTCGTCTCCGGATTGCGCCCTTCCACGTGGACGGTCATCTCGAGCGGCACGTCGCGCATCGCGACCGCGGCGCCCAGACGCGCCAGATCGGCGGGCTTGAGATCCGAGTAGGACCGCACGTTCTCGAGGGGAATGCCGGCCACGCGCGCGCCGCTCACTCCATTCAGCTGAAACTCGACCCGCCGCAGCGACATCATCTCCTTGGCGGCGGCGCAACCAATCACGGTCGCGAGGCCCAGGCACACGCAGAGCCTCATCCATCGAGCGCGGCCCGCGCTCGGTTTCATCTCGTGGCGCACGTCATCTCCTCCGTTCCTGTGTCGAGCCGGTTCATGCGAACGAGATCCTTTCCTCTCCCGGCCCTCAGCGCTCGAACGACTCGCGCCGCGAAGCCGCGGAGAGCGGGATCAGGAACGATTCCGGATCGGCGAGCACCTTCGCCCGAAACTCGGCGAGGGATTCCTGGCCGCCATAGCTCACGGCGGAGCGCAAGTGTCCGCGGATCCGCTGGATCACGTCGCGCACGCCGCCCTGGTACGGCACCTGCACTTCCTGGCCCTCGGCGGGCGTTTCCAGCGCGGCCTCCAGCTCTCCCGATTCGGAGCCGTCGTAGAGCGCCTCGAACACCGCCTGCGGCGAGGTCATGCCGCGATAGATCTTCCGTTTCTCACCGGTGGCGGGATCGAGAATCACCGTTCCGGGCGACTCGTCGGTGCCCGAGAGCGCGCTTCCCATCATCACCGAGGATGCGCCGCAGAGAAGCGCCAGCACGATGTCCTTGTCGTGCCGCATGCCGCCGTCGGCGATGATGGGGACCGAGTCTCCCACCGCCTCCCACGCTTCGCGCACCGCCTGGAGCTGCGGAACGCCGGCCGCGGTTTCCAGCCGGGTGCGGCAGCCGCGCCCCGGTCCGATGCCCACCTTGATCGCGGTCGCGCCGAGGCGCCGGAGGAACTCGGCCCCCTCGGCCGTACCCACGTTGCCGCAAACCAGCTCCAGGTCGCCGAAGCGCTCCCGGAGCGCGCGAACGGCGCGCTCCATCGTCTCGGAGTGTCCGTGCGCGATGTCCACCACGAGCGCGTCGGTGCCGGCGGCACGCAACGCCTCGGCGCGCTCCAGGAAGTCCCCGCGCGCCCCGATGGCGGCGGCCACCCGGAGCCTTCCCTTCGGGTCCTTCGATGAATCCGGGCGCTCGCGGGCCAGCCTGATGTCGCTCCTCGTGATGAGCCCGTGGATGCGGCGCGTTTCGTCCACGAGCGGAAGCTTCTCGATGCGGTGCTCGAAGAGCACCCGCTCCGCCTCCTCGAGGCTCACGCCGGGCGGCCGGGTGACCACGCGCTCGTATGGAGTCATGAAGCGCTCCACCGGCTCGCCGTCCCTTCCCGCCTCCAGGGGCATGTCGCGCCGGGAGAGCACTCCGGCCAGGATGCCGCTCTCCCGGGCTTCCTCGATCAGAATTCCGGTGACGCCGCCGCGACGCGCCGCCTCGCGCGCCTCGCGAAGCGTGGCGCCGCGCGGTATCGAGATCGGCTCCTCGACGATCCATCCGTGGCTCCGCTTCACGCGCTCCACCTCGCGCGCCTGCGCCTCGATCGGCATCGCGCGATGGATGACGCCGATTCCCCCCTCGAGTGCGAGGACGCGCGCCATGCGCGATTCGGTCACGCTGTCCATGTTGGCGGAGACGATCGGAAACTCGAGCGGGATCCCTCGCGAGAATCGCGTGGTGAGGCGCACGGCCTGGCGGGAGCCGACCCTTCCCATCTGGGGGCGGAAGAGGAAGTCGTCGTAGGTGCGCCCGAGGAAGAATTGCTTTGGGTTCACGATGCCCCCGCTCCGATCACGTGGAACCGGAGGCTACCCATCTGGCTGTGCATACCGCTGGCGGCCCGTGCATTCGTCTTCTATTCTACGACAGCCTCTGCACCTTCCCCGCCATCAATCGAGCCAGGCTTGCAGCAAGAATTACAAAGAGTCGACGGCGCCGCGGGCTAACGTGCGCGCCCGCACCGAGACTCTGATGCGGCCCGCGGCGCTCCGGCCCTGAGGGCCCGGCTACCAGCGGGCCTTGACTCCGCGAGCGTCGACGTGGACGAACGGGCCATGGGCCGAGTTCGGGGGATAGGCCGAGAGCCCCCCCACCAGCTCGGGATAATCGTGCTCCACGCGCTCGACCGCCTCGCGCAGCACCTTTGCGTCGGCCACGGTGATTTTGCCGTCCCCGTTCAGGTCGTCCATCATTCCGTTCCGATCCGCGTCCACGAACACATCCGCAGCGTCGCCGTACATGTGGCGGCTGTGCTCCGCGCGTCCGCCCTTCCCCACACCCTGCGCGTTGTACTGCGGCGTCCTGAATCCCGACATGATGTGCAGCTGGTTGGGCAATCCTTCCCGTTCCAGCTCGGTCCGGAGCAGCTCGAGCTTGTCCAGGAGCCGGGGCTGAAGGACCAGAATCTTCGGCCAGACGTTACCCTGGTCGTGGGTCAGGAAGTCGCGCATCGTGAAGTTGGAGGACAGTCTCGTACCCTGGTTTGCGGGAGTCACGCCGATGAACCCGTTCGGGATTGCGTAACGTTCCGACTTGGAAGCGATGCCGTCGGACGGCCAGTGCCCCACGTGATACCGGGCATAGCCACCCGTGCCGGCCTCCGCGAGAGGCTCGAGGGTGACCACGGTCAACGAGTCTCCGTCCGGCGTCTTGAATCTCGGCCAGCGCGACGAGACGCCGGGCGAGGACGAGGCGGCCAGGAGCGGCGCGACCAGCGGATTCTGGACCAGAGCGTCTTCCGTCCCCATCACCGCGCGAAGCCTTCCGCTCAATCCAAGCAGCTCGGGCGGCGCGACCGGCACGCGGTAGGCGGGGGCGACAGGGGTGCTGGAAGAGGGAGCGGCGTCCGGTCCGATCGACACGGAACGCCCAGAGCCCGACGGGGAGGCGAATGCGGACGAGACGCCATCTGTGACAGAGCGAGGTCCACTTACCGTCATCGCGAGGCTGAATGCGGCCACGAGGGTCAAAGGGAAACCCCGGCGGGCCACGAGTTTGGAAGCTATCGAATTGAGCAGGCCGACTGGTCTCATGGTGTAAGGCTCCGGGATTAAATGAGTTGTGATCTCCGGTGCCGCCCCGTCCACATCTACCTTACTTAGACGGTCGGGCCAGGTAGGGGGTTCCCCTAATGGAGCCTTCCTAAAATCCTTACACTCGACTATTCGGCAGCATACGCTGAATCATGATCGGGGAATGGTCCTGGCGATGAGTTCTTCAGCCTTCCTGACCAGGTCCTGCATCTCGACCGGCTTCGCCATGTGCGCGTTGAAGCCGGCCCGCAGGGCCTTGCTGGCATTCTCAGTGCCGGCATAGGCCGTGTGAGCGCCACGGCCGGGGTGGCTCCGCCCTCCCTCTCGGGGAGGTCGCGCAGCTTTTGTATGAGGTCGTATCCGCTCTCCCCCGAGCCTCTCCCGCGTCTACCACACACGGGAGAAGCGCAGGGCCGCCGGCACGCCGGGCGACCGCGCCGAGGCCGGCGGAGCGCCTGCCGCGGCCGATGCGCCCGCCGAGGACCGCGTGAAGGGCCGGAGCGGATTCGCCCTCGTGTTCTCCGACCGGTATCTCCTCCTGATCGGAATCCTCATGCTGCTCGTGAATCTGGTCAACACGACCGGCGAATACATCCTGGGCAAGACGGTGGTGAACCTCTACACCAAGATGCACGGCGCCGCGGCGGCGGGAGGGATCGACGAGAAGAAGGTGATCGGTGAGTTCTACGGAAACTACTTCACGATCGTGAACATCGTGTCCGCCCTGATCCAGGCCTTCCTGGTGTCGAGGATCATCAAGCGCTTCGGCGTTCGGGGCGGGCTCCTGGTGCTGCCGGTGGTGGCGCTCTTGGGCTACGGCGCGATGGCCTTCATCCCGGTCCTCGCCTTCATCCGCAGCGTCAAGATCGCGGAGAACTCGCTCGACTATTCACTCCAGAACACGGCCCGAAACGCGCTCTACCTGCCCACCAGCCGCGAGGCCAAGTACAAGGCGAAGCAGGCCAACGACACCTTCTTCGTGCGCTTCGGGGACGTGATCTCGGCGGGGATCGTCTTCGCGGGGACGGTATGGCTCGGCTTTGCGCCGAAGCAATTCGCATTCGTGAACATCGCGCTCATCGTGGTGTGGCTCGTCGTCGCGTTCGCGCTGGGCCGGCATTTCCACCGGCTGGCGCACAGCGACTAGCGCTCGTTCACGCGCCGCTGATGCTGACTGTGCCGGCGGGCGATCTCCCGGGCGGAGGCCGGCGTTGCCTGAGGGGCGGGCATCTTCGTGACGAGGGTCCCGAGCACGAGATCCGCGAGCGGAAAGAGCACGTTCAGGTTCCGGTTCATGTGAACGTGGTGGATCCGGTGGTGCTTCTTCAAGAACTGGAACCAGCGCGACCGCTCCACGAAATCCAGGCGGGGCTTGTGCATGAAGTAGTGGATGCTCTCATAGCCCACGTAATAGGCGAGAGCGGCGATCGAGAAGGAGATAAGAAAGGCCAGATAGGGCAGCTTCGCTCCGGACGCCGCGAGCGCCCATGCCAGGAGCACCCAGGGAATGATGTTGAGCGAGACGAGGAAGGGGCCTCCCCACCACTGGAAGTGGAGCGCCTCCTCCTGCTCGTGCTCGACGACCTCGAACGTGTCCTCGAATTTGCAAAGCTGGTGGTGGACCAGCGTGTGGGCGGTGAAGCAGTCCTTGGGCAACCAGGGGCGGTGAAGCCAGTAGCGATGGAACACCCATTCGAAGAAGCTGGATTGCACGGTGGCAGCGACGCAGGCAGCGAATACGGCGATCGTGATGGTCAGCAAGAGATCCCTCTCGTTTGGTTGATATGGATTCTTACCCCCACTATCGTCAACTCTCTCCCGAAACTCAAACCAAATCGGAGGATTCTTCGCCGGGGGGCCGGATTGGCGGGAATACGGCCCCCAGCGCTCTCCTACTTCGCCGCAACCGCGTCGGCGAGGCGCTCCACGTCCGAGAGATCGTTGTAGATTTGGGTAGAGACACGGACCCAGAGGCGGCCTCGCCACGCGTGCAGTTGCACTTCGATCCGGTCCCGATCGAGGAGCGCGTCGCGCAACCTGGCCGCGTCGTCCTTGGTCGAGCCCAGGCGGTCCGGGAGCGGCACGGTGGCCATGACGCCGACCATCGGCTCTTCCAACTCGAACGGAGTCCCCCATCGCGAGCAGAGGAGCTGCGCGCCTTCCCAGGCGAGGCCGTGATTGTACGCGCGCATCGCTTCGATCCCCAGCCCTTCCATGAAGGCGATCGCCGACGGCGCGGCCAGATAGGCCGAAGGATCTCTCGTGCCCACCCAGTCGAACTCGCCGGTGAATCCCTTCCCCAGGCCCCACGAGATCACCGGCGGGTGGAGACCCTCCTGCCGCTCAGGCCCCGCCCAGAGGAATCCCGAGCTTCGCGGCGCATATGCCCACTTGTGGAGATTCGCCGCGTACCAGTCGGCGCCGATGGCGGGAAGGTCCAGCGCCAGGGCCCCCGGCGCATGCGCGCCGTCCACGAGAACCGGGATGCCGCGCTGGTGGCAGCCGGCCACGATCTCCTCGATGGGAAGAACGAGCGCGCTCTCCGAGGTGACGTGGTCCACGATCGCGAGCCGGGTCTTAGGCCCGATGGCGGCGAGGATCGCCTCGACGAAGGCGCCCCTTCCCCGCGCGGGCGGGGG
>JAYUAE010000147.1:0-4112 GCA_043741515.1 Candidatus Eiseniibacteriota bacterium | reverse complement strand
GGGAGGCCTACGCCGACAACGCCGAGCGGTTCGCCTTCTACTCCCGGGCGTCGCTCGAGGCGATGCGGGCCCTGGCGTTCGCTCCGGAGGTGATCCATGCCAACGATCACCAGTCCGCCCTCGTGCCCGCCTACTTGAAGACGATCTACGCCGAGGATCCCTTCTTCCAGATGACCGCGGCCATCCTCTCGATTCACAACATGGGATACCAGGGGCTGTACGACGCGGACTCCATGGAGATCGCGGGCTTTCCGGCCGGCTACTTCTATCCGCTCTCGCCGTTCGAGTTCTGGGGCAAGATGAATTATCTGAAATCTGGGATCCACTTCGCCGACGTCATCACCACGGTGAGCGAGCGCTACGCCGAGGAGATCCAGTCGGGGGAGGAATACGGGTTCGGGCTCCAGGGGGTCCTGAACGCCAGGCGCGAGGACCTGGTCGGCATCCTGAACGGTATCGACGTCAAGACCTGGAATCCGCGTACGGACCGGACAATCGCGGCGCGCTACGACGCGGAGAGCCTCGAGGCGAAGGCCGTCTGCAAGGCGTCCCTCCTGGACGAGTCGGGGCTTCCGGGCGAGCCCGACCGGCCCCTGATCGGCATCATCTCGCGGCTCGCCGAGCAGAAGGGGTTCGATCTGATCGAGGCGGCGGCGGAGCGGCTCTTCTCGCTGCCCGCCCGGTGGGTGCTGCTCGGGAGCGGATCCAAGCGGTACGAGGAGCTGTTCGAGGCCCTCGAGAAGCGCTACCCGGACCGCCTTCATTTCACGAGAGGTTTCAATGATCCCCTCGCGCACCGGATCGAGGCGGGAAGCGACTTCTTCCTGATGCCCTCGCGATACGAGCCGTGCGGGCTGAACCAGATGATGAGCATGCGCTACGGAACCGTGCCGGTTGTGCGCTGGACCGGCGGCCTGGCGGACACCGTCGATCCCTATTCACCGGGGTCGGAGGGGGGTACGGGGGTCGTCTTCGCGCCCTACACGCCCGAGGCGCTCCTCGGGGCGGTGGAGGCGGCTATCAAGCTGTACACCGGCGAGCCCCGGGCGCTCCTGCGCGTGCGCCGGAACGGCATGGCGCGCGATTTCTCCTGGGAGGCGTCCGCCCGGAAGTACCTCCAGCTCTACCGCCAAGCCAACGCCTCGCGGCGAATGGGGACCGGCTACCACAAGTGGCTGGAGACCGTGCAGGAGGCGGGTCCGGGCCGGGCCTAGCTTGACGCGATTTCGGGCGGGGGTTAGAATTCCCCCTCTCAGACCGACCTTCTCGAGAGCGGAAGTAGCTCAGCCCGGTAGAGCTCCACCTTGCCAAGGTGGCTGTCGCGGGTTCAAATCCCGTCTTCCGCTCCATTTTTATCCTGTTTTTATCCTGCCGCCGGTCCGATTTACCTATGAAATATTGCCCTCTTCCCCCGTACGTGATAGTAATTTCCCTCGGTGCCGACGACTCAGGATCGGCAGGACGCTCACGAAAGGAGAGGTGCATGCCCGCGAAGAAGACCGCGAAGAAGAAGACGGCAAAGAAGCGTTCTCCCAGCGCAGCGTTCATGAAGCCGATGCAGCCTTCCGCAATGCTCTCCGAAGTCATCGGGTCGAAGGCGATCCCGAGGACCGAGGTGACGAAGAAGCTGTGGGCCTACATCAAGAAGAACAAGCTTCAGGACAAGACCAAGAGGACGATGATCAACGCGGACGAAGCCCTGCGTGCTGTGTTCGGTGGAAAGCGCCAGGTGAGCATGTTCGAGATGACGAAGCTCGTCTCGAAGCATCTCAAGTAAACTCGAGACCGCTCCAAAACACGTTCATCGCGATACCCCGTCGCCACCACGCGATGGGGTGTCGCGCTCTACGGCGCAGATGAAGCCAAAACCTTCTCCGATCTCGTTCCAGGAACTCGTCCTCCTCGGCCTGCTCGCGCTCGTGCCGGTCGTCTTCTCGCGCGTGACCCAGGAGTGCTTCGAGATCCCGCAGAGCGCGCTCCTCGCCACGGGCGCTCTTCTTCTCCTCTGGCGCGCCCTCGCCCAGGAGTTGGCGGCGGTCGCGCGCCCGGGTCCGGGCCGATACCTTGGCGCGGCGGGATTCCGCCTCCGGTCGTGGGCGGCGCGCGACCCGCTCGGGATCGGCGTCCTCCTCTTCCTCGCGTCGGCGGTCGCCTCGACGGTCGCCTCGCCGAATCCCGCGCAGAGCCTCCACGGCGCACCCGACAGCACGGCGGGGCTCGTGGCGGCCTTCTCCACCGCGATCGTCTACTTCACCTCGCGCGCCGTGTCGCGCGGCCATCCCGCCACCCTCGCGCGCTACGCGCGGGCCGCGGGGTTCGCGAGCGCGGTGACCAGCGCCTACGCCCTGATCCAGCTCGTGGGTTTCGATCCTCTCGTGTGGGGCCGCACCGCGACCTACGAGGGAGACGTGCGGATCTTCGGGACGCTCGGCCATCCGAACATGCTGGGCGCCTATCTGGCCATGACGACGCCGCTCACCGTCTGGCTGGCCGCCCGCACCAGAGGCTCGGGCGGGCGAATCGGGTGGGCGCTCATCGCGACCGCATCGATCGTGGTGATCGCCGCCACGCTCTCCCGGGGCGCCTGGATCGGGTTCGCGGCCGGCGCGTTCGCGTGGCTCCTGTTGGGGCTCCTCGCCCGGGGCCGGTCGGGAGCGGCCGCCGCCCCCCGCGGGACGCGACGCTCCGCGCGCGTTCCGGCCGCGATCGGAGTCTCGCTCCTCGTGATCGCCGCGGCCGCGCTCTTCTTCGCGCGCACGTCGATGGGGCCCCACCTCACGGAGCGCGTGCGCCAGATCGCGAGCCTGAACGCGCCCACGACCCAATCACGGCTCCACATCTGGCGCGCCGGGATGCGCATGGCCCACGACCGTCCGTGGCTGGGCGTCGGGCTGGACGCCTTCGGCACGCTGTTCCCCCGGTACCGGACGGCGGAGTACTGGCGCATCGAATGGGGCCGCACCCCGAACAAGGCGCACAACGAAGCGATCCAGATTCTGGCCACGCAGGGCGTCCTGGGGGGCGCGGCCGCCCTGATCGTGCTCCTCTTTGCGGTGCTCGCGATCCGGAAGGGTATCATTCGCTCCGAGGGCGCCGCGCGGTTGGGCGCGATCGCCGCGGGCGCCTCGCTCGTCGCGTTCGCGGCGCAGGACATGGCCAGCTTCACGGTGGTGGCCCTGGGAAGCCTCGCCGCCGCGCTGGCCGGGTGGCTCGCCTCCGCGGGGGCGGGCGGCGGGCTCGAGCGACGGGAAAGCGGCGCGCGGCCCAGGCGGTCCGGGGTCCCGATGTGGACCCGGGCGCTGGCCGGAGCGCCCGCCGCGGCGCTCTTCTTCCTGCTCGTGGCTCTCCCGATCCGGGCCCAAATCTTGGAGAAGAGCGCGCTGCGGGCCCCTCTCGGGAGTCCGGAGCGCGCGGACGCGCTGCAGCGGGCTGCGCGCCTTGCGCCCTGGGATTATCGCTACGAGAATCTCCTCGGCTCCTCGCTCCTGATCCAGGCGGGGAGGGAGCCGGACGCGACCCGAAGGCGCGACCTGCTCCGGCGCGCCGCCGTGGCGCAGCGCTCGGCCATCGCCGTGGAACCGGAGAACGGCTATACCTATTCCAATCTGGGGCGCGTCGCGGCCGCGCAGGCGCTCCTGCCCCCCCCGGATGCGACCGCGGCGGACGTGCGCCGCGCCTTCGCGCAGGCCATGGCGCGCGACACGACGAATGCGGAGATCATGGACCGGGCATCGAACGCGATGATGCAGCTCGGACAGACGGATGAAGCGCGCGCGATCGCGCGGCGGGAGGTGTCGCTCTACCCGAACCTCGGGCAGCCGATGGCGCTCTTCGGCTACGCGGCGCTCCTGGACCGCCGCTGGGCCGACGCGGCCGACACGCTCGAGGCGGCCGCGAAACGGGAATGGTGGGGGGAGAAGTCCGCGCGGGCGGCCGCCTGGAGCAATCTCTCCGCGGCGTATCTCGCGCTGAGCCGGAACGAGGACGCGCTGCGCGCGGCGGACGAGGCCGTCCAGATGGACCCTTCCGACGCGGATGCCAGGGCGAACCGCCAGCTCGCGCTGGAGCGGTTGGGGAGGAGGGGAACGCCGTGATCCACGGGAAGCGGATCG
>JAYUAE010000146.1:0-1636 GCA_043741515.1 Candidatus Eiseniibacteriota bacterium | reverse complement strand
AGCTGCTTCGCGAGATCCAGCTCGCAGGATCGAGCGCGGCGCGCGTCCTGATCCACGGCGAGAACGGGACCGGCAAGGAGCTGGTCGCGCGGGCGCTCCATGCGGCGGGCACGCGGCGGGATCAGCCGTTCGTGGCGGTGAACTGCTCGGCGATCCCCGAGGAGCTGATCGAGTCGGAGCTCTTCGGGCATGAGCGGGGCGCCTTCACCGGGGCGACCCAGTCGCGCCGCGGGCGCTTCGAGGAAGCGCACCTCGGCACCCTGTTCCTGGACGAGATCGGGGACATGAGCGTGCGCGCGCAGACGAAGCTCCTGCGCGTCTTGCAAGAAAGCGAGATCAATCGCGTAGGCGGCAATCGCGCCATCAAGGTGGACGTGCGCGTCATCGCGGCAACCAATCAGGACCTGGCCGAGCGGGTCCGGTCCGAGCGGTTCCGCGAGGATCTGTACTTCCGCCTCGCGGTCGTGCCGATCACCGTCCCGCCGCTTCGCGAGCGCGCCGAGGACATCCCGCTTCTCGTCGAGCACTTCGGCGCGCAGATCGCGAAGGAGACCGGTGGGAAGCCGAGGACGTTCAGCCCCGGCGCGCTGGATCTGCTCCAGCGTTACAGCTTCCCGGGAAACGTTCGCGAGCTCCGGAATCTCGTGGAGCGGCTCTGGATCATGACGCGGGGCGCGAGCATCGGTCCGGAGCAGGTTCACGCCGTCCTGCCCCGCGCGGAGGGCCCTGCGGCGCACAGTGCTCGGCTGAGCGATTCCGTTCGCGAGTTCGAGCGGAAGGAGATCGAGGCCGCGCTCCTGGCCGCCGGCGGAAGCATGACCAAGGCTGCCTCGATGCTGGGGCTCGAGCGAAGCCACCTCTACAAGAAGATGAAGAAGCTCGGACTGACGCCCGAGACCCTGAGCCCCTGAACGAAATGGGGCTCCCGCCTGGGGGCCCGGTTCGTCACGGAATTGCCAAGAGTTGCGACGTCTGGTAACGTCTGTTCCCCCGATAGCACCGGTTCTAAGGTCTCATTACGCCGTGGAGGAGTCATGCCGATCCGTCTGGGAGACACCGCCCCCAATTTCACAGCCGACACGACCGAAGGGAAGCTGGACTTCTATCGCTGGAAGGGAGACAGCTGGGCCGTCCTCTTCTCGCACCCCAAAGACTTCACTCCGGTGTGCACCACCGAGCTGGGGCGCGTGGCCTCGCTCAAGAAGGAGTTCGACAAGCGGAACGTCAAGGTGATCGGGCTGAGCGTGGATCCCCTCGACAGCCACAAGAGCTGGATGAAGGACATCGAGGACGTCACCGGACACTCGGTCAATTTCCCGCTGATCGCAGACCCGGACCGGAAGGTCTCGGATCTCTACGACATGATCCATCCCAACGCCAACGACACCCTGACCGTGCGTTCCGTGTTCATCATGGCGCCGGACAACAAGGTCAAGCTCATGCTCACGTATCCCGCAAGCACCGGGCGCAACTTCGACGAGCTCCTGCGCTCGATCGACTCGCTCCAGCTCACCGCGAACCACTCGGTGGCCACCCCGGCCGACTGGAAGGACGGGGAGGACGTGATAATCGCCTCCTCGGTGTCGGACGAAGACGCGAAGAAGAAATTCCCGGACGGCTACGACGCCAAGAAGCC
>JAYUAE010000145.1:0-1642 GCA_043741515.1 Candidatus Eiseniibacteriota bacterium | reverse complement strand
GGTGGTCGGCTCCGGATGCAAGACCTCCAGGACCGCTCGCTCTTCACTCATAGCGGCATGACGCGCCTCATTGATCGCATCGAGGCTGCCGGCCTTGTGCGCCGCGAGAACGTGCCCGGGGACCGTCGTGGTGTGTCTGTCGTGATCACGGCAGCGGGGTCTCAACTCTACGAGAAGGCCCTCGCGTTGCATCTCAAGGACGTCGAGGAAGCCTTCGCGCGACGGCTCAAGCCCGCGCAGCAGAAGGCGGTCGCCGACGCCCTCTCCCAGTTCTGGCACGAGTGAGCAGGCGAGCATGAAGACAATCGGCGTGATCGGTGGAATTGGGCCGCAGGCAACGATCGATTTCGAGCAGCACCTGCACGCGGAAGCGCAGCGAGTCCTGCCCCAGCATCTCAACACCGGCTACCCGCCGCTCCTTGTCTACTACTTCCGGGAGCCACCGATTGCGGTAGACCAGGACGGCTCGCCGCTCGCCCCACTCCGCCTGTCGCCTCGGCTGCTCGACGTGGCAACAACCGTCGGCGCGAGCAGCGACTTCATCCTCCGGACCACGGCGCGCTTCAGGTTCTCCTGCGTCGGTGGTACACCGCGCGCGAACCGCTGCGGGTCGAGCAGCTCCAGCAGCGCGGTGAAGCTCTCCGAGTAGCCGTTGTGCGGCGTCGCGGAAAGGGAAAGCCGGTGCTCGAAGTGGGGAGCGATCCTCCGGATGGCCCTCGTCCTCTGTGAGTCAGTCGCATACTTGCCGCGCCCGGCCGGGGCGCAGCCGTGAACTTCGTCAATCACGAGCAGGTCGAAGGCGCGCGGGTACTTCGTCGGGTCGGCCCCCGCAAGGCGCTCGTCGAGAAGTGCCATAGGGCGCGGTCGCTTCAGCCAGTCAATGGAGACGATGTGCCGTGGGAAGTTGCTCCAGATGTTGGCGCCCACGCCCCGCTCGCGCCGAAGGTTTCGAACGGCCTCAGAGTCCACGATGTGGAACTCCAGTCCGAATTTCTCGGCCATTTCCGCCTGCCCTTCAGACAAAGACTGGCTGGGCAGACGATCATGACCGTCCGCGCCCGGTGCCGCAGCAGCAGCTCCTGAATGACCAGGCCGGCCTCGATCGTCTTACCAAGGCCAACGTCATCGGCGATCAGGAGGTTGACGCGGGGCGCCTGGAGCGCCCGAACAACGGGGTCCAGTTGGTAGTCCTCGATCGTGATGCCGGAGCGGAACGGCGCCTGTAGGGCGCGGGAGTCGGCCGACTGGATCGCGCCCCATCGAACCGCGTCCAGAAAGGCGTCGAGCCGCTCGGGGTCATCGAAGCGCCCCGGTGTCGGGCGCGGGAGCGTTGCTGTTTCCAGCACGCGCGCACCTGGCTCGACCTCCCAGATGACGTTCAGGTCATCACCGAAGCCGTCATCTTCGACGGAACTGAGGTCGATCAGGGTCTGGGGCGCTTCGACTACGGCGGCCACCATATCCGAGGCCCGCGTAGTCCTCCGGACGTCCGCGACGACCCAGTGCCGGTCCCGCACCAGGGCAATCTGGCCAACCTCGGGAAACGCTGCCACCGTAGTCAAAAGGTCCGCCTCCAGATGAGGAACCTCGGATCGTGGGAATCCTAAAGGACTGGTGGACCGTCAGGCCACTTCGCCCATCC
>JAYUAE010000144.1:0-9609 GCA_043741515.1 Candidatus Eiseniibacteriota bacterium | reverse complement strand
TTTTCGAGGCGGAGGTCAACGAGCATCTGATCTGGGAGGCCGTGAAGGCGTTCCTGGCAAACCAGCGGCAGGGCACCGCGGCTGCGAAGAATCGCGCCCAGGTGAGCGGCGGCGGGCGGAAGCCATGGAAGCAGAAGGGCACCGGCCGCGCCCGCGCGGGCTCGAACACCTCCCCGCTCTGGCCGGGCGGCGGCGTGGCGTTCGGACCCAGGCCGCGCGACTACACGACGCACATGAACGCGAAGGCCCGGATGCGGGCGCTCTGCGGGGCGCTGACCTCGCGCGCGCAGGACGGCGGCGTGGTGATCGTGGACGTGCCCTCGCTCGACGTGCCCAAGACGAAGACGATGGCGGCGTTGATCGCGAAGATCGGCCTCGGGGAAAAGAAGGTTCTCTGGGTTTTCGACAAGATGGATGAGAAGGCTCTCAAGTCCACGCGGAACTTAGCGCGGGTCAAGACGGCCGAGAGCCGCACCCTCCACACCTACGCGCTCATGAACTGCGACTGCCTCGTCCTCACCGAGGGCGGTCTGAAGAGCCTGACGGAGCGAGTGAACGCATGAGCAAGGAACCCCGCACCATCGTGCGCCGCGCCATGATCTCCGAGAAGGGGACCCGGCTTCGCGAGAAGCAGAACGGGTACCTCTTCGAGGTCGCGCGCGACTCGAACAAGATTGAAATCAAACGCGCCGTCGAATCCATCTTCAGCGTGAAGGTCGATTCGGTGCGCACGATCCGCGTTCACGGCAAGCCCAAGCGGCAGGGCCGGTACTCGGGACATCGACCCGATTGGAAGAAAGCTCTCGTCACCCTGAAGAAGGGCGAGACGATCGAGCTCTTCGAGCAGGTATAGCGATGCCTCTGCGCAAATTCAGGCCGCTCACGCCGGCCACGCGGTTCAAGACGATGCCGACGTTCGACGAGATCACGCGCAACCGCCCGGAGTCGCGGCTGGTCGAGCGGCTGAAGCGGACCGGCGGGCGCGACAACAAGGGGCACATCTCTTCCTGGCAGCGCGGGGGAGGTCACCGGCGGAACTATCGCCTGATCGATTTCCGGCGCGACAAGAAGGGGATCCCGGCGAAGGTCGCCCACATCGAGTACGACCCGAACCGGAGCGCGCGGATCGCGCTGCTCCACTATGTGGACGGCGAGAAGCGCTACATCGTGGCGCCGCAGCTGCTCAAGGTCGGGGACACCGTGCTCTCGGGGCCGGAAGCCGAGATCAAGCCGGGGAACGCGATGCCGCTTCGCTCGATTCCGCTCGGCACGTTCGTCTACAACGTCGAGATGACGCCCGGGAAGGGCGGCCAGATCGCGCGCGGCGCCGGCACCTACTGTCAGGTGATGGCGAAAGAGGGGGACGGCGCGGTGCTGCGGCTCCCTTCGGGCGAGATGCGCAAGCTCTCCGCCGAGTGCGCGTGCACCATCGGCCAGGTCGGCAACGAAGACCATCAGAACGTGGTGATCGGCAAGGCCGGCAAGTCGCGCTGGCTGGGCCGCCGGCCGAACGTCCGCGGCGTGGCCATGAATCCGGTGGATCACCCGATGGGCGGCGGCGAAGGCAAGTCCTCGGGGGGCCGGCATCCGTGCTCGCCGTGGGGGCAGTTGGCGAAGGGCAAGAAGACCCGCAAGAGCAAGCTCTCCGACAAGTACATCATTCGCAGTCGGAAGAAGCAGGGCTAAAGGCAAGGGGAGCAATCACGATGAGCCGTTCGGTCAAGAAGGGTCCGTTCATCGACGTGAAGCTTCTGAAGAAGCTCGAAGGCCTGAACAAGGTCAACGAGCGGCGCGTGCTCAAGACCTGGGCGCGGCGTTCCACGATCTCTCCGGAGTTCGTGGGCCACACGCTCGCCGTGCACAACGGGAACAAGTTCATCCCGGTCTACATCACGGAGAACATGGTCGGGCACAAGCTGGGCGAGTTCTCTCCGACTCGGATCTTCCGCGGTCACGGCTCGCACGTGGAGAAGACGACGGCTGCTGCCGCGCCGGGAGGACCTCCGAAGTAACATGGAAGCCAAAGCGATCGCACGATACGTCCGGGTCACCCCGCGCAAGGCGGATCAGGTGCTCCAGTTGATCCGCGGCAAGCGGGTCGACCAGGTCACCGAAATTCTGGATTTCACGCCGAAGCATGTCGCGAAGGTGATCGGCAAAGTATTGAAGTCCGCCGTGGCGAACGCCGTGGCGATGGAAGGAAAGATCAACATCGAGCATCTGCGCGTGAAGGAGGCCACGGCGGGAGCGGGTCCCTCGCTCAAGCGGTTCCTCCCGCGCGCGCAGGGACGCGCCACGCCGATCATCAAGCGGACCAGCCACATCACGATCATCGTCGAAGGGGAAGCGCCGGTCGAAGACTCGGCCGCCCCCGCGCGCCGTGCACGCCGCCGCGCGCCCGCGAAGGAGGCCAGGTAGTGGGTCAGAAAACCAATCCAATCGGGCTGCGGCTCGGGATCATCGCCACCTGGGATTCCCGCTGGTTCGCCCGGAAGGACTATCCGAAGCTTCTCGAAGAGGACATCTTCATCCGCCGCTATCTCAAGAAGCGGCTGGCGCAGGCGGGGATCTCGAGGATCATCATCCAGCGCGCGATCGCGAAGGTGACGATCAACATCTCCACCGCGCGTCCCGGGCTGGTGATCGGGCGCCGCGGCCAGCAGGTGGACCAGCTTCGTGACGAGCTGCAGCACATCACGAAGAAGGAGATATTCCTGAACATCGACGAGGTCAAGAAGCCCGATCTCGACGCCATCCTCGTCTCGGAGCACGTGGCGCGCCAGCTGGAGCAGCGCGTCTCGTTCCGCCGGGCGATGAAGAAGGCGATCGCTTCCAGCATGCGCTCGGGCGCCGGCGGCATCCGCATCGTGTGCTCGGGCCGCCTGGGCGGCGCCGAAATGGCCCGCACGGAAGGCTACCGCGAGGGGCGCGTGCCGCTCCACACGCTGCGCGCCGACATTGATTTCGCGCGCGCCACGGCGAAGACGATCTACGGCGCCGTGGGCGTGAAGGTATGGATCTTCAAGGGCGAGGTGCTGGAGAAGAAGGAGGCGCCGGCGGCGCTTCCGGCCAGCCAGACCCGTACCGCCACGCCGGCGGTGGGATAGCGCGACATGCTCGTACCGAAGCGCGTCAAACACAGAAAGCAGATGCGCGGGCGCCGGAAGGGCATGGCGCAGCGCGGCTCCACCGTGGCGTTCGGCGAGTACGGACTGCAGGCGCTCGAGGCGGCGTGGATCACCAACCGCCAGATCGAGGCCGCCCGCGTCGCGATCACGCGCTTCATCAAGCGCGGCGGCAAGATGTGGATCCGCATCTTCCCGGACAAGCCGGTGACGGTGAAGCCGGCGGAGACGCGAATGGGAAAAGGCAAGGGCTCGCCCGAGTTCTGGGTGGCCGTCGTGAAGCCCGGTCGCGTCCTCTTCGAGCTCGAGGGAATCAGTGCCGAGCTGGCGAAGAAGGCGATGAAGCTGGGCTCGAGCAAGCTGCCGATCAAGACGAAGTTCGTCGAGCGGCAGGATCTGGCGGGGAGCTGAGATGAGAGATCTGAAGGCGGAGAAGATCCGCGACATGACGGAAGATGAGATCGAGAACCGGATCCGCGAAGTGCACGAGGAGATTTTCAACCTCCGCTTCCGGAACGCGATGCGCCAGCTCCAGAACCCGGTCCTGATCCGCGAGCGTCGCCGCGACATCGCGCGCATGCGGACGATCTTGACCGAGCACCGGAGCGGCGTGCGGAAGCTGGCGGGCCATGGGGAGATCGGCCTTGCGGCGGTCGCGGTCAAGGCGACCCATACGCCGAAGCCGGAGAAGGCCGCGAAGGAGCTGGTGAAGGCGGGCAAGGAATCCAAGGCCCCGTCCGCGGATCGGAAGAAGACGCCGAAGGCCGCGAAGAAGGCGACCAAGGAGCCCAAGAAGTGACACCTGAATCGAAGAAGGCCGGACGGGCGACGCCCGCCCCGGAAGACCGCGGACGCAGGAAGGTGATGACCGGCACGGTCGTCAGCGCGGCCATGCAGAAAACGGTGGTAGCTCAAATCGAGCGGCTCGTGAAGGACCCGGACTACGGCAAGTACGTTCGACGCCGGAACCGGTTCAAGGTCCATGACGAGAAGAGCGAATGCAAGGTGGGGGACGTGATCCGCTTCATGGAGACGCGCCCGCTGAGCAAGGACAAATGCTGGCGCCTTCTCGACTTCGTCAAGCGCGTGGAGCGGGGCGGGGAAGGCTAGGAGACCATGGTTCAGCCACGCAGCATCATCACGATATCGGACAACTCCGGGGCGCGAGTGGCCCGTGTGGTCAAAGTGCTCGGAGGCACCCGGAAGCGTTACGGCCGTCTGGGCGACATCATCGTCGTCTCGATCCAGGACGCGCTCCCGGGCGCGCAGATCAAGAAGGGCGACGTCCACAGGGCGGTGCTCATCCGGACCGTGAAGGAAGTGCGCCGGCGGGACGGGTCCTACATACGATTCGACCAGAACGCGGCGGTGTTGATCGACGACCAGAAGGAGCCCAAGGGGACCCGCATCTTCGGTCCCGTGGCTCGTGAGCTGCGCGAGCGGGAGTTCATGAAGATCATCTCGCTGGCGCCTGAAGTCATCTAGGAGTAGGGACCATGTCTTTCACAAAGAACGACCAGGTGCTGGTGATCTCCGGAGACGATCGCGGCAAGACCGGGAAGGTGCTCAAGGTCCTGCTCGACAAGAACCGTGTGATCGTCGAGAAGGTCAATTTCATCAAGCGGCACACCAAGCCGCGCGGCCAGAAGTCCCAGGGCGGGATCCTCGAGCGTGAGGCCCCGATCCATGTCTCCAACGTGATGCACCTCTGCCCCAAGTGCCAGACCGGCGTCCGCGTGACCGTCAAGCGCGGCGACGACGGCAAGCGCGAACGCTACTGCGCGCGGTGTGGCGAGGCGATCGCGAGAGTGCGCTGATGGCCGACGACAAGGACAAGAAGGAAGAGAAGAAGCAGGCGAAGCCCAAGGCCGAAGGCGGCGACTCGAAGCCGAAGGGCGAGGCCAAATCGAAAGGCGACTCGAAGCCGAAGGGTGAGGCCAAGGCCGGAGCCAAGGGCGGCGACGCCAAGGCGAAGGGCAAGGGAGACTCGAGGCGGAAGGGCGGCGGCAAGGATTCCGCGCAGGGCCCGGCCATCGGCGAGGCCGAGCCGCCGAATCGCGTTCCCCGGCTCCGCGAGCACTTCGAGAAGAACGTGCTGCCCGAGCTGATGAAGCGCTTCTCATACGCGAATCCGATGGAAGCGCCGCGGCTCAAGAAGATCGTGGTGAACATGGGCGTCGGCGACGCGCTCCAGAACATCAAGATGCTGGATGCGGCCGTGGCCGAGATGGCCACGATCACGGGGCAGAAGCCTTCGATCCGGAAGGCCAAGAAGTCGATCGCGAACTTCAAGCTCCGCGAGGGGCAGCCGATCGGCTGCATGGTGACGCTTCGCGGGCCGCGCATGTACGAGTTCTATGACCGCTTGATCAACGTGGCGCTGCCGCGAATCCGGGATTTCCGCGGCGTGCCCATGAAGTCGATGGACGGGCAGGGCAACTACACGCTCGGCATCACCGAGCAGATCATCTTCCCGGAGATCAACTACGACAAGGTGGAGAAGATCCGGGGAATGGACATCACGTTCGTCACGTCGGCCGAAAGCGACGAAGAGGGGCAGGAGCTTCTGAGGCTCATGAACATGCCCTTCCGGCAGCGCCAGGCCTGACGGCAAAGGAGCGAGGTTGGCCAAGAAGTCGCTGATGGAGAAGTGGAAGCGGACGCCCAAGTTCAAGGTGCGCCGCTACAACCGTTGCCACCGCTGCGGCCGTTCCCGCGCGTTCCTGCGAGACTTCGGCCTGTGCCGAATTTGCTTCCGGGAGCTTGCCCTTTTGGGCCAGATCCCGGGCGTGGTCAAGGCGAGCTGGTAACCCGGGCCTCACGGCCCGAAAGGATACGAGGGAACCATGTCGGTTAGCGATCCCGTTGCGGATCTCCTGACGTGCATCCGCAACGCCTGCAAGGCGAAGCACAAGAAGTGCGACGTTCCGGCTTCGAATCTGAAGACGGAGCTGGTGCGGCTGCTGCTGAAGGAGAAGTTCATCAACAACTACAAGTCGATCGATGACAAGAAGCAGGGCCTGATCCGCATCTATCTCAAGTACGACGCGAAGGAGAAGAGCGTCATCCAGGGGATCGAGCGCGTGAGCAAGCCCGGACGCCGCGTCTACCTGCGCCGGCACGAGATCCCCAAGGTGCAGGGGGGCATGGGCACGGCCATCGTGTCCACGCCGAGCGGCATCATGACCGACATCGAAGCGCGCGACGAGGGGCTCGGTGGCGAGTACCTCTGTCGCGTCTGGTAGGAGAGGACCATGCCGTCCCGAGTAGGAAAGATGCCGATCCCGATCCCAAATGGCGTGCAGGTGAAGCGAGACGCCCACGCGGTCCACGTCAAGGGCCCCAAGGGGGAGCTCCGGTTCACGCTCGCCCACGGCGTCGACGTGAAGGTGGAGCCGAACGAGATCCTGGTCGCGCAGGTGGGCGGCGGGAAGCAGGCGCTGGCACTTCACGGCACCACGCGCGCGGTCCTCGCGAACATGGTCGAGGGCGTCACCAAGGGCTTCAGCAAGACGCTCGAGATCCAGGGCACGGGATACCGGGCCCAGATGAGCGGGAAGAAGCTGGTCTTGCAGCTGGGCTATTCGCACCCGATCGAATTCGAGCCGCCGGACGGCATCACCATCGTGGCCGAGACGCAGACCAAGGTCGTCATCAGCGGATACAGCAAGGAGCAGGTCGGCCAGACGGCCGCGATCATTCGCGACTTCCGGCCGCCCGAGCCGTACAAGGGCAAGGGCATCCGGTACGCCGGCGAGTACGTCCGTCGCAAGGCGGGCAAGGCTGCCGGCGGGAAGACCGCGGCGTAGCAAAGGGTCCGCGCGCCGCGCGGGCTAACCCAACGAGGGTGTGAGAGGCGATGAAATCGACAGCGACACCGAGACTCAAAGGCCGCTCCAGGCGGCACATGAGAATCCGGAAGAAGGTGATGGGGACGGCCGAGCGGCCGCGCCTCGCCGTGTACCGGAGCCTCAATCACATTTATGCGCAGTTGGTGGACGACCTCGCCGGCCGCACGATCCTGACCGTTTCCTCGCTCGACAAGGAAGTCGTGCCCAAGGCGAAGTCGGCGAAGGGCAAGCTCGAAGCGGGCAAGCTCGTCGGGAAGCAGATCGCGGCGAAGGCGAAGGAGCGTGGCATCGAGCGCGTCTGTTTCGATCGCGGCGGCTATCTCTACCATGGCCGTGTCAAAGCGGTCGCTGAGGGCGCCCGCGAGGGCGGCCTGAACTTCTAGGAGACTTCATGGCTTACCCAGGAATGCGCGGACGCATGCAGTCCCAGCAGGACTCCGAATTCATCGAGCGTGTGATCCACGTGAATCGCGTTGCCAAGGTCGTGAAGGGCGGGCGCCGGTTCAGCTTCAACGCGATCGTCGCGATCGGGGACGGCAAGGGGCGCGTCGGCGTGGGCCTCGGCAAGGCGAACGAAGTCTCGGACGCCATCCGCAAGGCGGGCGAGGCGGCGAAGAAGGGCATGTTCCCGGTCCCGCTCAAGCGCTCCACGATCCCGCATCAGGTGATCGGACGCTTCGGCGCGGGCGTGGTGCTCATGAAGCCCGCGACGCCGGGTACCGGCGTGATCGCCGGCGGCACGGTGCGCGCGGTCCTCGAGGCAGCGGGCATTCACGACGTGCTCACCAAGTCGCTCGGCTCGGGCAATCCCCACAACGTGGTGAAGGCCACGGTGCAGGGACTCCAGAGCCTGCGCCAGGCGAGCGAGGTCGCGGCGGCGCGCGGCAAGACGGTCAGCGAGCTTCTCGGAATCCGGCCCAAGCCGGCGGTGGCGGGCGATGGCACTCGTTAAGATCACGCAGGAGCGGAGCAAGATCCGCTGCATGGAGAAGCACAAGCGCACGCTCGCGGCGCTGGGATTGCGCCGCATCAATCATTCGGTCGTGAAGGAAGACACGCCCCAGATCCGGGGCATGGTCCAGCTCGTGCGTTATCTGGTCCGGGTCGAGCCCGCCGACGGCGGCGCGCAGAAGACCGGGGCCGGAAGCGCGGCGAGGAAGAAGACGCGGAGCGCGCCGGGTGCCAAGATGAAGGCGGGCGCGACGGGCGGCTACGTGGGGCGCACCCCGAGGTACGGAGCGATGTCGCCGCGCGAGGCGTCCAGAGCCAGGAGAAAGAGGGCACCCAGATCATGAAGATCGGTCAGCTGAAGCCCGCCAAGGGGGCGACGCATCCCAAGAAGCGGCGCGGACTCGGTCCGGGGTCGGGCGTCGGCGGCACCGCCGGACGCGGACACAAGGGGCAGAGGGCGCGCGCGGGCAAGGGCTCGAGGGTCAAGGGCTGGTTCGAAGGCGGGCAGATGCCGATCCAGCGCCGGATCCCCAAGCGCGGATTCACGAACATCGGCCGCGTGGAGTATCAGGCGGTGAACGTCGGCTCGCTCTCCCGCTTCACGGTGGGGGAGAAGATCGATCGCGAGACCCTTCTCGCGAAGCGCCTGATCGACCGCGGCGACCGCCCGGTGAAGCTCCTGGGCGAGGGCGAGGTTTCCGCGGCGTTCCAGGTCGCGGTGGACGCGGCAAGCGCCACGGCCCGCACGAAGATCGAGGCCGCCGGAGGCGCCATCACGCTGCCCGCGCCCAAGGTGCGGCGCGCGCGCGGCGAGCGCAAGGCGCCGTCCGCCCACGCCGCGGCCCAGGTGGGCGCCACGGGCCCGCGCGGACGGAAGCCGACGCCGGCGGAGCGGGGCTGATCTAGGCGATGCTCGAAAGTTTCCAGAACGTATTTCGCATCCCGGAGCTGAAGCGCAGGGTCCTGTTCACGATCGCGCTCCTCTGCGTGTACCGCCTGGGCGGCCACATTCCGACCCCGGGGGTGAACAGCGAGGCGCTGGTCTCGGCCTTCGCGAGCCAGGCCAACTCGCTCTTCGGCCTGTACGACCTCTTCGTCGGCGGCAGCTTCGCCAAGGCGACGGTCTTCGCGCTCGGGATCATGCCGTACATCTCGGCCTCGATCATCTTGCAGCTCCTGGGCGCGGTGGTCCCGTACTTCGAGAAGCTGCAAAAGGAAGGCGAAGAGGGCCGGAAGAAGATCACGCAGTACACGCGGGTCGGCACGGTGGGGCTGGCCGCGGTGCAGTCGATCGCGTTCTCGAAGTTCCTGGAATCGCTGGGTGCTTCGGGCATGCCGGTGGTGCCGCACCCCGGCCCCACGTTCGAGCTCATGACGATGATCACCCAGACCGCCGGGACGATCCTCATCATGTGGCTGGGCGAGCAGATCACGGAGCGGGGCATCGGGAACGGGATCTCGCTGATCATCTTCATCGGAATCGTCGCGCGCTTCCCGGCCGACATCGTGAACAGCGTCCGGGCGCTGCGCGTCGGGACGCTCTCGCCGATCGTGGCCGTCTTGATGCTGGCGATCATGGTCGCGGTGATCGCGTCGGTGGTGGCGATGACCCAGGCGCAGCGGAAGATCCCGGTGCAGTACGCGAAGCGGGTCGTGGGCCGCAAGATGTACGGTGGCCAGAA
>JAYUAE010000143.1:0-9612 GCA_043741515.1 Candidatus Eiseniibacteriota bacterium | reverse complement strand
CCACGACGCGCGGGAGCGCCCGGAGCGTGGCCTCGGCTCCGTCGAGCTGCCTTCCGCCGTGATTGGAGACGATGATTCCGTCAACGCCGCGCTCGGCGGCGAGGAGGGCGTCCTCCGGGGCGATGATCCCTTTCAGGATCAGCGGGAGCCTGGTCTCGCCGCGCAGCCATTCGATGGCATCCCATGTCAGGGAGCCGTCGAGCTGCTTCTGCGCGTACGAATGGAAGGAGGCGCCCATGCGCGCCGCGTCGAGCCCGAACTCCTCGAAATTCCGGATGCGCACTCCGGGCGGAAGCGTGAACGAATTCCTGAAATCCCGCTCCCGGCTCCCCAGCTGGGGCGCGTCCACCGTGAGGCAGAGCGCTCGATAGCCCGCCTTTTCGGCCCGCTGGATCAGGTTTCGGGCCAGCGAACGGTCCTTGTAGACGTAGAGCTGATACCAGAGCGGCCCGGTCGCGGCCTGCGCGATTTCCTCGATGGTGTAGGTGGCGATGGTGCTCGCGACCATGAGCGTGCCCAGGGCGCCCGCGGCGCGCGCGGTCGCCAGCTCGCCGTCCGGATGCGCGAGGCGGTGAAACGCGGTGGGAGCGATGAGCACCGGCATGGAGACGGGCGTGCCCAGGACCGTGCCTGCGGTCTCGATGCGGCTCACGTCCACGAGGACGCGAGGGCGGAGGAACACATCCGCGAAGGCCCCGCGGTTCGCCGCGAGCGTAACCTCATCCTCGGCGCCGCCCGCGTAGTAATCGTAGAAGGGCCGCTTCATGCGGTCGCGCGCGATTGCCTCGAAGTCGAGCACGTTGACGCATGCGTCGATCGCGCGCGCCGACTTCTTCGAGGAGGGCGCCTTCGGGGCGGCGCGCGCCTTCGTGGGCCGGCTCTTCCTGCCCCCGGGCTTCCTCATTCCGTGGAAACTTCCTCGATCACCCCGCCCGCAACGACCCGATCCGCGTCGTAGAGGACGAGCGACTGGCCGGGTGTCATGGCGCGCTGGGGCTCTGCGAAGGCGACCGTCGCGCGGTCCCCTTCCTCGGGAACGAGAACCGCGGGGGCTGGCGTGTGGAGATAGCGGATCTTCCCCAGCAGCTCGCGAGGGCCCTCCGGCCGCGATCCCGACGTGTAGCTCACGCGCGCGAGCCGCGCGCGCTTCTTCAGCAGCGCTTCCCCGCGATCCACCGTGACGGTCCCCGTCGCGGCGTCGATTCCGCTCACGTAGACGCGCGAGCCGACGGAGACGTTGAGCCCGCGGCGCTGGCCGATGGTGAAGGAGTGGACGCCCTCGTGCTTGCCGATCGCGCGGCCCGAGGCATCGCGCACGTCGCCGGGCTTCGCGGTCTTGAGCCGCTCAGGAAAACGCTGCTTCAAGAACTCGAGATAGGTCTTCCCCTCCACGAAGCAGATGTCCTGGCTCTCGCGCTTGTCCGCGACCGGAAGTCCGAGCTCGCGCGCCTTCTCGCGAACCCCGGCCTTCGGAAGGTGCCCCAGCGGAAAGAGCGCGCGGCGAAGGGTCGTCTGGGAAAGCCCCCACAGCACGTAGGACTGATCCTTGGCGTGGTCCACCGCGCGCTCGAGCGTCGCGCGCCCGGCCTCGTCGAAATCGCGGCGCGCGTAGTGCCCTGTGGCGACGTAGCTGCAGCCGAAGCTCTCGGCGCGCCGCATCAGCTCCCCGAACTTGAGCCAGTTGTTGCACTGGACGCAGGGGTTCGGCGTGCGGCCCGAGAGATATTCCCCAACGAAGTTCTCGAGGACGTGCTCACGGAAATCGTCTTCCAGGTTGAGCACGTAGTGGCGGAACCCCATCCGCCGCGCTACGGCGCGCGCGTCGTCGATCGCCTCCAGCGTGCAGCACCCTCGGCTGGGGCTCGGTCCCTCCGCGTAGCACCAGAGCTTCATCGTGACGCCGATCACCGTGTGCCCGCGCTCGGCGAGGGCCGCGGCCGCGACGGAAGAGTCCACGCCACCGCTCATCGCAACCAGGATCGTCGTGGGCTCGTCCGGAATGAAGTTGGTCACGGGAGCGTTCAGGAGGCTGCGGCGGGCGAGGCGGCGCGAAGCTTGGATACGACGGCGGGAAGGATCTCGAGCACGCGATCGATCTCCTGCTCGGTGCTACATCGGCCCAGACTGAAGCGCACCGCGGACTGCGCGACCTCGCGCGGGACCCCCATGGCGAGGAGCACGTGCGAGGGATGCGAGGAGCCGGCCTTGCAGGCGGCGCCGCTCGAGACCGCGATTCCCTTCATGTCGAGGGAAAGGATCAGATGCTCTCCCTCGGCGCCCACGAATGAGAGATGGGACGTGTTGGGAACCCGCGGCGCTTCCCCTCCATGCCGGACCACATTCGGGACGCGCTCCATCAAGCTCGCCTCGAGGCGGTCGCGGAGACGGCCGATGCGGGCGGGATTCTTCGCAAGCTCCGCCAGCGCCAACTCCGAGGCTTTGCCGAGCCCGACGATCGCCGGCACGTTCTCGGTTCCGGGGCGGCGCCCCTTCTCGTGGTCGCCCCCGAACGCGAGCGGCACGGGCTTGAACCCGCGCTTCACGAAGAGCGCGCCCACGCCCTTCGGCCCATAGAACTTGTGCCCCGCGATCGTGGCCATCGTCGCCTGCCACGCTCGAACGTCGATCGGAATCTTGCCCGCCGCCTGCACGGCGTCCACGTGGAACGCCACGCCGCGCTTGGCGCACACCGCGCCGATCTCGGCGACAGGCTGCACGACGCCGGTCTCGTTGTTCGCGGCCATGACCGATACCAGTGCCGTGTCGGGGCGGATGGCTTCCGCCACGGCCTCCGGGTGGACGACACCCCGCGCGTCCGGCTGGACTCGCGTCACCGTGTACCCCTCGCGCTCCAGCGCGTCGGCCGCGTGGCGCACGGCGTCGTGCTCGATGGCGCTCACGATCAGATGGCGGCCCTTGAAGGGGAGCGCGCGCGCGCCCCCGACCACGCCCAGATTGTCCGCTTCGGTCCCCCCGCTGGTGAACACGATCTCGGGCGGCGTGGCGTTGAGGAGCGCGGCCACCTGCGCCCTCGCGTCCTCGATCCCTCCCCTTGCCTCCTGGCCGAAGGCGTGGACGCTGGAAGCGTTCCCGTAATGCTCGATGAAATACGGGAGCATCGCCTCGAAAACTTCGACGCGGACCTGCGTGCTGGCGTTGTGGTCGAGGTAGATGCGGGACATGGGACGGGTGGTCCTCCGGGACCCCCTCAGGCTAACAAAGCAGAGGGGCCGAGCGCAACCGCGCTCTGCCCCGGGATCATTTCGCTCGAGGCGTTACTTGCCGGACGGCGCCTCGTCCTCGCCCTTGCTCTCATCGGCCGAGGGGGTCTTTGTGGTTTCCTTTGCCTTCTCGACGGTCTCGGCGCCGGGGTGCCCCTCGGTGCCGGACGCCTGGGCGGCCCCGGACTTCGGCTCCGCCGCCTTCATGTCCATGCCCGCGCCGCCACCCATGCTCGCCTTCATGTCGGCCGGCTTGCCCACCTCGGGCTTGGAGGCTTCCGCCTTCTTCGCGCTATTCATGCTCGCCTGGTAGGCGTTCTTGGCCATGATCTTCACGCTCTTGAGCGTGGTCCACTCCGCCGGCTTGCTGTTCTCGCCCGGCATCGACGGATTCGGTGCCGTCGGCGAGTTCGCGATCTTGTCCAGCACGTCCATGCCGGCGATCAGATGGCCGAAGCCGGTGTAATGGCCGTCCAGGCTCGGAGCCGTGCCGTGCATGACGAAGAACTGCGATCCCGCGGTGTTTGCCCCGCCCGTGTTCGCCATCGAGAGGACACCCTTCACGTGCGGATGCGAGTTGAACTCATCGGCGATCGTATAGCCGGGCCCGCTGGTGCCGAGGTCCGGAGCGTTCGGGTTCTTGGACTTGGGGTCCCCACCCTGGATCATGAAGCCCTTGATGATCCGGTGGAACCCGGTGCCGTCGTAGTAGCCCTGGCGCGCCAGCTTCTTGAAATTCGCGACCGTCTTCGGCGCGTCCTTCTCCCAGAACTCGACGACCATGCGCCCCTTCGAGGTGTCCAGGATCGCCACTTCGTCCGAGCTCGTCTTCGGCGCCGGCTTCATCGCCTTGGCCGCGGGCTTCGCCGCCTTGGCCGCGGGAGCCTTCGTCATGGCATCATCCGCGGACGCGGCGCCCGCCACCAGCATGCCCAGAGCCGCTCCGAACAGCGCACATCGCATTCTCTTCGAAAACATCGTTCCTCCTGAGTCGTGGGTTCAGCCCGTGATCGGGCGCTACTTCGATTGGAGCAGCCGCACGATGCGATGCTGCCGTTCCAGCTCCCGCTTCGCGACGTCGGCGTACGCGGGGTCTTCCAGGGCCGCCTCCAGCACCGGGATGGCGTCCTTGTGCCGCCCGAGCTTGTCCAGCGCCTGGGCCCAGCAGAAGCGCAGGCAGGCGCTCGAGCTGTCCGCCGCAAGCCCCTCGTGGGCGATGTGGATCGCGCTCTCGTAGCGGTTCGCTTCGTAATACGCGTACGCCATGTTGCAGTAAACCCCTTTGTAGTTGTCCTTATCCAGACGGACGACTTCGCGAAACTGCTCGACGGCGCGGTCCACCTTGTTCGACTTGGCATACGCCTGGGCGAGATAATACCGATCCACGGTCCCGAGGGAATCCTGGATCGCCTCGTAGTTGCTGATCGCGAGCGGATAGCGCTCCAGCTTGAAGTTTACCCAGGCGAGCTGCTTTTTCGCCGTCAAATCGAGCGGGGCCAACTGTAGGAGTCTCGTATATGCTGCCGCGGCTTCGGCATAGAGGCCCGCGCGGATCGCGCAGTTGGCCAGCCCCCGGGTTATTTCCGCGTCGCGCGGGTTCAACTCGGCCGCCTTGTAATAGGCCGACATGGCCGCCGGGCTAAGTCCCTGTCGTGAGTAGCTTTCGCCCATCATCTCGTGCGCCCGGGAGAGCCCGGCCCGGTCCTCCCGCGCGATCCGAAGGGAGCGCGAGCAGATGTCCTCGGCTTCCGCGTACTCCCCTGTCTCGATCAGCGCGCGCGCCAGTGAAAGGTGCGCCTCCAGATCTTGGGGCAGCTGCCTGGTCGCCTTCTCCAGCAAGGGCACCGCCTCGGCATAGCGGCCCCGCTGGACCGCGAGCCGGCCAAGCCCCGCGACCGCCTCGAAATATGCGGGCTCCGCCTCGAGCGCGAGCCGGAAGGAATGCTCGGCCTCGTCGAGCCGGCCCCCAGTCATAAACTCCTTCCCCGCCTGGACGTCGCGCCGCGCTTCCTGCTGGCGCGAGAGTGGCTTCTGCCGGGCGGCCGTGCTTTCGCGGGATGGATCTGACGGGCCGATGCCTTCCGAGGCTGCCGGGGGGAGCCCATGGGATGCACAACCCGTGGAGAGAAGGAACAGCGCGATTGCGAGAGCGTGGGTGCTGCTGGCGGGGTGCCTTTGCATGAGTCTGGGCCTCCTTGGGACACGGCGAACGCCAGGCTCTAGATATCGGGGGGAGCTAGTGCTTCTCTGTAGTGACTCCGGATGGAGCTTGCTGGATGATCTTGCTCTGCTGGTTCGCGAGAAAATCCTCGAGAATCTGGATGCTGCTCTTGGCGCTTTCCGCGACGGTCGTCGTGGAGTCGATTTCCACGACGTGCTTCCAGTACGTGAGCGCCATCTTGAAGATCTGAGCATCCGCGAACGCGACCCCCATGTTGTAATTCGCTTCCTGATTCCTGTCGTCGTACCGGAGCGCCTTGCGATAGAGCGCCGTCGCTTCCGGAATTTTGCCCTGCGCGTACAGCGCGTTCGCCAGATTGGTGATCGCGCGCACGTTGGTCGAGTCGATGGCAAGCGCCTTCTTGTAGCCCTCCATCGCCTCGTCCTGCTTCCCCAGCTCGGCCTGGATCAACCCCATGCTGACCCAGGCATCCGCGATCGGAGGAGTGAGCACGGTGGCTTTCCGGAACTCGCTCAGGGCGTCGTCGCGCCGTCCCTTCGCGAGGTGATAATTGCCCATGTTGTAGTGCGCCCCGGGATCGGCCGGGTTGATCTTGAGCGCCTTCCGGAACTCGCGCTCGGCCTCGTCCGGGCGCTTGAGATCCATGTACGCCGCTCCGAGACTCACGTGGGCGACGGAATTGTTGGGAGCGAGGGCCGCCAGCTTCTTGTACGTATCCAGGGCTTCCTGGTAGCGGCCGGCCCGACGATAGGCGCCCCCGAGCGCCAGGTAGGCAGTAGGATCTTTCGGCGACTTTTGGGTTTGCTGAAGCCCTTCTTGCACCGAAACCACCGGAGCGGCGGCCGTGGACGCGGGCGCCTTCTGGGTAGTCGCCTTCTTTGCCGATTTCGTGGCCTTGACCGGCTCGGATTCCGCACGCACGGAGCCCGCAATGAGGAAAATTGCAACGGCGCCGCAGAGGATGGCTTGGTTCCGGAACAAGCGGGTGTGTTGGGTCATCTGGCCTTGTGGGTGAGTGTCCAACGCCAAGCTACGCTATCCAGTCTATACCCCGAAGTCAACCGGGTTCTCCCCCCCGCGGGAGGCCGAGGCCCGCGGGCCCCGGCTTCCCGCGAGCCCTTTTCATGGTCTACCATTCTCCGCGCATCCGCGGGCCGCGGCCAGAAATTTCCACGTCAGGAGTGAGCCATGTGCAGGAATATCCGGACCTTGTTCAACTTCGACCCGACCGTCACCGACGAGGAGGTGCGCGCGGCTTCCCTCCAGTTCGTGCGGAAGATCAGCGGGTTCACGAAACCGTCGCAGCCGAACCAGGAGGCGTTCGACCGGGCCGTCCTCGAAGTCGCGCGCGCCGCTCGCACGCTGCTCGACGCGCTGACCACCACCGCGCCGCCAAAGGACCGCGAGGTGGAAGCCGCCAAGGCCCGGGAACGCGGGATCCGGAGATTCGGCGCGGAGCAACGCTGAGCTACGATGGGCGCGCCGGCCGGCGCCGCGCGATCATGTGATCCAGGCGCCTCCTTCACGGCACCCCCACCGGCATCCGGTACTGCAGCGCTTCGGCGACATGCTCGTCGCGCACCGCATCGGAGCCTGCGAGATCGGCGATGGTGCGGGCGACACGCCGGATCCGGACCACGCCGCGCGCGGTCATCCGGAAAGCCTCCGCGGCGCGCCGGACGAGCTGCCTGGAATGCGCGTCGAGCGGCGCGATCCGGTCCAGCTCTCGCGCGGTGAGGGCCGCGTTCCTCCCGGCGCAGGACGCCCGTTCCGACGCGGCCGCGCGGGCCCGGAGGACCCGCTCGCGAACCGTCGCGGAAGACTCTCCGGATCCGCCTGCGAAGAGATCGTCCATCGGCACCGCCGGCACTTCGAGCATGAGGTCGATCCGGTCCAGGATGGGGCCGGATACCTTGGACCAGTAGCGCGAGGCCACGTCGGGCCCGCACCGGCACACGCGGCGCACGTCCCCCCGGAACCCGCACGGGCACGGATTCATCGCGGCCACGAGCGAGAAGGCGGCGGGGAAGACGGTCGCCCCTCCGACGCGAGCGATCGAGACGGTTCCCTCCTCCAGCGGCTGGCGCAGCGATTCGAGCGCGTTCCGGTGAAACTCAGGAAGCTCGTCCAGGAAGAGCACGCCCCTGTGTGCCAGGCTCACCTCGCCGGGCAGGGGGCCGCGTCCCCCTCCGACGAGCCCGGCGTCCGAGATCGTGTGATGGGGCGCGCGGAAGGGCGGGTCCAGGATGAGTCCCCCGCCGGGCGGCAGCCTGCCCGCAACGGAGTGGATCGTGCTCACCTCCACCCCTTCCTCGCGCGTGAGGGGCGGAAGGATCCCCGGAAGCCGCCTCGCCAGCATGGTCTTTCCGGAGCCGGGCGGACCGATGAAAAGAATGTTGTGGCCGCCCGCCGCGGCCACCTCGAGCGCCCTGCGCGCCAGAGTCTGGCCGCGAACCTCCGAGAGGTCCGGAGGCTCGGCGCGGGGCGCGTCCTCCGGGGCGTCGGCCTCGCGGTCGTCCGCGCCTGGGGCCACGGAAGGCTCGTCTCCGCGCAGCTCCCGGAGCGTGGCAAGCGTGAGAAACGGAACCCCGCCGATCGCGCGGGCTTCGCGCGCGTTCTCCCGCGGTATCCATACGGGCCCCCGTCCCTCGCGCTTCGCGGCCGCCAGGACCGCGAGAATTCCGCGCACGCCGCGCAGCGATCCGTCCAGCGCCAGCTCGCCCACGAACACGCCGGAGTCCAGCGCCGCGCCGCGCGGGATCTGCCCAGAGGCGAGGAGCAGCGCGACCGCGATGGGCAGATCGAAACGCGCGCCTTCCTTCCGGATATGAGCCGGAGCCAGGTTCACGGTGATCTTGCGCGCGGGGAACTCGAATCCGCAGTTCCTCACCGCCGCGAGGACACGCTCCCGGCTCTCGCGAACGGCCGCGTCCGGCAACCCCACGATCGAGAACGTGGGCAGCCCCGCGCCGAGGTCGGCTTCCACCTCGACGAACAAACCCTGAATGCCCTGCGTGGTGCAGCTCGCGACGCGAGCCAGCATGAGTCTCGTTTCCGGGAGAGAGAGAGAGCTTCGCGGCTTTGAACGGGGAACGAACGACAGAGGAGGAGGCGGACCTGCGACGGTGTGAGTGTAGACGGCGCGCTGGAACGGCGTCAAGCGGCGCCGGCGCCTCCCTCAGGGCTGGATGAACCCCTTGCGGATGGCGTACCGGACCAGGCCGGCCGTCTCATGAATGTCGAGCTTCGCCATGAGCCGCGTCCGGTGCGTCTCGATGGTCTTGACGCTGATGCTCAGAAGGGCGGCGATCTCCTTCGTCGATTTCCCCTCCGCGATCATCTGCAGCACTTCCCGCTCCCGGTCGCTCAGGGAGTCGGCGCCCTTATCGTCGTTGGCGAGAAAGGCGCGCAGCGCCTCGCGCGAGACACCCTCGCTCAGGTAGAGCGCCCCGCGGGACACCTCCCGGATCGCCTGGACCAGATCCTCCGACGCCCTCGTCTTGAGGATGTACCCGCTGACGCCCGCGCGCAGCGCGTCCAGGACGTACTGCTCGTCCGGATAGCTGGTCAGGATGATCGTCTTCGTCATGGGCGACGCCTTCTCGATCGCCCGCGCCGCGCTCAGGCCGTTCATGATCGGCATGGACAGATCGAGGACCGCCACGTCGGGCTTCAGCTTCTCGGCGAGCTTCACCGCCTCGAGGCCGTCGATCGCCTCGCCCACCACCTCGAACTTCTCGCGCTCCAGGATGCCCCTCAGGGACTGAGTGAACATCGGATGATCGTCGGCGATGAGAACGCGCAATGGCATCGTCAGACCTCCAGGGGGATCCGCACCAGTGCGCGAGTGTATCCCAGAGCCGGGTACCCCGCCCAGTGGAGTTTCCCCGCTGGATCAGCGAAGCAATGCGCCGGCGACCCATGCCGCGGCGAAGCCGAGGATGGCCGTCACGGGAATCGTGAGCAGCCACGCGCCCACCATCGTCCGGGCCACGCCCCAGCGCACCGCGTTCACGCGCCGCGCCGCGCCGACGCCGAGAATGCCCGAGCTGATGACGTGCGTGGTGCTGAGCGGAAAGCCGAGCCGCGATGCGAGCTGGATGACGCTGGCGGCGGCCGTCTCCGCGGCGAAGCCGTGGATGGGCTCGAGGTGGGCGAGCCGCGTCCCCATGGTGTGGATGATGCGCCGGCCGCCCGCGAGCGTGCCGG
>JAYUAE010000142.1:0-9631 GCA_043741515.1 Candidatus Eiseniibacteriota bacterium | reverse complement strand
ATGACGGTCGACTCGTACCCGAGGAATTGCCCCTGAGTCGCGCACTCGTCCTCTACATCACGATCGTCATCGTGGCGGGCGCCGCGATCCTCGCGTCCGCGTTCCCCGAATTCCGCACGATCGGCACGGTCCACGTCGCCGCGTGGATCCTCGTGAGCCTCCTCGCCGAGAGCCTGTGGCTCTCGACCATCACCGGCAAGGCCATGGAGAGCATGGCCTCCACCGTGGACCTGAGCCTCCTGGTGCTGCTGGGGTACCGTCCCGCCGTCTGGATCGTGGCGATCGCCTTCGCTCTCGCCAACGTGATCTTCTCCAGACGCACCTGGTACAAGGCGCTCTTCAACGCCGCCCAGAACGTGGCGGCGCTTTCCGCCGCCGGCATCGTGTACGCTTGTCTCGGCGGCTTGCCGCTGGCGGGGATGGGCGGAGGGCCCGCGACCACCTTCAGCGTCATGCTCATCCTGCCCTGGGTCGCGGCCTCGGCTGTCTATTTCGTCGTGAACACCGCCCTCGTCGCGGGCGCCGTCGCCCTGAGCACGAGGCGGCGGTTGGTCCAAACCTGGCGCGAGGAGTACATCTACTACAACTCGCTCATTTCCTCGGCCGCGCTCTTTTTTCTCTCGCCTCTGGTGGTCGTGTCCTACCTCGCCATCGGGTACTACGGTCTCATCTTCATCTTCGTGCCGCTTCTCCTGATCAAGGAGGCCAGCGCCAAGTACATCGCGCTGGAGCGCGCCAAGGACGAACTGATCAGCACCGAGCGTCTCGCGGCGAAGGGGGAAATGGCCGCGGAGATCGGCCACGAACTCAACAATTACCTCGCGGCAATCTCGGCGCGATCGCAGTTCTTCCTCATGGGCGTGGGGACGATGAGCCCGGAAAAGGCGCAGGAGAACGCCAAGATCATCTTCGACCAGGCGAGCGCCATGACCGTGCTCACCAAGGGGCTCATGGATTTCTCGCACAAGGAGCTGCGCAAGCAGCCGACCAAGGTGAACGATCTGATCCGGAACACGGTGGAGTTCATCACGCCGCAGAACAAGTACGAACGCGTGGAGTTCAGCCTGGATCTCTCGGAGGAACTCCCGGAGATGAACCTGGACCCGGGCCAGGTGCGGCAGGTTCTGATGAACCTGTTCAGCAATTCCGCCGACGCGCTCAATGCCGCCAAGTCGCCGATGCCGCGGATCGTGATCCGCTCGCGGTTCAAGGCGTCCTCGGGGGTGGTGGAGCTGGTCGTGGAGGACAACGGTCCCGGTCTGCCTTCCGAGGCGATGCAGAGGCTCTTCGAGCCCTCCTTCACGACGAAGCCCGAAGGACATGGCTTCGGCCTCTCCAGCTGCTACCGGATCGTCCAGAACCACGGCGGGAAGATCTCGGGGCAGAACGTTCCGGGATCGGGGGCCCGGTTCACGATCACACTGCCCGGAAGGAACGGGCTGTAGCCGGCGGTGAACCTCCGTCGCCGCTCGTCCGCGCGCGCTAGCGGTCGAGCGCGCTCACGATCGCGACCCCGGCGAGCGCTCCCGCCAGGTCCGCCGCGAGATCCTTCCAGCTGGCTCCCCGCCCCATGCGCCGCGGCTTGACCGCCGCGTCGTAGGCTTCCTTCAGCAGCCCCACGCCGAATGTGCCCGCGATCGCGGCCCTCCGGCTTTGCCCCTCGACGCGCAGCGACGCGGCGATCGCGAGCGAGCCCGCGAAGTGGAGCTCCTTGTCGGAAGCGAGCCACGGACCCTGCTCGGCGGAGGAAAGGAAGACCGGCGCCGCGCCGGCGGGGGCGCAGGCCAGCGCTGCGCCGGAGGCGGCGACGAGGAGCCCCAGCAGCAGAGGGAGCGCGCGCCTCACCGGCGGGTGTCGCTTGGGGTGCATGGCGCGCATGCTACCATCCGTCGCCATGGCAACGCGCCGCCTGAATTCATCGATGGTGCCGGAGTCCATCCTGGACGTCCTGCGCCGGCTGCAAGGGTCGGGACACCGCGCCTACCTGATCGGAGGGGCGGTGCGGGAGCTTCTGAGCGGGGATGGGCCCGAGCCGCAAGATTGGGATGTGGGGACGAGCGCCACCCCGGATGAGGTGCTGAGCCTCTACCCCAAAGCGATCGCGACGGGCGCCCGGTTCGGCACGATCATCGTACCCACCGCGGCCGGCCCCTGCGAGGTCACGACCTTCCGCGTGGAGTCGGAGTACAAGGACTCGCGCAGGCCCGATCGCGTCGCCTTCGTGCGCGAGCTGGAGGCGGACCTCGCGCGCCGCGACTTCACGGTCAACGCCATCGCGTGGGATCCGTTACAAGAGAGGCTCGTGGATCCGGCGGGCGGAATACCGGATCTCGCTTCGGGGCTCCTGCGCGCGGTCGGGGATCCGCTCACGCGGTTCCGCGAGGACGGCCTTAGGCCCATCCGGGCCGCGCGTTTCGCGGCCACGCTGGAATTCACCCTCGAGAAGGAGACCGCCCGGGCTCTTTCCGGGGCCTCCGGCGAGGTCGGACGGGTCGCGGCCGAGCGAGTGCAGGACGAGCTCATGAAGATGCTCCGCGCCCGCGAGCCCTCGCGCGGCTTCGAGGTGCTGCGGGAATCCGGGCTCCTGGGCATCTGGCTTCCCGAGCTTCAAGCCACGGTCGCGGTGCCCCAGAATCGCTACCACGCCTATGACGTGTACTACCACACGCTCTACACCTGCGACGCCGCGCCTCCCGGCAAACCGGCCGTGCGGCTCGCCGCGCTCTTCCATGACGTGGGAAAGCCGGCGACCCGGGAGGTGAAGGAGGACGGAGACGCCACGTTCTACAACCATCAGTTCGTGGGCGAAGCTCTGACCCGCCGAGCCATGGAGCGGCTCCGCTTCAGCCGCGACCTGACCGAGCGCGTCGCCCACCTGGTTCGCCAGCACATGTTCGATTACCGGTCGGAGTGGAGCGACGCCGCGGTGCGCCGCTTCATCCGGGGCGCCGGCGTGGACCAGATCGCGGACCTATTCGATCTCAGGATTGCCGACAACGTCGGGAACGGGCTCAAGACCGGTTTCCCGCACTATCTGGAAGAGCTTCGGGTCCGGGTGGATACCATCCTCGAGGCCGAGGAAGCGCTCTCGGTGCGCGACCTCGCGGTGGATGGGAAGGACGTCATGGAGGTCCTCGGCGTAGCGCCCGGTCCGAGGGTGGGGCGGATCCTGGACCAGATTCTCGAAGAGGTGCTGGAAAACCCGTCGCTGAACCGTCGCGAGACCCTTCTGGAGCGTATCCGCGCGGGGTTTTCGGTTGACACCCAGGGCTCGGGGCCCTAGGCTACGGCCAATCCATACCTTACCTCGCGCTAGGGAGCCCATTGACCGCTCGAAGACAAGCGCCAGAAGTGCTTCCGGCGGAAGCACCGACGCTGGAGGCTATCCGGAGCCAGATCGCGGAGCCGTTCGAGCGGTTTCAAACCGAGCTCGACGAGGCATTCCTTTGCGACGTCGGCCTCGTCGGCACGGTCGGCGCGCATCTTCACCGCGCCTACGGCAAGCGCTTCCGCCCCACGCTCGTCCTTCTCGCCGCGAAGGCATTCGGCGGGATCACGGACGAGGCGGTCCACGGCGCGGTCGTGGTCGAGTTGATCCACACGGCCACCCTGATTCATGACGACAGCGTGGACAAGAGCCTCCTGCGCCGCGGACTTCCCACCGTGAACAGCGCGTTCAGCAACGACACCGCCATTCTCATGGGCGATTACCTCTATTCGAAGGCGTTCTCCATTCTGGTCACCAGGCGCATGTACGAAGCCATGGACCTGCTCGCGGAAGCCACGCACCGGATGAGCCAGGGAGAGCTGCGCCAGATCGAGCAGAAGAATCGCCTCGACCTGACGGAGCAGGCCTACATGCGCGTGATCGACGAGAAGACCGCCTGCCTCATGTCCGCCGGCTGCGAGCTGGGCGCGAACGAGGGCGGCGCGAGCGCGAAGGGGCGCGCGGCGCTCAGCAGATTCGGCCGCGCCCTGGGGCTCGCCTTCCAGATCACCGACGATCTCATGGACTATCTCGGGGCGGAGAAGGTCACCGGGAAGGCGATGGGGAACGATCTGGACGGCGGAAAGATCACACTCCCGCTCATCAACGCCCTGCGCGAGGCACCCGGGCGCGAGCGGCGCGAGATGGAGGACCTCATCCGCTCGCGGGATTTCCAGAACGGCCACTGGGCCGACGTGGTCCGGTTCGTGACGGTGCACGGCGGCGTCGCATACAGTCAGCAGACGAGTGCCAAGCTGGCGAGCCGGGCCGAGGAGGAGCTCGAATCGGTTCCGGATCTCGAAATCCGCGAGACCCTCCAGTCCGCGGTCCGGTACGCGGTGACGCGCGAGCGTTGAGCCAGCTTCCCGCCCTGAACATGCCGCCACAAGATCTGGCACGCGAGGCCGCGCGCCTGACCTTGACCAAGCGAGCGGAGGAGGTCGTGATCCTGGACCTCCGCGATCTGGACGGTGTGTGCGATTACTTCGTGCTCGCAACCGGCCAGTCGGAAGTCCAGACCCGCGCGATCGCGGACGCCGTGGACGAGGGGATGCGGGCTCGCGGTATTCGCCCGTGGCATACGGAGGGATACGAGGCGCGGCGATGGATCCTTCTCGACTACGTGGATTTCGTGGTGCACGTGTTCCACACGCGCGCCCGTGAGTACTACCTCCTGGACAAGCTCTGGGGCGATGCCCGCCGAGAAACCGTGGCCGATTGAGGCCTACCTCGCCGAGCGCCTCGAGGAGGCTATCGCGAGGTCGGGTCTCACGCTTCCAGAGGGCGCGCGGATCGACGTTGAGGTCCCCCGCGAGCCCGATCACGGCGACTGGGCCACCCCCGTCGCGCTGACGCTCGCGAAGACCGCGCGCAAGCCGCCCCGCCAGGTGGCCGAGACGCTGCGCGAGGCGCTTGCGATCGAGAACGGCGTGGTGAGCGCGGTGGAGATCGCCGGCGCCGGGTTCCTCAACTTCCGCCTTGCTCCCGAGTGGCTCGCCTCCAACCTGAGCCGCATCCTCACGAACCCCGACGGCTACGGCAGCTCCCAGGTGGGCCGCGGCGAGAAGATCCTGATCGAGTACGTGAGCGCCAACCCCACGGGCCCGCTCAACGTCGTGAGCGCGCGCGCCGCCAGCATCGGGGACGCCCTGATCCGCATCCTGAGCGCTGCCGGTTACGAGCCCCGCGGCGAGTTCTACGCGAACGACTGGGGGCTCCAGGCGGAGCTCTTCGGGGCCTCCGTCGAGTCGAGGTTCGCGGAGCATCTCGGACTCCCCGCGCCGCCCATCCCGGAGCAGGGCTACGCGGGCGCGTACGTGGCCGACGTCGCCGCGACGGTGCCGGAGAAGGACGGGCGCTCCTGGCTGGGTCTCGCCGAGCGCGAGCGCCGGCTTCGCTTCGCCGGCTGGGGCATCGACCGCATGCTCGAGCGCCAGAAGCAGGACCTGGATCGTTTCGGCGCGCACATGGATCGCTGGTTTCGCGAGAGCGAGCTTCACAAGGGAGGGCTGGTCGAGAAGGCGCGCGACCGTCTCGGCGAGCGCGGGATGACGGAGACGCGCGAGGGCGCGCTCTGGTTCAAGTCCACCGCGTTCGGAGACCAGGAGGACCGCGTGATCGTGCGCAGCAACGGCGAGCCGACGTACTTCCTGGCGGACGCCGCGTACCATCACGACAAGTTCTCCCGCGGATTCGATCGCGTGATCGATCTCCTGGGCCCGGACCACCACGGCCACGTGCAGCGCATGCAGGGCGTCATCGAGGCACTGGGCTGGCCCAGGGATCGCTTCGAGGTGATCGTGATCCAGTGGGTGCGGCTCCTGCGCGGAGGAGAGCCCGTCAAGATGTCGAAGCGCGCGGGCGAATTCATCACGCTGGAGGAGCTGATCGCCGAGGTGGGTGTGGACGCGGCGCGGTTCTTCTTCCTGATGCGGCGCGCCGAGAGCCCGCTCGATTTCGACATGGAGCTTGCGGTGAAGCGGAGCGAGGACAATCCCGTGTACTACGTCCAGTACGCTCACGCGCGGATCGCGCATGTGCTGGACTTCGCGGTCAAGCAGGGGCACCCCGTGCCGGGACCGGAAGCGGCGCGGACCGATCTCCTGCAGGAGGCCGAGACGCTCACCCTCCTGCGCGGGCTGGCGGCATTTCCGTCGCTCGTCGCGGCCGCGGCAAGGCATAGGGAGCCGCATCGCATCCCCACGTATCTCAAGGACTTGGCAGCCAAGTTTCATTCGTTTTATCACCAGCATCGCGTGGTCGGGCCGGATGCCGCAGTGACGGCGGCGCGGCTCCTCCTCACGCGCGCCACGGGCGTCGTCTTGCGGCGCGGGCTCGACCTTCTCGGGGTGAGCGCTCCGGAGTCCATGTAATGGCGATCGTCGTCGTCGGCTCGCTTGGTCTGGACACGATCGAAACCCCCGCGGGGCGCGCGGAGGAAGTGCTCGGAGGCTCGGCCGCCTACTTCGCGATCGCGGCCCGGCACTTCCTGCCGGTCTCGGTCGTGGCGGTGGTGGGCACCGATTTTCCGGCCGCCGCGCGGAGCGCGCTCGAGCACCCCGATCTGGATCTCTCCGGTATCGAGATCCAGGAGGGCAAGACCTTCCGGTGGGAGGGCGTCTACAGCCGCGACATGAACACGCGCGAGACCCGGCGCACCGAGCTCAACGTCTTCGAGCGCTTCCGCCCGAAGCTCCACGACGAGCTTCGCGCCTGCACGAACGTCTTCCTTGCGAACATCGACCCGGCGCTCCAGCGCGAGGTGCTGGAGCAGCTTTCCAATCCGCGACTCGTGCTCTGCGACACGATGAACTACTGGATCCGCGGGAAGCGCGCGGAGTTGCTCGAGATCTTCAAGCGCGTCCGTATTCTCCTCATCAACGAGGAGGAAGCGCGCGAGCTGACGGGGGAGGCGCTCACGCACCGGGCCGCGCGCGCGATCCTGGATCTCGGCCCCGAGGCGGTGGTGATCAAGCAGGGAGAGCACGGAGCATTCTTGCAGTCGCGCGATCTCTACTTCGCGTGCCCGGCCGTTCCCGTGGAGATCGTGGTCGATCCGACCGGCGCCGGGGACACCTTCGCCGGCGGCTTCTTCGGCGCGCTGGCGCGCGCGGGACGCGTCACCGACCGCACGCTGCGCGCCGCGGTCGTCTACGGAGCGGTGATGGCTTCCTTCACGGTGGAGGATTTCGGGGTGGAGGGCCTCCTGCGTGTCACGCGGGCGGAAATCCTTCGCCGCGCGGATTCCGTCATGGAGATGACCCGCTTCAACCTGGACAATACCGCGCGACTGGTTCGTTGACGCCGTCGAGACGCCGACGCGGCGGCCGGACGGGGTGACGCCCGAAGAACGCGGACCCGGCGCTGACGGACGGGGGTTATCGGCCGGCGCGGCGGGGAGGGGTCCCTGGCACGCTCCGTGCGGAAGCGGGAGCCGTTCGATAGGGGAGGGTTCTTGGGCCGGAGACTGGAAGCAGAGCTTGTGATGGCGCTCGAGCCGAAAACGGAACCGGGCCCGCGCGCCGCGTGGAGCCCCCGGCTCGCCTGGCTCTTGCTGCCCTCCTTCCTCGCGACCGTGCCGGTCCTCCTCGCCATCTTCGGCAGTCCGGAGGTGAAGCTGGCGCGCTGGGACGCGTGGGGCGTGGGCGTCTGGTTCTTGCTCCTGGTCGTTTCCGAGGCGCTCCCTGTGCCGATGGTGCGCGGCGGCACCATGACGATCGCCTCGATACTGGACATGGGGGCCATTCTCTTATTCGGCCCCTGGATCGCGGGCACGCTCGATCTCGTGACGACGATCATCGCGCAGATGATGATCCTCCGGCGGCCGTCCGGCGAGGCGCTCCTGAACGCCGGGCTCTACGCCTCGACCACCATTCTCGCGGGCGCCGCGTTTCTCGCCGCGGGCGGATCGCTCGGCGCGTCGCACCTGGGCCGCGAGATCCTGCCGGTGCTCCTCGCCGGCTCGCTCTACTTCATGCTCAACACGAGCGCGGTCAGCCTCGTCCTGGGCGCCCGGACCGGAGAGGATCCCGGGCGGATCTGGCGCCACCAGTTCCGCGACGGCGTCCCCCAGTACGCGCTCTCGATCGGGTTCGGGCTCCTCTTCGCGCAGGTGCGGGTGGCCGCGGGAATCCCGGGGGTGCTGCTTCTCGTGCTGCCGCTTCTCTTCGCGCGCTACGCGCTCCAGCTCTACGCGGATCTCAAGGGGGACCTCGTGAGCTTCGTGCGCGCGCTGAGCGTCGTGCTCGACGCCGTGGATCCCTACACCCACGAGCATTCCGTGCGTGTCGCCGAGTATTCCGTGCGCGTGGCGCGCCGGCTCGGGCTTCGTGAGGACGAGGTGGAGACCATCCACTACGCGGCGCTCTGTCACGACATCGGAAAGATCGCGCAGCGCCCCGAGGTGATCCGGAAGCCTGAAGCGCTGGATCCCGACGAGCGGCGGCACATGATGCGTCATCCCGAAGCGGGCGCGCGCATCGTGGGGCAGATCCGCGCGCTTCGCACCGCGGCGACGATGGTGCGCACGCATCACTGGCGTCCGGACGGTCGCGGCTACCCGAGCGGGCTCCTGGACTCGGAGGTGCCGATGGGCGCGCGCATCATCCACGTGTGCGATGCCTTCGACGCCATGACCTCCGACCGGCCCTACCGGAAGGGCCTTCCCGTCGCGCGCGCGCTCGCCGAGCTGAGGCGCCACGCCGGCTCCCAGTTCGAGCCCCGGGCGGTGGCGGCCCTATCCGAGCTTCACGAATCGGGCGCCCTCTCGCTCGCTCCTCCGGAGACCGATCTCTTCGTGGAGCTCCACACGTGAGCCGCTACCGCGAGGCGGGCGTGAACATCCGGAAGGGGGAGGAGGCGGTGGACCGGATCCGCGAGCTGTGCCGCTCCACGTTCAACGCGAACGTGGCGGGAGATCTGGGCGGATTCGCGGGCGCCTACCGGATCCCCGGCGCGCCGGGGAAGCTCCTCGCCTCGAGCATGGACGGCGTGGGCACCAAGCTCAAGGTGGCGGTCCTCTGCGGCAAGCACGACACGATCGGTCAGGACCTGGTCTGCCATTGCGGCAACGACATCCTGGTCCACGGCGCCACGCCGCTCTTCTTCCTGGACTACATCGCGATGGGAGCGCTCGACCCGAAGCGCGTGGAGGAAGTGGTCACGGGGCTCGCGCGTGGGTGTCTCGACGTGGGCTGCGCGCTGATCGGAGGGGAGACCGCGGAGATGCCGGGTCTCTACGCGGCGGACGATTACGATCTTGCCGGCGCCATCGTGGGGATCGCGTCCGAGTCCGAATGGATCGATGGGAAAGCGATCGCCGCCGGAGACCAGCTCCTGGGGCTCCCCTCGACCGGCCTTCACACGAACGGTTACTCGCTCGCGCGGAAGATCCTCTTCGACTCGCTGGGGCTGGCCGTGAACGACCGGCTTCCGTTCGGAGGAACGGTCGCCGAAGAGCTCCTGAAGCCCCACCCGTACTACGGATCACCCGTGGGTGTCGCGCGGGCTGCCGGAACCGTGCGCGGCATGGCGCATATCACGGGGGGCGGCATCCCGGGAAACCTGATTCGCGTTCTTCCGCCGGGCCTCTCGGCCGAGGTGGAGCGGGGGAGCTGGCCCACGCCCGAGCTCTTCCGCTACCTG
>JAYUAE010000141.1:0-9650 GCA_043741515.1 Candidatus Eiseniibacteriota bacterium | reverse complement strand
CCGCCGTCCTGAATCGCGAAGGCACGGCCACCACGTTCACCGGGCCCACGGGAACCGGCAAGACGACCGCGGGCGCCTTCTGGGCCGAGCGGAACGAGGTCTACCGGCGGCTGGAGTTGAAGCGACGGTACCGGATCGATCTGGAGCACGAGGGCCTGGAAGGGAGCGCGCTGGACGAGAGGCTCGAGGGCATGTTCCCCGGGATCGGGATCCTCTGCCAGGAGGACTGGATCGAGATCTTGAAGGACAGCAAGCGCGGCTGGGTGTTCTGGTCCACGGAGCGCTGCCTCTACGCGCGCACCGGCGGCTTCCCCGGACTCAAATTCGTGCTCTCCGAGAACGAGCCGATCTTGGAGAATGTCACCGCCGACTTTGGCGGCGGCGGGACGATCGACAAGCTCGGACGCATCACGCACGACTACTTCCCGGAGCGAATCTTCTACGACCCCACCTGGGGTCATCTCCTCTACGACCGCAAGTCCCGCCAGATCGCGGCGAACGTGTTCTTGGAACGGAATCCCAACCTCGACTTCTGCGTGAAGCGCGTGGAGTGCGACGAGGCCCTTCGCTGGCTCCTGATCGGGCGCACGCCGGGCGGGAAGCACGAGCCGCTCTACAACGCGTACCCCGATTTCAGCGGGCTCCTGATGGGGAACGGGACCGTGGGCGAGAAGCTGGTGGAAGCGGTGCGCGCGGCCGAGCGCGGCGATCTCAAGCCGCTCGGAAACGGGGACTCGACCCTGGGACGCGCGATCTACGACAAGCTCAAGGTCCAGCTCGATCTCTGGAAGCAGAACTGTTCCGACGTTCCGACCTACATCGTGAACGGCGCGGCCGGGCTCGAGATGACGCAGGACATGAACTGGCTCCTGTCGGAGCATCCGGACGCGTTCGGCGACTGGAAGAAGGTGACGACCGCGGATTTCCAGGCAACCATGCGGGACCGCTACAGGGTCACCTACAACGAGCGCGGCGCCTGGACCCACATCTCCGCGGCGCAACGCGCGGCGAGAGCATAGCGACGGCCGAAAGGCAGCGGGATCGCTAGCGCAGAATGAGCACCGGCCGCGTGGCTTCGCGGGCTCCCGCGCGCACACGCAGCCAGTAGCGCCCCGAGCCGACACGGCGCCCGCGATCGTCCCGGCCGTCCCACGCGAGGCGCGCGAGGTCCGACGGTGCACCCGTGGCCCGTGAACCAGACGCGGCCGGTGCGGCGGTTCTTCCAGCGCTCCTACCCGCGCCCGCATGAATTCTCCTGACCACCCTCCCCTGCACGTCGAAGATCTCCACCTCGATCGCGCCTGAGCCCAGCCGCGCGGACGCGTCGAACACCCAGATCTCCGCCCGCTCGCCCATCGGATTGGGCGCCACCGAGACCACGAGCGGCAGCGCGCGAGGCGGCGAGGGCTCCTCCCCCACCGCGACGATCGTCGCCTGACCCGGACGGAGCAACAACGCGCGCGGTCCATCCGATACCAGCAGGTCCGGAATCGGTCCCGTCGTGCTCAGGAACTGCATCGAGGTCGCGGACGCGCTCGGCGTCCAGTGCCACGCCACCTCGAGCGGGCGCCCTTCCGTCCAGAGCTGACCCCGCGCGAGCGCGACGGGCTCGGTGTACGGCGCGCCCGCGGCGGGAAGGATCTTGTCCAGCTCGGCGCCGCCCGGCGCGCGCATCAGCGCGACTCCGCCAGCGCCCAGCGCAACCCCGAGGTTGCCGGTCCAGGTTCCCGCGAGCCCGATCGCGGGCGCCGGGGTCTGCTGCGCGAGCACCAGCGAGGGCGCGCCGCCGAGCGGAGCGCGCACGATCGCAACCCCGCCCGCCGAGGCCGCGACCGCGAGGTACACGCTGTCCCGCGTGTTCGGGATCCAGCACGCGTCGCGCGCGTAGGGCATCCCCCATGCAGAGGAGAGCGCGACCGAGCCGAGCGGGGTGAACGTGACCGTCGCGGGCGCGCCGCTTCCCGCGCTCAGGTGGTACAGCGAGACGCCGGCCGCGCCGTCCGCCACGGAGAGATCCGGCGTCCCCGCGCCCGCGCGGCGCAGCTCGAGATCGAGCGCGCTGCCGGGGGTCGGGAGCGTTCCCGCCCCGTAGGGCACTCCGCCAAGCGAATCGAACGCCGCCCTCACGTCGATCGCGACCACGCCGGCGCCCGTGCCCGCCACGGCGAGCGAGGGACTGTAGTTGGCCGCGATCGGCACGGAGCCCGTGTCGGCATCGGCGACGAGAGCCAGAATCCGCCCTGTCGGCGCGCGGAACCAGGCCACATCGGTCGCGAACCCCGGAAGCGGAATCGTGCGCAGGATGCGATCGTCGATCCCGTTCAGGTCCTGGTCGAAGAAGTCCGCCCACGTGCCGAAGGGCGGATCGACCACGGTGCGCAAGTCCACCAGCATGAGACCCGCCCGGCCTGCGGCCAGCAATCCGAGGTCGAGCGTATCGCCGGTCGGTCCCACGAATCCCGGCACCACCGCGATCGAGACCGCAAAGGATGGCACGCGAATCTGCCCCACCAGCCGGTCGTCCGCGCCGTTCCCATCGGTGTCGACCGTTCCGATGCGAGCGAGCGCGGATCCCGCCCTCACGACGCGGACGCCATCGAGGCCGGCGGGCAGGAGCCACACGCCGCGGCCGGGAAGCTCCATGGGGCCGTCGCGCCCCGCGGCGGGCTCAGCCATGGGCGTGAGCCCCACGGGATAGAGCGCGGTGGGGAGCGACTCGGGAAGGGAGGCCGAAACCATGGCGAGACCGACCGCGCTCGAGATGCCTGCGGCGCTCGTGATGCTGCACTGCACCGCGTTCGCGTTCCCGCCATACGCGCTTGCCGCGGTCGTGGTCGGAGCGTTGATCGTGACGGTCGCGCCTCCGGGAAGATTCACATCGGTTGGCGGAGCGCTGCCGGGAAACAGGGCGTCGGTGTTGTTCGGGTCGGTATTGGTGCGGCCGCTCGTCACGACGACCGATTCGGCCCCCGTGATGAGACTGTGGACCTGGAATGAAACGGCGCCCGAAGTCTTCGCGGACGCCGCCCACGTGGACGGAACGGGCCAGACCTCGGGCATCCCTCCGCTCGCGACGAAGATGGCCGCGGAGATCTTCGTCACATGCGCGCCGCCGACCTGATCCGTCAGCTCGATCGACAGGGATGCGGCCCCGATGGCCGCCGGAGGCAGGGTCACCGATAGCGTGACGCGCCGGACGCTGTCCTGCGGCACGGCGATGGAACCGCTGGGAGGCGATACGCTCAAGGTGAACGCTCCGCCAACGGTAGCCACCCAGTTCAGACTCGCGGGAGCGCCGTTCGCGCGAAGGGTCAACTCGACCGAGCGCGTGGACCCGGCGGCGAATGTGGCGGTCGGAAGGAGGGCAGTGACCGATGGAGGCGGGATCCAGCCGGTGTTCGCCCGGGCGGGAGCGGGCGCCAGCAGCGCGCCGAGAAGCGCGATGAGCCCGGGCGGGATGATCGCGAGCTGGAGCGCGGGATGTGGGAATCGTGCTCGCATGGTCCTCGATGGAAACGAAGCGGGGCCGGTGGCATTCCCCGGCCCCGACTTCGCTGAAACGAACTTCGGGAGATTACTTGAGAATCGTGATCCCCACCTTTTGCGAGAACTCGCCGGCTTCGAGACGGGCATAGTAGTGCCCCGAGGCGACGCTGCGGCCCGACTCATCCGTGCCGTTCCAGACCGCGACGTGCGGACCGGCCTGTTGCTGCGTGTCCACCAGCGTGCGGACCATGCGCCCGCTCACGTCGTAGATCCTGAGCTTCACGCCGTAGCTCCCGCCGCTCCGCGGCAGCACGTACACGAGCTTGGCTTGCGGATTCGCCGGGTTCGGCCCGCTGTTCTGGAGCGCAAATCCATCCTCACCCACGATGGTTCCGAATCGACCGGCCAGCGCCGCCGGCGCGACCACGTTGGCGCTCACATTGTAGGTTTGCGGCACCCGCACCTGGGGCACTCCGCTGGGGATGAAGAGCGAGCCGCGGATGTCGGTCACCTCGATGAAGAACTTCCTCGAGACGGTGCTCTTTCCAGGCCGAGGCGGGACGGTGAAGGAGATTCTCGGATTGAGTCCGCCGTTCGAGTCATCGTCGAACGCGAGCAGATCGCCGCTCGTGTCGAACAGGAACATCACGAGGTCCTGATCGTTTCGGCCGTCGAGCCCCGTGGATATGGCACTTGCCCGGATCACGTCACCCGCCTTCGCGTTCACGAGGTAGTAGTCCTGATCGCCCGCGGGCGAATAGGTCTCCGGCCGATCCACCGTCGGCAGCGTGAGCGCCTTCGCTTCGTCGGCGTTTCCGCGGCCGTTGGGCTCGTCCGCGTCCTCGTTGAGCCCTGTGATCGTCGTGTTCGAGGTCAGGCTCTTGTGGCCCGCGACGTCGACCGGCTGCACGAACCAGAACTGAACTCCGCCCGGAAACGCAGGAATGGTGTCGGTCCGCACCGAAATATGCCCCGAGCCGCCCGCGGTGCCGTCCGTTTCCAGAAGACCCGAAGGCAGCCGGCGCACGAGGTCCACGTGGTCGAGCGAATTCGACGCCATCAGGAACCCGTCGAGCCGCTTGTCGGCCGGACTGGCGTAGCTGAACTCATACTTGGTCGCCTTGTGGTTCGCGCCCAGATTCGCGACCGGCACGATCGGGGTCGCGTCGGGCGAGGCCATCTGGCACGTCATGCTGACCGCGATGTTCCGGTCGATCATCTGGCCCGCCAAGATGTTCGCGGACGCGTCCCGAATCCCGCTCGAATTCATGCTGTAGGTGTTTCCGAAGAGTCCTCGCTCCAGGTCCGTGAAATCCATGCGCAGGAACGGAAAGTTGGCCGGGAATGCCGAGGTCGCCGCCGGGAACTGGATGCACCAGAACAGAACCTTGTCCGGATCGTTGATCGTCAGTCCGATCGGAATGTCGTTGACCCCGTTCGGGCTCCCAACAAAGGGCGCGATCTGGAAGAGCGGCGCCGCGAGATTCGGGAGTCCGGTCGCGAGGTTGAGCTCACAAAGCCGCACGCTCGGAAACGTCGCAGCCAGAGGAGGAAGCCCGAGCTGGGCGTTGAACGTGAAGGAAGGGAAGCTGACCTTCGTGATCGTGTAAGGCGTAACGAACGGCAGATCGAACCGGACGGCGCGGAACCCCGTGTTCCGGAAGGTCACGATGTTCTCGAACTGGCCGTACTGCGCGATCGCAACCTGACCCGGGAAGGTGTTCGTGATGAAATTGATGCCGCCGGCATCGGAACCGGCCGCGACGGCCACCGGCGTGAAATCGTTCGCCAGGTCGGTGAAGCCGTTCGAGCCCTCGCCGGCGCCGTTCCAGTATTCGGTCTCGAAGTTGATGTCGATGCCATTGAAGATCCCGCCCACGTTCGGGTCGGCCGCGATCGTGTGAACGCCGTCGAGCGGGACGATGCGGACGTGGTAATCGCCGGGCGGAAGGCCGTGGATCGTGTATTCACCCAGCCCATTCCGGACCGTGAGCTCGCCCGATATCGCGCTGATCGAATTGAGCGGGTCCTGCGACGGACCCGGAATGGTCGCGACGAGCGCCTCGACGTGGGCGCCGAAGATCGCCGAGCCGTCATAGCCGCTGACCACGGTCCCGCTGATCGTTCCGGTCGAGGCTCCGAAATCCGTAGCGCCCGTAGAAAGCCCGCGAATGGCGGATTCGGGGTAGATCGTCGAGTTTCCCGCCTGATCGTCGAGCTCGAGCGAGCGCTGCCGCGTGTCGCCGATGATGAACGGAATCATCGTCGCGTTCGCGACGCTCGTGTGGTCGAGGCCGAAGTAGTGGCCGTACTCATGCGTGATCACCGACTGCAGATCCACGCTCGATTGGCCGGAACCGGACGGCGGCGGCGTCAGGGTCGGGGACGACGTGGAGCAGAAGAAGGCCCGGTCGTTGAACACCATGTCGGCGTCGAGCGTGTGGCCGTCCGTCAGATCGATCGTGGAGCGGACGAACGCGATCACGCTGCTGCCGGGAGCGAAATTCGCGCCCGCCGTGTCGAAGAACATGCTGTTCTGTCCGTCGCCGGCGTTGAGCGCGGGCGGGATTTGTCCCGGCGCGCCCGTGTACTCGACCGCGTTCACGGTGAAGTACGAGGTGTTGATGTCCTGCCACGTCTGTGCCGACGCCTGCACGATCGAGAGGGCCGTGGCCGCGGGGATGTCGGCGTTCGTGGGGTTGATGACGCTCGGGAGCGGCAGCGCGGAATCCAGCCAGTGCGCCTGGACGACGCCCGTGGTGCCCTGGCGTGTCAGGCGGATGAATGCCGAAGCGGGACCGACCGAAGAGAGCGCGAACACGAACGCGCCGAGCGCGGCCAGGGCGATGCGAATTCGACTAGACTTCATGATGGATCGTCCTCCGCTACTCGGTTGGGGTCGTGGGATCGACCTGGATCTTGCCGTCAACGTCCAGGCTGGTCTTGATTCCGTCGATGAAGGCGTTCAGCGGCACCTCGGGCGCGGTCGTCGAATCAACGTGCTGGCCGCTCTCGGAGAGCAACTCGGTGCCGGCGAGGTCGTTGCGGACCATCTTGGTGCCGTTCTTCGCGGTCACGACCGAATATTTGCCCTGCTGAAGTCCCATCACCCACGGATAGCCGGCGGCATCCTTTTGGGTCAGGAAGACCACGACTTCCTCACCCTTCCTGAAGCTCGGCATCCCGGGGACGATTGAAGCGATGTTGGCCACCGTGCCGCCGAGCTCACGAAGCGTGATCGTCGTCGTGCCCTTCGAGCCTTTCACGGACTGGAGCACGCTCAGCGTGTAGAAGGTGTAGATCTCCTTGTGGGAGGCGTCCCAGCTGGAGACTGCGTCATCGACGCGCGCCATCACGATGGAATCCGATTTCTTGGTGAGTTCCTGCAGGGAGAGTTTCTGGACGGTTGTGGCGAGGGCTGCTTGTGCGCCGACGAGCACCAGCGCTGCAACTGCGGCTACGAGGAAGAGCCTAAATCGATTCATCGCCTGTTCTCCTGACGTGAGGATCTGCATCGGCTGTCGATCAAGGAACGCACGACGCTGAGATGAGGCGTGACTACGGCTGGCGTGTAGTGGGCTCTGTCTCCGGCGATCACCTCCCTGCGGGATTCGAAAATGAATCCAGAATGAAAGAGGATCCCTTGACCTGGCTAGCGATGCGGAGGTCGGCGGAATCGGCAGGAACTGCCTTTGTGACTCGCGCGCTGCGTGCCCCCGAAGTGGGCGGAATTATATCAAATGACTTGAGTTGTGTCAACGGCGAGCGACGCCGTTTCCGTCAGTCCTGTGACATTCCGTACGAAAACGTCCCTTCCGACAGTCAAAGTGGCCAGGATTGAAGACGGAGGAGCGTGGATGTTTCACCCTGGATGGCGAGCACGTCTAGTTTCATCGCCAGCGCGTCGGGTGTGAGATAGCCCATGCCGAGCCCTTCCCCGGAGCCGGGTTCCCATGCGGTGCTGGTGATGTGCCCGGCTTCGAGACCTCCGGAGCGGAGTTCGACTCCCTTCGGGATCGCGTCCCCTCGCCAGGGAAACCGGAACCCGAAGCGCTCGCGCCGCAGTTTGCCCCGATGTGCCGTTCGCGCCACGACTTCCTGCCCCACGTAGCAGCCCTTCGTCATGGAGATCGCCTCCGGCAGGGATAGCTCGGTCGCGATCCGGTCCAGGTCGAAATCGATCCCCTGGAGCGGCAATCCCGCGCGGATCCGCCACGCTTCGAACACCCGGGGATCAACCGACGCGGGCGCGGGCGCCGGTGCCGCCGTCGGCGGAATCAGCACGAAGGAGAGCGGCTCGGAACGGATTGCCACGGCGCCCTCCGCTTTCGAGGCGATCGCCTGAGCGAGCGGATCGCGCTCGGGTCCCGCGACGCCGATGAGATGCGGCGATTCGTCGGGGCCATGGAACTCGACATCTTCCATGACGCGGAAGCGCTCGAGGTGGGGCCTCAGGGCGGAACGCGCTCCCTCATCGGAGAGGACCCAGGCGATGTCCGGGCCTGCACCCCCGGCCCCCGGCCGCGAGCCCTCGCCGAAGGCGACCCATGCGTGCGCGACGGGACGGCCCTTGTCCGTGAGGAAGAGCGTCCGCAGCGCGATGCCCGCCGGCGACGGCGACTCGAAATCCTGCGTGGCCGTCCCCTGTAAGAATCCCCGCATGTCCGGGCCCCTCACCTCCAGAACCGTCCATCGCCCGAGATCCACCACCGCTGCCGCTTCCCGGAGCGCGCGGTATTCCTCCGCGAGCCGCTCGACCGAGGATGTAGCCGGACGCATCATGCCTGGAACGATAGCACCACCGGGGCCTCGGGAGGACCGGCGGAAATTCCCGCTTGACGGAGGGCCCAGTCCTATCGTATATTGACGATATACGATTTGGCTGCACACACGCACACCCGGAGGAGAAGTGCATGGTCGATCGCGTCCGATTCATGAAGCGCCGCGCCGGGCCCGGAAAGGCGGAGACCGAGCTGGCCGCGCTCGCGTGGGGTATCGCGCATCCGGCGCGCGCGGCCATCCTGCGCCTCCTCCTGGACCAGGGGGAATGCATCTGCGGCGCCATCGTGGACTCGATGCCGCTGGCGCAGGCGACGGTCTCGCAGCACCTGAAAGTGCTCAAGGAGACGGGGTGGATCGAGGGGGAGATCGATGGGCCGCGCGTGTGCTACTGCCCCGCCGCGGGCGCGATGGCGCGGTTCAAGCAGCTGCTGCAAGACCTGGAATCAGGCGAAAGGAGATGAGCATGGAAGAAGGGATCGATGTTCGAGCTACGGTGCGCGATCGCTACGGCGCGATCGCCGAAGCAAAGGGATGCGGGTGCGGATCGGGCGAGGGCTCGACGTGCTGCGCGAGCGAGCTGGGATATAGCCAGGGCGAATCCGCCGCGATTCCCGAGGGGGCCAACCTCGGTTTGGGCTGCGGCGCGCCGGTAGGGTTGGCGAGCCCGAAGCCGGGCGAGACGGTCCTCGACCTGGGATCAGGCGCCGGCGTGGACGTGTTTCTCGCCGCGCGCGAGGTGGGGGCGGAGGGACGGGTCATCGGCGTGGACATGACCCCCGCCATGATCGACCGCGCGCGGGCGAACGCGGCCAAGGGAGGCTACACGAACGTCGAGTTTCGACTGGGCGAGATCGAGCATCTCCCCGTGGCGGACGCATCGGTCGACGTCATCGTCTCGAACTGCGTCGTGAACCTGTCCCCGGAGAAAGATCAGGTGTTCCGGGAAGCCTTCCGCGTCCTGAGGTCTGGCGGGCGGATGCTCCTGAGCGACCTCGTGCTCGAGAGGCCGCTCCCGCGCGAGACGCGCGAGTCCATCGAGGCCTACGTGGGCTGCATCGGCGGAGCGTCGCTGCGCAGCGAGTATCTGGAACTCATCCGCGGTGCGGGTTTCCAGGGCGTCGAGGTGGTCCGCGAAGGCCGCTACGGAGCCGAGCCGGTCACGTCGGTGCAGGTGCGCGCGACCAAGCCGTAACCGCGGGCGGTCAGCCGCCGAGCGAGCCGATCATCACGACGGGGCCATTCGGCTCGTTCGCGGCAGGCCCCTCGGGCTCCAGCGAGACCGCGAACGCGCTCAGGTCGGCGGTATCGCCCAGGTCCCCGATGCGCATCACCGCACGCCCGCCACGATCCGGCCGGATGCGCCCGAGAGCCGCCGGAGTGTT
>JAYUAE010000140.1:0-1660 GCA_043741515.1 Candidatus Eiseniibacteriota bacterium | reverse complement strand
AATACGGCACCTTCACCTGAACCGGGTTCGCATCGTGGTCCTGCCCGTTCTCACAGGCGTCGATCAGCTCCGCCATGAGGTGACCCACCACGGGAGCGTTCTTGAATTGGTTCCCGCTGGTTCCGACCGCCATGTAGAACCCGCCCAAGTCCGACCTGTCGTACAAGGGGATCCAATCGTCGGACACGTCGTAGAGGTCGGCCAGCCCTCGCGGCTCGGACGGCACCTGAAGGCCGGGGATGCGGCGAGCAACCCGGTACACCTGAGCCTGATACTGCGTTCTCGTCACCGCTCGATCGAAGGTGTCCGGCTCCTCGAGCCAAACCTGCGGATCGCAGGGTGGATCCTCGCTTCCGATCAAGATGTTGTTCCCGCTCTCGGGCCGGAAGTAGATCCCCTGATCGCCATCCGACGTGTGGAACCCCTCGTGTTCGTAGTCGACCCCCGGCGGCGCCGGGACGATGTGGACCTCGTGGCGCAGTGCGCGAGTCTTGATGTTCATCGTCTCCTCGACGCCGGCCAGCCGATTGATCACGAAGGAGTGGGGCCCCGCCACATTCACCACGACGGGTGCGTCGATCTCTTGTCCGGACCCGAGCGTGACCCCCCGGACACGCCCACCGCTCCTCCGGATCTCGACGATGCTCTCGTTGAACAGGAACCTGCCGCCCTTCGCCTCGGCCGCCAGCTGCAGATCCCGGGTGGCGAGCAGGGGGTCGTTCACGTAGCCCGAGCCGCTCGTGTAGATCGCCCCTTCCAGCTCCTCATCCGGCTTGCGCCAGAAGTCCGGTCCCTCCGGCCGACTCGGCGGCCAGAACGCGTGGACGTCGTAGTAGGGGATCCGCTCCTTGAGCGTTTCCGTGTTCCACTCCTCGTGCTCGACTCCCAGGTTCCTGTAGTGCTCGAGGACTTTCTCGTGATGGCCGGTCTGACTCTTGAGGAGCACCGTGCCGCACTGCATGTACTTGGCGAACTCGCGCCCGTCCGCATCGATCTCGAGGTAGTTGACCCAATCTCTCCAGTAGAAGAAGCCTTCGTGCGCCATGGCGACGCCATCCCAGGACGAGTAGTGGGCGCGAACGATCGAGCACGAGCTGCTCGTCGGGCCGTAGCCCGCACCGGGGAGCTTGTCGATGTTGAGGGTCTGGTAGCCGCGCTTGCAGAGCTCGAAGGCGGTCGCGGCTCCGATCACGCCGGCTCCGATGATGATCGCGTCGGAAGTGGTCTTCATGAGAACTTGGAGTTTAGCCGCCGGTCCTGCCTGAGGATCCGGGTGATCCCGGAAGCATGCGTTCCTGCCACCCCACGGTCGCCTCGACCTGGTTGAACGTGAAGATGTGGAGCGCCTCCACCACGGCTGCCGGGTCGACGAGCGTCGGGGCCAGCTCGCGCAGCAGAGCATCGGGACCGAACCGGCCCAGGATCACCTGGCCAAGCAGGTTGCGGTTCTTCTTCAGATAGCGAGCCGAATCTGCCACCCCGATCCGCGCCGCGATCGACATGAGCTTGGTCAGCTCGGAGACGCCGGGCACCCCGAGATGGACCGGGAGCGATATGCCCGCGGCCCGCATCCGGCCTATCCACCCAGCGATGGCGCCCGGGTTGAAACTCATCTGCGTGGTCATGTACGACGCGTACCGCTGCTTCTCGAGCAGGACCT
>JAYUAE010000139.1:0-9696 GCA_043741515.1 Candidatus Eiseniibacteriota bacterium | reverse complement strand
TTCGGCGTTCGTCGAGCTGCGCCTCGCGCCCCGCCCCATCCCCGTCGCGGCCGTCGAGGTCACCACCACGCGCGCGACCGAGCGCGGCTCCGCGGTCGCGTTCAGCGATCTCGACCGCAAGGCGATCCAGGAGCGCTACTGGGCGCAGGACGTGCCCATGCTTCTCGAGGAGACGCCGGGCGTCTACGCCTACTCCGACGCCGGGAACGGCATCGGGTACTCCTACGTCAAGATCCGCGGATTCCCGCAGCGCCGGGTCGCGGTGACGATCAACGGCATCCCGCTCAACGATCCCGAATCGCACGAGGTCTACTGGGTGGATCATCCGGATCTCCTCTCCAGCGCGCAGTCCTTGCAAGTGCAGCGCGGAGTCGGAAGCGCGCTCTACGGCGCGAGCGCTGTCGGAGGATCGGTGAACATCGAGACGCTGGGGATTCCAACGGAGCGGAGGATCGCGTTCGAGGCGGGTGCGGGCAGCTACGACACAAAGCGCTTCTCGATGCAGTACGAGTCGGGGCTCCTGGACAATCGCTACGCTCTGGCGGGACGTTATTCGGTGATCGAGTCGCAGGGATATCGCGAGCTTTCCTGGTCGCGGCTCTGGTCCTATTACCTCACCGCCGCACGGGTGGATCCCTCGGTCACAACGCGGATCAACTTCTACGGCGGCCCGGAGCAGCTGCACCTCGCGTACTACGGCGTGGATCGCTCCTACCTGGACGGCGGGATCACGGGTGACGCCAAGGAAGACCGCAGGCTCAACCCGCTCAACTGGCGGAACGAGACCGACAATTTCTTCGAGCCGCACTACGAGTTGCTCCAGAACGTGAAGCTGGGCGAGCGCGCCGCGCTCACCTCCTCGGCGTTCTACTTTCCGGGGAAGGGCTACTACGACGACCTGCCGTACGGCCCGCAGAGCTTCGCCTCGCGGCAGCTCCCCAACTTCGAGGTGGATTCGGACTCGCTCTACCCGGCCGCCTACTACGCGGTGGACTCGACGGGCGCGCCGGTGGCGCAGCCGGACGGCCGCTTTCTCGTGACCGGCTCCGACATGACGCAGCGGCTGTGGGTGCGCGACACCCACTACGGCTGGATCCCGCGCGCGAGGTTCACGCATGGACGGGGCGAGCTGACCACGGGCGCCGAGTGGCGCGAGCACACGGGCCGGCACTGGGGCGAGCTGACGTGGGCGCAGGCATTGCCGCTGGGGACCGAGCCGAATCACGTGTTCTACGACTACACGGGGCGCGTGCGCGCGCTTTCGGGATTCGCGCAGGAAGCCTATTCGGTCACGCCCGGCCTCAAGCTGACGGGCAGTCTCCAGTGGAGGCAGACGCGCTACGCCATCGGCGCGGATCGCTACAACGGCTACGATTTCCACCAGACCTACTCGTTCCTGAATCCGCGCGTGGGCGCGAACTGGAACGCGACCGAGCGCGTGAACCTGTTCGGAAGCTACGCTCACACGAAGACCGAGCCGATTCTGAGCGAGCTGTATCGAGCCGACGATCCCACGGCGGCGCCGCTCTACCGCGTGGTGGACGCGGCGAACCACATTTACGAAGACCCGCTCGTGCATCCCGAGCGGCTCAACGACTTCGAGACGGGGCTCGGTTACCGCGAAGGGAATACGTACGCCAAGCTGACGGGGTTCGTGCTCGACTTCCGCGACGAGATCGTGCCGAACGGCCAGATCGGCCTCCTGGGCGTGCCGCTCACCGGAAACGCGGCGCGCTCCACGCACAAGGGGATCGAGCTCGAGGGAGGCTGGACGCACTCGTGCGGGTTCGAGCTATCCGGGAACGTGTCGCTGAGCCGGAACCGATTCGGCGAGTACCATGAGTTCGTGGATTCCACGACGTTCAACGACTTCACGGGAAACACGATCGCGGGCTTCCCGGACCGGATCGCCAAGTTCACCGTGGGCTTCCGGAAGCACGGCACGCGCGCGGCGCTGACGGTGAACGAAGTGGGGCGGCAGTATCTCGACAACTCCCAGGACAATCGCAAGGACGCGCTGCTGCGCACGGCGCCCGGGTACCAGAAGAAGTTGATCGAGGAGCACGCGGTCCTGAACGGACTCCTCTCGTTCGAGCTGGGGGGCGCCGGCGGGTTCAAGCCGCTCGAGGCGCGCCGGGTCCTGCTCGAGATCCGCGGGATGAATCTGACCGGCCTGCGGTACGAGACGGCGGGCTACGTGTACGCCGAGGTGCCGTACTTCTATCCGGCGGCTACGCGCAACATCTTCGCGAGCATCAAGGCGGAGTTCTGAGGGCCGCGCTTCATCCGGTGGACCTCGCCCTCATCGGGATCTACGCGCTTTTTTTGCTCTACGTGGGTGTGCGACTCTTCGGGGTCGCGCGGCGCGGGCCCGTGGAGTACCTCCTCATGGGGCGCGCGCTGGCGCTGCCGTCCTTCGTGGCGTCGCTGGTATCCACGTGGTACGGCGGAGTGCTCGGCGTCGGGGAGTATTCCTATCGCTACGGGATCTCGAACTGGATCGTGTTCGGGGTGCCGTACTACATCGGCGCGGCGCTCTTCGCGATCTTCTTCGCTCGCCGGGCGCGGCGATCCGAGCTCTACACGGTGCCCGATCAGCTCGACCGAGCCTACGGTCGTGGCGCCGCGCTCCTGGGCGCGGGTGTCATCCAGGTCCTTTCCTCGCCGGCGCCCTACGTCCTCATGCTCGGCATCCTGATCCAGTTCATGTTCGGGTGGCAGCTTCTTCCCGCCATCCTCATCGGGACATTCTTCTCCACGGTCTATTCCTTCCGCGGCGGCATGCGGTCGGTCGTGAACGCGGACAACGTGCAATTCGTGCTCATGTACCTGGGATTCCTGATCGCGCTGCCGCTGCTCGCGCTTCGATACGGCGGAATGGCGTTCCTGAGAGCGCATGTCCCGGCCACCCATTTCGTCTGGCACGGCGGCAACGCCCCCCAGTACATCTTTGTGTGGTACTTCATCGCGCTCCAGACGCTCGTGGAGCCCGCCTTCTACCAGCGCTGCTTCGCGGCCAAGGATGAGAGGACCGCCGTGCGCGGCGTCGTGATCGCGATCGGGTTCTGGATGCTCTTCGACTTCCTCTCGACCTTCACGGGCATCTACGCCCGCGCGCTCATGCCGCATCTCTCCAATCCGGTCGCGTCCTATCCCGCGCTCGCGATTGGGTTCCTCCCGCCGGTCGCGCAGGGGCTCTTCTACCTGGGGCTTCTCGCCACCGTGATGTCCACGGTGGACGGCTACACCTTCATCGGCGGCGTCAACTTCGGGCGCGATCTGGTCTGGCGCCTGCGACGCGACCCGGACGAATCGAGGGTGAACACGTACTCGCAGATCGGATTCGTGGTGACCGCCGCTCTTGCGGTCCTCCTGGCGCTCTTCTTCCGGTCGGCCGTGGATCTCTGGCACGACGTCGGATCGGTCGGAGTACCCGCGCTTCTCGTCGTCATCGCAAGCTCCTATCACCAGCGCTTTCGCATGCGGCCGGGGGCGGCAGCCTGGTGCATCGCCGTGAGCGGCGCGGTCGCGCTGGGGTGGCTTCTCACGAAATTCCGCCCCGGCGCCGCAGGGGCGTATCTTTTTGGGATCGAGCCCATTTACGCGGGGTTGGCGGTGAGCGTGTTGTTCTGGCTCTTGGGCCGGGTGTCGCCCGCCGGGAACAGCGCGGCTCTCAGGTAACACTTCTCCGCAACGAATCCGCCGTAGATCATCCCGGCGGGGTTTTTCTGCGGTATTCTGCCCGGATGAATGCTCCCGCGGCCTCCTGGCGGACAGCGATGGTCTGGTTCGCGCTCTCGCTTGCCGCGGGCCTTATCTTCGCGCACGCGGCGCTTCCACATATCGCTCCGGCGAGCGATCTCTGGGATTATTCGCAGGAGGCCAGGCAGCTCGCGCGAGGGGAGGGGTTCACCTCGCTCTACACCTACCCGGTATTTCTCGGGCATGACGCGCCGCCGTTTCCGGTTCGCTGGCGGATGCCGCTGTATGCGGTGCTTGGCGCGCTCCTGCTCAAGCTCGGGGTCGCTCTTCCGGCTGGGTTTCTCTACTTCGGCGCGGTCGCGCACGCACTGCTGGTTGCGCTGACGTATTGGCTCGGCGCGAAGCTCTCCTCATCGCGGGTAGGATCGTGGGCTGCTGCATGCGCGATCGTGTGCCCTTTGCTCCTGGATTTCTACAACCCGGGCATGAGCCAGGCGCCGGCCGCCGTGCTCGATCTGGCGGTGTGGATTCTGCTGCTGGGGTCCGGAGGCGCGGCCGCGGCGGGTCTTGCGGGCGTGGCCGCCGCGGGGGCTTGGCACCTTCGTGGGGAGACGCTGCTCTTTGTCCCGGTCTGGCTCTGGGTCGCGGCGCGTCCCCGCCAGGCGCGCGCGCTCGTCTTCCTCGGAGTTTGCGCCGCGCTCTGCCTGCCCTGGCTCATCGCGTCGCACCGCGGCGGCGGGGCGATCCAGGGCAATCCCATGCTGCTCTACACATCGCAGTACCCCGGCTACTCCTCCTCCCGAACGCTCGGCTCGGCGCTCCCCGGCATGTTCGAGTACGTCTCGCATCATCCCGGAGCGTTCGCGGTCCGCGTGCTCAAGGACATCGCGGGGTACGTGCTCGATCTCCTAGACGGAGTCGGGCTCATGGCTCTGGGGGTCGCCGCCGCCGGGCTCGTGATCGGCGGCGCTCGTCGGATGGGCACCGGTTTGCGCCCCCACGCGCCGCTCCTTGCAGCGATCGCGCTCCAGATTCTCGCCATGTCGGCGCTCGAGCGGAGCCCGCGCTTTCTGGTCCCCGTGGTCCCGCTCGTCTTCGTGCTGCTGGCCATCGCGGCAGCGCCGGCGCTTGCGCGTGTCGCGCGCAACCGCGCTCTCGCGGCGCTCCTCTTGGTGGTGATCCTCGAGCGTGGCACGCGCGTCGCCTACCAGCGCGGTGATGCGCTCAGGCGTTTCCCGCCGGCGCCGGCCGCAACCGCCGCGGCGATCGCAGACCAAGCGCGGGGTTGGCCGCGCGCGGGGCTCGTCCTTTCCGACGCGCCCGACTGGGTGTCGTGGCGCCTGGATCGGCCAGCGCTTCTCCTGCCGCTCAGGTCGCAGCTCGATTCGCTGGTCGCGGCCCGGCCTGTCGCGGCGATCTGGCTGTCGCCGGCGGCGCGCCAGAGAAACCTCGCCGACAAGGACACCGCCTGGGTCGGGGCCATGGATCGGGGCGAGCGGCTGCCCGGATTCTCGGGGCCGGAGGGGCTGCCTGGGGGCTCGCGCGTCTACGTGCGCGAAACCGCCCCTTAGCCCACCTTCTCCGGTGCCGGTGGGAGCGGGGGCGAGACCGCCTCGCGCGCCGCGAGCACCCGGAGCCGGCGCATCATCCAGAGCGCGCCGCCCAGCAGCACCAGCGCGCTCATGGAAGTCGCGACCGGCGCTCCGAAGCGCTGCGCGATCGAGCCCGAGATCAAGGCGCCGATCGGCGCCGTCCCCACGAACATGAGCGTGTAGAGGCTCATGACGCGGCCGCGATGGCTATCGTCGGTGTCGAGCTGGATCATCGTGTTGGTCGTCGCGACGTAGAGGATGAGCCCGAAACCCGCGAGGAATCCCATCGCGAGGCTCAGGGGCAGTGTGCGCGACCACGCGAAGGTGCCCATCCCGATCGCGGCCGCCAGGAGTCCGACGAAGACGTTCCGTCGCAGCGCCCACCGATCCTGCTTCCGGGTCATCCACGCCGCCGAGACCAGAGAGCCGAGACCGAACGCCGAGACCAGAAGCCCGTACGCCTTGGCGTCGGTCTTCAAGATCTCGCGCACGTAGACGGGCAGGAGGATCATGTACTGGAAGCCCAGCCCGGCGGTGACTCCCAGAAGGATCAGGAGATTGCGCACCGGCCGGACGCTCTTCGCGTAACGGACGCCCTCCTTCATGTGCTCCAGCGCGCGCGCGGCCTCGAACTTGATCCCGGTCCTCGGCACCAGATCCATCCGCCACATACTGGCGATCACCGCGATGTAGGAGACGGCGTTGATCCAGAAGCATCCCGCCTCGCCGATCGTGGCGAGCAGGATTCCCGCGACCGCGGGGCCGATCACGCGCGCCGTATTGAACGCGGCGGAATTGAGCGCGATCGCGTTCGAGAGGTCCTCCTTGCCCGCCAGCTCGACGACGAACGACTGGCGCGCCGGAAGATCGACCGCGTTGATCGTCCCGAATACGAACGCAAGGGTGAGCACCATCCAGGGCTTCACGATGCCGGTCGAGACTGCGGTGGCGAGCAGTGCGGCCTGGATCAGGAACGCGGTCTGGGTGATGAGCAGGAGCTTCCGCTTGTCGATGGAGTCCACGATCACGCCGGCCCAGAGCGACAGGAGGAGCACCGGCAGGAACTGGCAGAAGCCCAGGAAGCCGAGCATGAACGCCGAGGACGTGAGCCGATGCATGAGCCAGCCCTGCGCCACGCTCTGCATCCACGTGCCGATCAGCGAGACGAGCTGTCCGGTCCAGTAGAGTCGATAGTTGCGATGCCGCAGAGAACGGAAGGTCGAGCGGAGCTGGGCGCGGAGGGTCGCGAGAGACATGGACCCGTAACGGTACCATGCCTCTCGCCGCTCGCGCCAGATGAGGGGAGCTGCGTCTACTCCACGCCCTCGTGCCTCAGGAGCGCGCGCTTCATGGGGAGCCCCAGGCCGAATCCGGTCAGCGATCCGTCCCCGCCGATCACGCGATGGCACGGGATGAGAATCGGGACGGGATTCGAGCCAACGGCGCCGCCGACCGCGCGCGCCGCCTTCGGCTTTCCGATGGAGGCCGCGAGCTCACGGTACGAGACGGTCTTCCCGGATGGAATTGCGCAGAGCTTCTTCCACACCTTCTCCTGGAAGGGGGTTCCCGCGAGATCGAACGCGGGCAAGCGGCGGGACCGGCCCGAGGCGTACGCCTGTAATGCCGTCGCCGCACGCGCCAGGGGCGCGGGATAGCTCCGGGGCGCGCGATGGAGCACGAGCGTGGCGCCCGCGCGGACCCGGCGCGCGAGCCAGGGATCGCGGGTGGCCCGCGCCGCGGTGACCGTGGCGCTCCGGATCGGGAAGATCGAGGCGATGCCCCTGGGCGTGGCCGCCACGACGAAGGTGGCGAATTGCGTGCGAACCGTCCCGATGTCGATCCGGGCTGCGGTGGACGGCTTCCTTGCTCCCGAGCGCTTGCCTTTCATCGTCTTCCTCCTTTTCGGGACCGCCGCCACGAAGCGGGCGGCAGTCCGGTCTTCCGTCGAAATGCGCGAACGAATGCGGACGCGCTCTGGAATCCGGCGGCAAATCCTGCGTCGAGCGTCGGCGTCGAGGTATCGCGCAGCAGCGTCTCCGCCCGATCGGCGCGGAGGTCGGCCAGGGCGCGCATCGGCGTCCGGCCGTCCGCCGCGCGGAAGCGGCGCGAGAAGTGGGACGGACTCACCGCGACCGCGGCCGCCACGTCCCTGGCATAAACGGCGCTCTCCAGATTGGCGCGCATGTATGCGAGCGCGGCCTCAGCCATCGCGCGGTCCGCCTCCGCGGGCCCGCCGCGAAGCTCCGGCCGGCACCGCTTGCACGGGCGGAAACCCGCGCGCGCCGCGTGGGCGGGGGAGGCGTAGAAGCGGACGTTCTCCCGCAGCGGCTTCCGGCATGTGCAGGACGGACGGCAGAAGATCCCGGTCGTCCGGACCGCCGTCACGAAGCGGCCGTCGTAGCGCCGGTCGCCCCTGTGGAAGGCCGACCACATGGCCTGCTCGGTCATTCGCTGGGATCGTTCCATGGCTGCGACGGCTCTCATGGATGAAACGTTATCACTGACGCCCCGGACCGTCGCGTCGAATTCGACCGAGTTATCGCCCCCGGGGTGCGCTAGCATGGGCCCGTGGCCCCCTACGATCCTTCCGAGCCCGAGAGCGACCCCGACGGAATTCCGCCGGACGAGCGTCACATGGGCCCGACGCGCCTGGCCCGGCGCGTGTTCGTATCCTTCATCGTCACGTTCGCGCTGGCCCGAAGCACCGTGCTGCTCATGTCGCTCGGGCGGATGCACGACTTCTTTCTCCGGTTCGGCCAGACCCACATCCACCATCTCAACTATGGGATCTTCATCCTGAGCGGCTTGTGCGGCTACCTCATCTTCGTGCGGTCCGATCCGCGCGGGATCGCTAGGGCGGCCGCGCTGTATGGCGTCGGCCTCGCGCTCACGTTCGACGAATTTGGGATGTGGCTTCACCTGGACGACGTGTACTGGCAGCGCGCGAGCTTCGACGCGATGGTCCTGATCACCGCCATCCTCGGGCTGATCATGGCCGCGCCGACGGTGCGCCGATTCCGCATGCGGCATTGGGTGTGGACCATCGTGGTAACCGTTGCGGTCATCTACTTCACGTCGCTTCTGATGGTGCCCTACCGGAGAATCCACGACAGGATGGCGCCCTGGTTCCGGGATCGCGCTCCCGCGGCGGATTCGGCGGGTGTGCCTCAGCCCCCGGCGGGACCGAGCCAGCCGATCAGGAAGTAGCTCGCGATCGCCGTCGTCGCCGCAGTGGCAAGCCCTACCAAGAATGGCGTTGCCCCGATCTTCCGCATCGCGCTCAGCCGCGTGCTCAACCCTACGCCCGAGAGGGCGACGAGAATGAGGAACCGCGAGACGACTTGCAGATCGTGCGGCAGATCTCGGCGGAGGAGGGATCCCAGCCATGCGATCACGCCCAGCGTGTTGAGCAGCGCCACGAGGAGAAACCCGAGGACGAAGAACGGGACCGACTGTTTGAGCCGCGCCGCGAGCGAGACTCTGCGGGTGGCGGCGGACCGGGTGTCCCCCTCCGTGCCCGCGTCCGTCGCGGCCCCCCTGCCCCGCGCGTAAACCAGCCCGATCCCCACGATCACCGGCCCCATCAGCGCATTCCGCGTGAGCTTCACCGCTGTGGCCACCTTTCCGGCGGCATCGCTATACGCGAATCCTGTCGCGACCACCTGGGACGTGTCGTTGACCGCCGTGCCCGCCCACGTTCCGAACGCGGAGTTGGACATCGCGAGCCAGTGCCCGAGCAAGGGGTACAGGAAGACCGCAAGCGTTCCGAAGAGCGTGTTCGTCGCGATCGCGAAGGAGACCTCCTCGTCCTGCGCTCGGATCACCGGAGCCGTCGCGGTGATCGCGGTGTTCCCGCACACGGCAGTTCCCACGCCGATCAGCGTGGCGAGACGCCCGGGCACGCCGGCAAGGCGCCCCAGTGAATGCGCGACGAGAAGCGCGAGCGACATCAGGGCCACGATCATGATGACGGCCTTCCCGCCGATGGCCACGACTTGGAGAAACGAGAACTGCGCGCCGAGGATCACGATCGCGACGCGCAGGAGCGAGTGAAAGGAGAACCGGGTCCCCGGCGCGAGCGCCCCGGGAAGCGCGAACATGTTTCCGATGACCAGACCGAGCAACACCGCGACCACGACTTCGCCCACCACGGCGCCCGCTTTCGGGGGCAGGAACCCATGGAGCAATCGAGCCGCGATCGCGCATGCGACGGTGACAATCAAGCCAGGAAGAACGCGGCGCACGATGTCTCCTTGGTTGCGTGGGGACACGGCTCGGGGGCGTGGAACACCCCTACTCTACCGTATACATACTCATAGTCCCATCCGGGTTGATAAACCCTGTGCTTGGCAAGAATCGAGGGGGTCTATGACTTGGGGCAGGAGTACACTCGAATAGGCTG
>JAYUAE010000138.1:0-4190 GCA_043741515.1 Candidatus Eiseniibacteriota bacterium | reverse complement strand
CGCTCTCGAATCAGAAGAGCGCGGTGGGGCGCTACTCCATGGAGGACATGATCGGGGGCCTTTCGTCCAGCAAGGAGGCGACGATCGCGCTGAACCAGGCCGCGACCGCGCTGCTCAAGGGCCGCGATGCCATGGCCGCGGCCAAGTCGGCGTCCGGATTCCAGGAGGCGATGCAGACGCTGCAGGGCCTCGCGGGCGACCAGCAGCAGCTGAACGGGAAATCGCTCGCGATGCTTCCGGGCGGGCAGGAGGGGGGAGGCCAGCAAGGCAGACTCACCCCCGATCAGGCCGGCGCGCTGAGCCAGATGGCCGCCGAGCAGGAAGCCATCCGGCGCGGGCTTCAGGAGGCCATGCAGAAGCTCGGGCAGGGCGGCGGCACGCTCGGCCAGCTCGGCGAAACCGGCGAGGACATGAAGAAGGTGGTGGAGGATCTGCGCGGCGGCAGGCTCAACCAGGAGACCGTGGACCGCCAGCAGCGAATCCTGAGCCGCCTCCTGGACGCGCCGCGCAGCGTGGAGAAGCGGGATTACTCGCGGCGCCGCACCTCGCGCCCGGGCGTGGATGTCGTGCGCTCTTCGCCGGGCGCCCTCTCGCCGGAACTCTTGAAGACGCGCCCCTCGCTTGCGGCGCTTCTGGCCCGAGGCGGCCGCGACCCGGTCTCGCCCCGGTACCGCGCCCTGGTGGACCAGTACTTCCAGGCGATCCTCAACGGGGAAAGGGTGCGTTGAGAATCAGCCAAGGCGCTCGCGTCCTCGCGCTCGTCTGCATGCTCTGGCCCGGGCTCGCGCGCGCCGTTCCTAAGCCGGTGGAGGCCGCCGGATCCGGCGGCTACCGGCCGCTTCTCGGAAACCTCTCGATCAGCGCTCCATCCGACACGCTTGGCGCCGGCGACTACCGCGCGGCGCGGCACCTGTTCGAGGCGGGGCTCTTCGATTCGGCCGCCGTTCAGTTCCAGCGCTTCGCGCTCCACTTCCCCCGGAATCTCCTCGTGAACGACGCGATCGAGCAGGTGCTCCTGATCCGCGAGAACCGGGAGCCCGGAGACGAGGCGCTCCGGCTCTACGCGCGCACGGCTGCCTTCCGCACCGCGGGGCAGACCGATTCGGCCGCGGCGTCGGCCCGGACGGGCCTCGCGCGATTCCCCGGCGCGCGCGTCCGGTACCACTGGCAGTACCTCCTCGCCGAGATCTCGCGGGAGCGGGGGGACCACGCCGAAGCGATCCGTTTCGCGCTCGTGGTCGCGGATTCCACCACGAAGAGCCGGCTCGCGCCGTACGCGCTCAAGCTCGCCGGGGACGAGACGGTGGCGATGGGGGACGATCCCGCGAAGGCGCTCCGTTTCTACCAGACGCTCCTCGAGCGTTATCCGGCATCCCCGCTGGCGCCGCCGGTCCGCGCCCAGGTGATGGAGATCCGGAAAAGGCTCCAGCTGTGAGGAACGCGTTCCGTCTCGCGCTCGCCGCCGCGGGCCTCCTCCTCCTGACGATGGCCCCCGGCGCCTCGAGGGCTCGCGCCGAGCTGCTCGTGCCGATGGACGAGACGCAGAGCGACCACCTTCGCGCCTACGGGCTCACCTTCTGGACGCTCCAGCAGGGCTATCACGACGAATGGCTCCTCAATTACCGAGGCGGATCGTTCCTGCTCCCGGACAACGCGCGCATCGTGAGCGAGGCCGCGGTGCGTGGCGTGCTCGTGGAGGAAGTGAACGGCTCGCAGGTGGCCCAGATCCGGGCCGAGATCGCGGACAACAACATGGAGTCGGTGAAGCTGGAGACCGCCCCCCGCATCGCGGTCTACGTCCCGCCGACCGCGCCGCCATGGGATGACGCGGTGCAGCTCGCGCTCGAATACGCGCAGATCCCCTACACCAAGCTCTGGGATGCCGAGGTGTTGCAGGGACGCCTCTCGGAATACGACTGGATCCATCTCCACCATGAGGATTTCACCGGACAGTACGGAAAGTTCTACGCCGCCTTCGCGGGGACCGACTGGTACCGGAAGCAGGTGCAGGAAAACGAGGCGATCGCCAGGAAGCTGGGCTACGGCAAGGTCTCCGAGCTGAAGAAGGCCGTGGCCCGGACCATCAAGGCCTACGTCGCGGCGGGCGGATTTCTCTTCGCCATGTGCTCGGCCACCGACACCTTCGACATCGCCCTCGCCGCCGAGGGGATCGACATCGCGGGGCCCGAATACGACGGCGATCCCCAGGACCCCAGCGCTCAGCAGAAGCTGGATTTCAGCAAGTGCGTCGCGTTCCAGAATTTCGAGCTGGAGCAAAGCCCGCTCGTCTACGAGTACTCCAACATCGACACCAGCTCGAGGGACATGATCCGCGGACAGCGAAACGACTACTTCACGCTCTTCGATTTCTCCGCGAAGCAGGATCCCGTTCCCAGCATGCTCGTTCAGGACCACGTGGCGAACGTGCCCGGGTTCATGGGGCAGACCACCGGATTCGAGAAGCGGCTCTTGAAACCCGCGATCACGGTGCTCGCGGAGGTGCCCGGCGCGGAGGAGGCGAAATACATCCACGGTCATTTCGGGAAGGGCACGTTCACCTTCTACGGAGGTCATGATCCCGAAGATTATCAGCACGCGGTCGGGGATCCTCCGACCGACCTCTCGCTCCACAAGAATTCGCCTGGCTACCGGCTCATCCTGAACAACGTCCTCTTCCCCGCCGCCGAGAAAAAAGAGAAGAAAACATAATATTTGTAGAGGCCGTGGCTCGCCGATACACTGCTCCGCCTATGATGACCCTTGTAGAAGCGATCCGCCCCGGCAGCGCCGCGGCGTTCCGCAATCGCGCCACGACCGCGTCCTACGCCTACGAGGTCCTGCTCGTCCTCGTGGGCAGCGCCGTCATCGCGCTCTCCGCGTGGGTCGCGATTCCGCTCCCCTTCTCGCCGGTGCCCGTCACGGGGCAGACCTTCGCGGTGCTCCTGGTGGGCTCCGCACTCGGCGCGCGTCGCGGCGCCGCATCCGCGCTCGCGTACGTTGCCGAAGGCGCCTCCGGTCTTCCCGTCTTCGCGGGCGGGGCCGCCGGCCCGCACATCCTTCTGGGACCGACCGGCGGCTACCTGGCGGGATTCGTCTTCGGCGCGTTCGTGTGCGGCGCGCTGGCGGAGCGGGGCTGGGACCGGCGTCCGATCCCGACCGTGGGCTCGATGGTCCTGGGCAACATCGCCATCCTCGCGCCGGGTCTCATCTGGCTTTCGACGTTCGTCGGGAGGGGGCGCGTGCTCGCCCTCGGGCTCTGGCCCTTCGTCCCGGGCGATCTGGTCAAGATCGCGCTGGCGGCCTCGGTCCTGCCGCTCGCGTGGAGCCTCCTCGCCCGGTTGCGGACCCGCTAGTCCAATGGCCGTCCTCAACAAGTTCGCCAAGCCCACCGTGCTCGTCACCGGAGCGACCGGCGCAATCGGGCACGCGGTCTGCCGCGACCTGGTGGTGAACGGTTATCTCGTGCTTGGCCTGGTCCGGAATCTCGAGGCGAAGGAGCGGCTGCCGTACGCGGTGATCCCCGCGCTCGGCGACGTCCGCAATCCGCCCTCCTGGGAGCACGCCATCGAGCAGGCCGACATCGTGGTCCACCTGGCGCTCCACCCCGGCAGCCACTCCGGGCCCAAGGAGGTCGAGCAGGCCGAACGCGAGGCGCGCGCGATTGCCGAGGTCCTGGATCGAGTGGCGCTGTTTTGCCGGAGACACAAGAGGCTCTTGATCCACACGTTCGGCGCGCTGCTCTACGATCCCGATCCCGACGGATGGGTGCGCGAGACCTCCGCGATCAGCAGCGGGCGCGGATTCGGGATCCGGCACCGCATCGCCTACCCGGTGCTCGAGCGCCACCGCAAGCGCGGTCTCCGCGCGATGAGCGTGAACCCCGCCTTCGTGTACGGGCCGGGAGGCTGGTTCGAGAACGGGGTGCTCCGCCCGATGAGCCGCGGCGAATCCGCCATGATCGGGGATGGATGGCAGACCATGCACTACCTCGAGGCCTCGGACGCGGCATCGGGTTACCGGCTCGCCATCGAGAGAGGCATCCCCGGCGAGGACTACCTCCTTGCGGACGACCGCCCGTCCACCCTCGGCGAGTTCACCGCGCTCGTCGCGAGGGAGATGGGCGCCCCGCCCCCGGTGGCGATACCGGAGGAGGAGCTGATTCCTGTGCTCGGGAAGTGGACCGTGGAGGC
>JAYUAE010000137.1:0-4212 GCA_043741515.1 Candidatus Eiseniibacteriota bacterium | reverse complement strand
CCTCACGGCCGCATCCTTACGGACGCGATGCGGGCGTGTCCGAGTTGTACGTATCGACCGCTACCTTCCACGTTCCATCCGACTGCTTCTTCCAGATGGTCAGGTACTTGCCGTGATCCGCCATCGGCGCGCCCTTCGGACCGTTCATCGAGAAGTCATAGGTCCCCATCGTGTAGGCGATGTCACCCGAGCCCGCGGCTTCCACCTTCGTTGCCTGCCACTTGAGCCCGAACCCCGGCATCGCGAACATGTCGGTGATCATCTTCTGGATGGCCGGCTTGCCGCTTGCCATCGGCGCGTTGGGTCCCAGCACCGCTGCGTCGTCAGCGTAGTACGACATGTGCTGGTCGACCTGCTTGGCCTCAGTGGCACTGGACCAGGTGGAATCGGCCGTGCGAATCGCGGCCTCATCGGCCGCGCGCGTGTCCGCTGCGGGCTTCTGCTGCTGACTGCATCCTGCGGCGAGAATTGCCACGAAGCAAACGGTCAGGACGGCTGCGATTCTCTTCATAGGCGTCTCCTTCCATGGGCGGATGATCCCGGCTCGCTCGGGGCCTGAACTTCCGGCGGCGGGCACGAATCCCCGAGATTAACACGGGAGGCTTTCGCGGTGGGAGCGGCGCGGTCAGGCGGCGCGGTGCAACGTCATCGCCCAGGGGAAGGCGCAGAAGATCGCGGCCAGGACGAGGGCGACCACGACGAGCACCGCCACCGCGACCCCGAATGGTCCAACACGCGAGCTTCCCATGTGACTCATCCCTCCTCAGTGGACCGCTTCTTAGCGCGCGGCCGGCGGGGGGCAGGCGCCTGCCGCCCCCGGACGCGTGTCCGCGGGCGAGCGCTATTCGCTTCGAGCCAGGCTGCGAAGGCCTCCTCATCCAACCTTCGCTCGACAAGAGCGACCATCGCGGACACCGCCTCGCCCTCCGAGGCGGTCAGCTGGTACCCGTTCAGCTCCGGGAAGACGCCTGCCAGTGTGAGCGCAACTCGCTTGTTCCCGTCACCGAATGGGTGATCCCGGGTGATGGCATGAGCGTAGGTTGCCGCCAGCCGGAAGATGTCACTTCGTTCGTATAGATAACGGTTCCTCGGCGCAGCAAGAGCGCTGTCGAGGATTCCATCGTCAAGAACCCCCCGTGCGCCCCCATGCTCGGCAAGCAGTTTCTCGTGGATGGCCCGCACCGCGACCTTGGAGAGCCACCTGGGCTCCTTGCTCATTTCGCAAGATCACGAAGAGCGTTCTTGAAGCGTTTCATGAAGCCTTCCGCCAGCTCGATGGTTTCCTTGAAATTGGGATCGTAGGGCGTAAGCCGGAAACCGTCGGGGGCCTCCGTCAGGAAGACCTGATCCCCCTCTTCCACGTTCAGCTTGTGCACGACCTCGGATGAAAGAATGAAGCCCAGTGAGTTGCCCACCTTCCGAACCTTGAGTGTGACCATGAGCCCTCCTTGTACTACATATGTTATAACTATCGGTCACATAGGACAAGTGGTTTAGCCACGAAGGAGCCGTCTCCGGCCGCGAGGCCGCTTCTGCTATACTGACGCGCTTTCTTCCCCAGCGCCATACGACCAGGATCGTCCGGGACACCATGCGCACCAAGATCGCCCCCGGCACACGCCTCGGGCACTATGAAATCCAGACGCTCATCGGAACGGGCGGGATGGGCGAGGTCTACATGGCTCGCGATTCCCGTCTTCACCGGGACGTCGCGGTCAAGGTCCTGCCGGACGGGTTTGCCGGAGACACGGACCGGCTTCGCCGCTTCGAGCAGGAAGCGCGGGCGACGGGCCAGCTCAACCATCCGAACATCGTCGCGATCTACGATCTGGGAACGTCGGACGGAAACGGAGGCGTTCCCTACATCGTCACCGAGCTGCTCGAGGGCCAGAACCTTCGCGCCGTCGTGGCGAACGGCCCGATCCCGCCCCGCAAGGCGGTGGACTACGCGATCCAGATCGCGGCCGGGCTGACCGCGGCGCACGCGAAGGGCATCGCGCATCGCGATCTCAAGCCGGAGAACCTCTTCGTCACCCCGGCCGGCCACCTCAAGATCCTCGATTTCGGGCTGGCGAAGCTGCTGCGCCCCGTCGCCGACGCGAGCGGCGCCGGCGCGGCCGCCCACGACAAGACCGGCTCGATCCAGGCGAGCCTCACCATGACCGGAACCATCATGGGCACGGCGAGCTACATGGCGCCCGAGCAGATCCGCGAGCAGCCGACCGACCATCGCGCCGACATCTTCTCGCTGGGCTCGATCCTCTACGAGATGCTCACCGGCAAGCGGGCCTTCGACGGCGAGACGCCGATGGACCGCATGACCGCGATCCTCCACTCCGAGCCGCCCGACCTCGCGCCCGCCGTGGAGGACGCGATCCCCGGGGTCGGCAAGATCATGCGCCGCGCCATCGAGAAGCGCGCCGAGGACCGCTTCGAATCGGCGCGGGAGATGTCCTTCGCGCTCTCGCTCGTGACGGAGCGCACGGCCGCGCGCGCGGGCGCGATACAGGCCGAGGCGGGCGCCACAAAGCCACCCGCCACTCGCACCGCCACCCTTCATCGGCTCACCTACCGCGAGGGCATCATCTACGATGCGCGCTTTGCGCCGGACGGGCAATCGGTCTACTACGGCGCGGCCTGGGAGGGCCGCCCGGTCGAGCTGTTCTGGGCGCACTCGGGGAATCCGGAATCGCGGGCGCTCGGGTATCCCGACGCGGAGATACTGGCCATCGCATCCACGGGAGAGATGGCGGTCTCGCTCAAGCGCCACAACAAGGGAGGCTTCATCCGCTCGGGCATGCTCGCGCGGATGCCGCTCGGGGGCGGCGCCCCTCGCTCGATTCAAGAGGGCGTGCACGAGGCCGACTGGGGACCGGGGCGTCAATTCGCGATCATCCGCGAGTCCGGAGGCATGACCCGGCTCGAATGCCCCATCGGAAAGGTGCTCCACGAGACGGCGGGATGGCAGAGCAGCATCCGCGTATCGCCGGACGGGACCCGGATCGCGTTTCTGGATCATCCCTGGCGCGGCAACGACGCCGGCAACGTCGCGGTCGTCGACATGGAAGGAAACCTCGAGGTCCTCTCGAGCGGCTGGTCCAGCGCGCAGGGCCTCGCGTGGTCTCCGGATGGGCGCGAGGTCTGGTTCACGGCGTTTCGCGCGGAGTCCAGCCGCACGCTGTATGCAGTCACGCTGGATGGCGCGCTGCGCCCGGTGTTCCAGACGGCGGGACATCTGAATCTCGCCGACATCTCGCGCCAGGGACGGGTTCTCGTGGTTCACGGGAACAATCGCATGCGGATGCAGCTCCACGGCGCAAACGGACACGTCCAGGACCTGACCTGGCTGGACTGGTCGCTCGCGCGCGACATCTCGCGGGACGGGAGGACGGTGCTCTTTGACGAGACCGGCATCGGAGGAGGCGAGCTGCACTCGGTGTACTTGCGTGACGCGGACGGCTCTCCCGCGACCAAGCTCGGCGAAGGCGTGAACCCGCGTCTCTCCCCGGACGGCCGGTGGGCGCTGACGGCTCTGGAGGGCACGCCGCTTCGCCTTCTCCTCCTGCCGACCGGGGCGGGCGAGACGAGGATTGTCCCGACCGGAAAGCTCAATTGCCACAACGCAACGTGGTTCCCGGACGGCCGGCGGATTTGCACTGTGGCCAACGAGGGCTCCGGAGGATTGAGGCTCTACGAGCTCGACCTGGAGTCCGGCGAGCAGCGAGCGCTCTCGGAAGAGGGCGTGAGCCCCATGGACATGCTGGTCTCGCCCGACGGAAAATTCGTCGGAGCGCGGGGCCCCGACCTCACGTTCTTCCTCTATCCGGTGGATGGCGGAGCGCCCAAGCCCGTGCCCCTGGTAGGAGCGGAGGAGCGGGTGTTCGCCTGGAGCGCCGACGGCGCCGCGCTCTTCCTGTTCGAGCGAGGCGCCCTCCCTGCCCGTAGCTTCCGCATTGATCTCGCGACCGGAGAGCGCAAGCCGTACCGCGAGCTGTCCCCCGCGGACCGCACGGGGGTGGACGGCCTTACCCGGGTGGCGATGACTCCCGACGAATCAATTATTGTCTTCAGCTACCCGCAATCGCTCTGCGATCTCTACGTCATCGAGGGGCTGCTGTAGCGCTAGCTCTACTGCTCCCGCGCAGGGCACACGTGGACATGGATGATCTGCCACTTGTCTCGGGTCTTCTGGAGGACGTAGGTGGCCGTGGT
>JAYUAE010000136.1:0-4222 GCA_043741515.1 Candidatus Eiseniibacteriota bacterium | reverse complement strand
ACAGCTCGACGGTCCCTCCGCGCCAAGGAACAATCGCTGGCTCGTTTGGCAGCCCAGGTGCGCGACATCAGCCGGGTCAACTCTGCCACGCCGGCTGGGAAGCCCCGCCGCAAGCTCAAGCTGATGCCCGCCCGCCTCAAGGCTCTCCGGCTGCACGGGAGGTATCTGGGCTACAAGAGGCAACTCAAGGCGAAGGCAAAGGCAGAAGTCCGGGCCCTCCGCGTCAAGAGGGGCGTCAGGGCCGCGATCAGGCGGGCGAAGAGGCTGGCCGGGAAATCGGCTCGGCAGTGAAGGCACGCGAACGTGGCTGGGACAAGTCGTTTGCCGGTTGGGACACCATCAGTGGCTCACCGCTCGAGGGGGCGTATATGCGGTTCGTTGCGGTCTTGCTGGCTCTGTTTCCTTTCATCGCGCCGGTCGCGGTAGCTGCCCCACGGATCGGAGGCACTAGCTACCACATCGTTCTGCCACGTCACGGCGTTGCAGCCGGCGAGCACGTCGATCTCAAGTTGGTCCCACCACCACCGCCTGGCGCAGGTGTGGGGTGGTCTGTGGTTCTAGTCGCGAATGCCGAAGCGGCCGGGCTGCCTGGCGGGATTTATTGGGCACCGTATTCGATCCCGGCGGGCGCACCGCCGGCTACAGTACAGGTGGAAATACGAGATGGTAGGACCACAAGCTTCGCCAAGGCTGAGATCGAATTGATTCCCGGGAGCGTCCCAGGGGTAGAGGATTGCCTCGGCCCCAATCAAACGTTCTCGATCGCGACCGCGGATCTAACGCATCCGTATCCCGCCTTCACTTCTGGTGGGTACGTCGTCCAGAGAGTAGAACCGGTGTATCCACGAAGTGCATTTGTCCGTGGAGTTAATGACACCATCAATGTCCAGGCACTGGTCTGCCGTACGGGGCGCGTGCTGGATGCTCACGTACTACCGACCTACCGAGACATAACCAATCCGTTCGAGCCTGACCCCAGTTCCCTAGTCGAGCATGATCCAAAGCTCGTCGAGGCAGCAGTCGCAGCGGTGCGACAGTACGTCTATGCGCCGGCGATAGCAGATGGCCACCCGGTCGCCTTCGTGTCTGTCACGGCGGTCCTATTCAATCGGTGAGCCGCAGCGGTGCAGAAGGTCAAGTCTCATGCTGGGAAGCCCCACCGCAGGCTCAAGCTGTTGCCCGCGCGGCTCAAGGCGCTTAGGCTGCACGGAAAGTACATGGGCTACAGTCGGAATCTCAAGCCGAAACAGAAGGCGGTGGTGCGGGCCCTCCGCGCGAAGAAGGGCGTCATGGCGGCGATCAAGCGGGCGCGGAAGAGTCGGTGTGGTGTTCTCGTTTTGAACGGGACGCGGGGCCGCGCTGGCCGGCGCCGCCCCTAGAACAACCCCTCGACCACGTACAGCCCGCTCAACCGCTGATAGTAGCTGTAGGCGAAAGAGGCCGCGTCCGCGGTCATGCGCACGGTCGCGATGCCTTCGACTCCGGTTCGATCGGGCGGTGAAATCTCCCGCCAGAGCTTGCGCTCGCCGGTCTCGAGATCGATCCGCCACACCCTCGCCGGGACCTCGCCGCGCGTGAACACGAAGATCGCGTCCCCCTCGGCGCTCCAACGGGAGGGGCGCTCGTATTCGAGAACACCCTTGAGCGGCTTCGGCGCTCCGCCGTCGACAGGATAGATCGCGAGCTTCCGGTCGGGCCCGTGTGCGGCGACGGAGTGGCCGTCCGGCGAGACGAGCACGTCGTAGTTGGTGATTCCCTCCTCGCTGAAGGCAACGTACTTGCCGGTCTCGATGTCGAACTTGAAGAGACGCATCCCGTGCCCAGGCTCCCGGGCGAGGCAGCAGATCGTGTGGCCATCCGGGAACCAGGATGCGTGATCGACCTTGAGGTCACCGGTCGGGAGCATTCGGGGCTCGCCTGCGCCGCAGGGCACCAGATCGAGACGCGCCGGCGAGACGCCCACGCCGGTGAGCGCCCACTGCGCGTCGGGCGAGAAGTTGTAGGCCATGCCGTCCCCGAGCCGGATGGCGGGCGAGCCATCTGTGCCGCGAAAGTACGCGGAGCCCAACTCGCCGCCCCCGACGCCTGTTTCGTCGAACAGGATCCGAGTTCCGTCAGATGTGATGCTGCAGAGTCGCGTCCAGTCGAGCCATGTCAGGTCGCGCGTGCCCGCGTCGCCTGCACCCATGAACCGGGCTCTCATGCGCTCGTGCTCCAGCAAGACAAGTACTGCGCCCTGGTGCGAAATGTCTGCCAACGTCATGTTGCCGGGAATCTGGAGCACCTGGCGCTCCGCGCCATCCAGGCTGACCGCGTGGAGTCCGCGGCCCGCATCCGCCGCCGCGGCGAAGACGACCTCGCGTCCGTCCGGGGACCAGGCGAGCCCCCGCTCGCTGGACCAGCCCCTCGAGAGCTGCTTCACGTTTCGATCCAGATCCACGAGCACGACGGATCCCGCGTCGTTCCCTCGCGTCGGGTGATCCAGAAAGGCGAACCGCGTGCCGTCGGGCGACACACGGACACTGTTGACCCATCCGGGCGTCTGATAAAGGACCGTCCCCGCGGGAAACTCGATTCGCGTCATCCCACCTTCGTCGCGGACGATCGCGAGCCGGCGTCCGTCGGGGCTGAATTCAGCTTCCCAGACGCCGTCCATGATCTCCTTGGGGGCGCCGCCCCCAGAAGGCATCCGCGCCAGCATCCCGGTGTAGATGAACCCGCCCCGCGACTTCCAGCGGAGCGAGACCGCCATTTCGCCCGTGGGGGCGATCGAAAGGAGATCCGCCGTGGGGAAACCGAGCGCGCGCGCCTCGGGATTCCCCGGATAGCTCCAGAAAAGCTCGAGAGGGTTGCCTTCCCAGGAGGCGGCGTAACACACCGCCTTGCCGTCGGGCGCGAATCGCGCGCCGTGAATGGCGCCATCGCGGAACGTGATGCGGCGGTACGAAAGGCGCTGGGGCGAGACGATCGCGGTTTCCCCGCCCGCCGCGGTGGACGCGGCCGTGGGGCTCGCGTCGGGCCGCGCACCGGTCCGTTCCGTCACGAGCGAGAGTGCGAAGGACATGTCGCGGGCCGAATCGAAGCGGTCCTCGGCGCGCTTATCGAGCGCGGCGCGGATCACCTTGCCGATTCCGGGGAGCGCGTCCTCTATGGAGGCCGGTAGTTCCGGCGGCTCGGAGTGGAGGATCGCGGTCATCCGGTCCATGGGCGTCTCGCCGTCGAAGGCGCGCTTCGCGGTCAGCATCTCGTAGAGGATCGCGCCCAAAGAGAAGATGTCGGCACGGTGGTCCGTTGGCTGCTCCCGGATCTGCTCGGGCGCCATGTAGCTCGCCGTACCCATGATCGTCCCGGTCATGGTGAGGCTCGCCTGGATCGAGGCGGTCTTGTGGTCCGCCGGAATCCCGGAAGGGCGCAGAAGCTTCGCGAGGCCGAAGTCGAGGATCTTGAGGTGCCCGCCCTTTACGATGAAGAGGTTCTCGGGCTTGAGATCGCGGTGCGCGATCCCCTTCGAGTGCGCCGCGGAGAGCCCCGCCGCGATCTGGGTCGCATACTCGATGGCCCTTCGCGGCGGGATCGGCCCATGCGCCAGGGACTCGCGGAGCGTTTGGCCCTCGAGCAGCTCGGTGACGATGTAGGGGAGGTCACCGTTACCTGCGTCCGACGCGCCGCCCGCGCCCGTACCCACGTCGTAGATCGCGACGATGTTCGGGTGGTTGAGCTGTCCCGTCGCTCGAGCCTCTTGCTCGAACCGGAGGAGCCGGTCCGAATCACCGGCGAACGCCTCGGGGATGACCTTGACCGCCACGTCGCGGTGAAGCCTATCGTCCCGCGCCCGGTAGACCTCGCCCATCCCACCCGAGCCGATCAGCGATTGGATCTCGTAGGGTCCCAGGCGGGTGCCCGGTGCGATCTTGGTGCGCATGGAGGAGACGGTACCAGCATTGGTACCTCGGTGCTATCCCGGCTTAGTTGCCCCGGTGTACTGCCGCACGCGGCCGATGATCGAGAAGACGTTTCCGTCAGTCCCCACCAGCCTGCAGACTGGCTTGGCTGGGTTGGTGGTCATTGCGGGTCACGGATCCGGTGGGAAATGCCCGTCACGAGGTCAATCACGTCTGCCCGACCCACGGCGATGGTGGGATTGTTCCGCTGAGCCGTCCCCATGGTCTTCGTGTAGTGCGCTAGGGCGTCCGCCACGGTCACGCCGCCGTAGAACGCGCTG
>JAYUAE010000135.1:0-4255 GCA_043741515.1 Candidatus Eiseniibacteriota bacterium | reverse complement strand
TGGACCGGCTCGGACTCCCATTCGTCCCCGTCACCTACATGAATTCCACCGCCGAGCTGAAAGCGTTCTGCGGCGAGCGAGGGGGCGCGGTATGCACGTCCTCGAATGCTCGGAAACTCTTCGAGTGGGCGTTCCGGCGAGAGTCCAGGATCTTCTTCTTTCCGGACGAGCATCTGGGAAGAAACACCGGCGTCCAGCTCGGGATTCCTCTCGAGCAGATGGTGGTCTGGGATCCCGCGAAGGAATCGGGCGGACTGACGCGCGCGGCTATCGAGCGCGCGCGGGTGATTCTCTGGAAGGGATGCTGCTCGGTGCACACGAAGTTCCTCCTCCGCCACGTGCACGAGCGCCGGGCGGAGGACCCTTCCGTTCGGATCCTGGTCCATCCCGAGGTTCCGCACGAAGTGGTCCAGGCAGCGGACGAGGTCGGCTCGACCGAGCACATCATCCGCGTGCTCCAGGAGGCTCCCGCGGGAAGCAGCTGGGCGGTGGGCACCGAGTACCACCTGGTGAGCCGCCTTGCCCGGTGTCACCCGGACAAGAAGATCGCGATCCTCTCGAAGGATTTCTGCCTCTGCGCGACGATGTACCGGATCTCGCCCCAGAATCTTCTGTGGGCGCTTGAGAACCTGCTCGAAGGGAACGTCGTGAATCCAATACGCGTTCCGGAGACCGACAAACGCTGGGCGCGAGTCGCCCTGGACCGGATGCTCGAAGTCGGTTAACATGCTCCAGGGATTGTCCTACTGTCGGAGGTCATGTGGCATACGTCATCGTCAAAGACATCTGTGAAGGGGAGAGTTCCTGCGTGGATGTCTGCCCCGTGGATTGTATCAAGAAAGGGGAAGGGCAGAACACGAAGGGGACGGGCTGGTTCTTCGTCGTCGCGGAGGATTGCGTGAGCTGCAACGCATGCCTCGAGGCGTGCCCGGTCGAAGGCGCGGTCCTGCCCGACTAGCGGGAACCCGCTTTACCGCTTAAGCTCCTTCGCCCCAGATACTTCGCCGCCGGAGACGCGCCCCGCCGCCGGCGGCATTCTTTTTCGGCCCTCCCATCCCTCCCGCGCAGCCCCCGCTCAAGAATCAACCGGGGCGTTCCGATACCCACCTCATGGATTGCGCCGCGGTCAAACCGAAGATGGAAGCCCTTGTAAACGGATCGCTTCCGAAATCGGAGCGCGCTTTCGCGGAGCAGCACATCTCGATCTGCGAAGGGTGCCGTCTCGAGCTGGAGCTGGTTCGCGCCATCGGTTCCCAGGAGAAGCCTCCCGCCATTGGACAGGAGGACTGGACGATCGATCGCATCTTCGGTCCCGATGCGGGCGGCGGAGCGCAGGCTCAGTCCTCGCCGGCGTCTCCCGGAATGCCGGAAGAAGCGCCGGCCCCGGTCGAGATCCCGGCGGACGGGGCGATCTTTCCAGGAATGGATTCCGACTCGTCCTCGTCACCCGTCCCCGTCGAGTCCGCGCTATCCGCCTCCGCCGGGAGCGACGAGGACGCTCTGGCCGGCGTCAACGACGTGGCGGGGAATGCGAAGGGTGAATCGAACGCGTGGGATTTCGAGCCCGCCGACGCCAAGGCCGACGTGAAGCCGCCGGAAGAGAGCCTGTTCTTTGCGACCGAGGCTCTCAATCGCAGGGGGGCCGAGGACAAGAAATCCTCCAATTTGCGGGTGATCCTGTGGGGAGCCGGCAGCATCGTCGGAGCCGCGCTGCTCGCGTTTTCTTCCTGGTTCGTGCTGCACATGGCCGCGCCCAGCTCCGAGAAGCCTGGTTCTGCCGCTCATCAAATGCCATCGCCGGGCGCGCCCGGCGAATCTCCGTCACAGGAATCGCCGCCGGCCCCCGCGCCCGATCCTGGCGCCGTTCAGCCGCCTGCCGGCGACGGCGGAGCGGTCCCGGCCGATCAGAGCACGGACGCTCCGGACATGACGACCCAGGGCAAGCCCGCCGCGCCCGCGCCTCGCATGTCCGCGTCGTCCAACGCGCCGCAGCCGATTCCGCTGGGGTCAAGCGCCATGGCGCCTCCGGCCGAGAGCCCGCGCGTCTCGCCGCCCGCGCCGAGCCCGGTCACCTCCGCGCCCCGACAGGTCACCTCCGCGCCCAAGCCGGTCACTCCTGCGCCCAAGCCGGTCACTCCTGCGCCCACACCGGTCACTCCCGCGCCCAGACCGGCCAGCGAGCCGGAGCATCGCGCCGCGGACGAGCCGTTCAGGCCGGCGGAGCCCGACACGCCCGAGCCCGATACGAAGAGCCCGTCGCCGGCGTCCACGCCGGCGCCCTCGATGTGGCGCACGGAAACACCCAAGGCCGAGCCCGCCGTCCCGGCGCCAGGCCAGTCCGCTATGGGCGAAGTCACTCCGATCCAGCGCCTCCATCTCGCGACCGTCGCGGCCGAAGAACGTGGCGACCTGGTCACCTTGAGGAAGCTTCGCTCCACGTGGAAATCTTTCATGGAGAAGATCATCGGCCCCGATCGCGCGCGCGCGAAGCGCGAGTACGCCGACTGCCTCTGGGCCATCCAGAGCATCACGGGCCGCCGCGCCGACCAGAAGGACACGCTCGCCGCCTACCGCGAGTATCTCCTGGGCGCTCCCGCGGGTGGCGCGGACAGCAGATCCGTGTCGAGGCTGCGCCAGCTCGAAGACGCGATCAGCGAACACCACTGAGCACCGCCTCGGTCTCGACGCCGAACGCCATCCGATCCCCGCAAGTTGACGACCGCAGGCATGGGCCGTAGGCTCACCCGGTGAATCCAATTCCCACCCCGGCGTGGAAGAAGCCGGAACTTCGGCTTCCCGACTGGATGCGCCGGAGGTTCGGCTCGTTCTCGAAAAGCCGGCTCGGCTGGGCGATCGTCGTTCTCCTCTTCGTCTTCGCGGTTCTGGGGTACGACTGGTTCCGGCTCTCCTCCCTTTCCTCGTTCCGCTATTCGGGCCAGGGCTGGAAATTTCCCACGAACGTCTACGCGGACTGGCTCGAGCTCCGCACGGGGATGCCGCTCGACGCATCCGATCTGCGCCAGGCGCTGGAAGCGGCGCGCTACCGGCGCACGACCGGAAAGCCGTATGCTCCGGGCCAGTACCGCACGCAGGGATCCATCTTCGAGATCTACCTCCGCCCCTTCGCATACCCCGACCGGGCCGAGCCGGGCGCGCAGACCCTGGTCGAGATCCGGGACGGCCAGGTGGCCTCGATCGGGAACGGTTTCGGCCAGCCGACGCCGCGCGGCCTCCTGCGCATCGATCCGCAGCTCCTGGCCCAGTTCTCGGACCAGGAGCGTGAGCGCCGCTCCTTCCTGCCGCTCGCCTCGATTCCGCGCCACGTGGCTCTGGCCGCCGTGGCGAGCGAGGATCGCCGCTTCTTCAGCCACATGGGGCTCGACCTTCTCGGCATCGGGCGCGCCACCGCCCGAAACATGCGCGCGGGAACGCTGGTCGAAGGAGGGAGCACCATCAGCCAGCAGCTTGCGAAGAACGTCTTTCTCTCGCGGCAGAGGACCTTCACCCGGAAGTTGCACGAGGCGCTTCTCGCGATCCTGATCGAGATTCGCTATTCCAAGGAGCAGATCCTCGAGTTCTACCTGAATCAAATCTATCTGGGGCAGCGCGGGAGCTGGAGCATCTGCGGCGTGGAGGAGGGGGCCCTCTTCTACTTCAACAAGCACGCCAGCGAGCTCACCCTCGGCGAAGGGGCGCTCCTTGCCGGCATCATTCCGTCCCCGAATCGCATGTCGCCCTACCACGACCCCGACCTGGCGATCGGGCGCCGGAACGAGGTTCTGGACGACATGGTCGCCTGCGGTTTCATCTCGAAGGCCGAAATGCAGCGCGCGCGCCGGATACCGCTCCACTTCGCGCCCAACCCGGCTCCCACGACCCGGGCGCCGTACTTCGTGGACTATGTGCGGGAGGTCCTCTCGAAGGACATCTCGGAGGCGGATCTGAGCACGCGCGGGCTCTCCGTGTTCACCACGCTGGACGCAAGGCTCGAGGAAACGGCGGAGCGCTGCGTGCGCGAGGGGGCCCGCGAGGCGGACGCCCGCTCGCCGGTGAGCGGCGCGGGTCGCGACCCCGCCCAGGCCGCGCTGCTCGCGATCGAGCCGCAGAACGGGGCCATCCGCGCGCTGGTGGGCGGGCGCGACTACCGCGCGAGCCCCTTCAACCGCGCCGTCGAGTCGCGCCGGCAGCCGGGCTCGGCCTTCAAGCCCTTCGTGTACATCGCGGCGCTCGACACGCCGTTCTCGGGGAGGCGTCC
>JAYUAE010000134.1:0-21630 GCA_043741515.1 Candidatus Eiseniibacteriota bacterium | reverse complement strand
TCCTTCTCTTCGCGTTGACGCTCTTCCCGCTCTGCTACGCGCGGATCATCGCCGGCGCGCTCGTGGCCGAGCGCTTCCTGTTCATTCCAAGCGCCTCGCTCGCGCTCGCGATCCCGCTCCTTCCGTCAGGCGCGGGCGCGATCCTGGCCGGGATCGCCGCTCCGTTGTTTCTCATCCTCCTCCTGCCGCGCGTTTCGATCTGGAGGGACGACCTCACCCTCTACTCCTCGATGCTCCGGGACTCCCCCCGCTCGGCCTACGTGCACGCCGTGCTCGGGAGCTATTACTACCAGACGCGCGATCTTCCCCGCGCCATCGAGCACCACCGGCGCGCCTTCGAGCTGAAGCCGGAGTTCAACGAGTCGCTGCTCAACCTGAGCGCCGCCGAGGACGAGGCGGGGCAGCCCGATTCGGCGCTCGCGCACGTGCGCCTGCTCCTCCGGCTCAGGCCCGGTTACGCGGCCGCGTGGTACGCGCTGGGCAACATCCACGTCCGGGCGGACCGGCCCGACTCCGCTCTCGCCGCGTACCGGGAGTCGATCCGGCTCGAGCCTCGGTTCACGCAGGCTGAGAACAATCTGGGGGTCGTGCTCGAGCGCATGGGGCGCACGCAGGAGGCGCTCGTGCATTATCGCCGCGCCGCGGAGATCGATCCCGGCTTCTCCGACGCCGCGAACAACCTCGCGAGGCTCACGGGCGGACGGAAGCCATGAGCGGGGCCGCCGAGATCCCGGGGATCTTCGGCCGCGAGGTTCGAGGCGTGGTCCCGCTCACCAGCCATTCGCTCGCGATCTCGTTCGTGGGGCCGCCGCGCGTCTTCCTCTGGATCCACCTCGAGCGAAAGAACGCGTGGTACGCGCAGGCACCCGACCTGCCCATCGATCCGGACCCTCGGGGCTCGCGCTACCAGGCGATCGAGATGCCGCTCCGGAACACACTGGTGGCCGGAGCGCGCGCCCGCGAGGCCGGCGGGCTGGATCTCGAATTCGAGCCGGAGCCGGGAGGCGATCACGGATACCGGCTCACGCTCGATGCCGAAGGACCGCGCGTGAACCTGACGCTCGTCGCCCGGCCGGAGGGAACGGTTCTCTGGGCGTTCCACCGGGAGGGGCGCGGCGAGGCGGCGGCCCCCGAGCTGCCCCAGGGCTACCGGCCGCCCATGATCCAGGACGCCACGCCGCCCGATGCTCGCGAGGCGCTGCGCGAGCGGATCGCGGCCGCGTTCCTCACGGAGTTCCTTGCCGAGGTGGACCGGGCGCTCAGGTCCGCGGAGCGGACGCTCACGCGCCGGGCGGCGGCTGCCGAGGAGGACAGGCGCAAGGCGGCGGACATGCGGCTCGACCGCAGACGCGGCGAGATCCTCCTCGCCAATTTCGGGAAGATACCGAGGGGGGCGAGCCGCGTTGGTCTCCCCGATCCATTCGCGGACTCGCCACGAGCTACGGTCGAAATAGACCTCGACCCTTCACTCTCCCCCGACGAGAACGCGGCGCGGCTCTTCCAGAGAGCCAAGAAAGGCGAACGAGGCGAGCGGGTCGCGGACGCGCGGCTCACCGAAACTCGCCGGAGCCTTTCGGAACTTGGTGAGCTGCGCCGCGACTCTCGCCTCATGACGCCCAGAGACGCGCTCGCCCGAATCGCGCGCTTCCTGAGCGATGCGAAGATCGAATCCAGTGCACGGGGCGACGTACGAGAGACCCATCTGGGTCGACAGGCCCACGGCGCGCCCCGTGCGGGACGTCCAGGGCGCGGAGCTCCAGGGGCGCACAAGTCGCTCCGGCCAAGGACGTACGTTACGAGCGATGGATGGGAAGTCTGGGTCGGCCGCAGCAACACCGACAACGACCTCATCACCCACCGGTTATCGAACCCCCACGACTTCTGGTTTCACGTCGTGGGGGCGCCGGGATCCCACGTGATCCTTCGCCGCCCCACTCGAAACTCCAAGCCCAAGCCGACGACGCTGGTGGAGGCGGCTCAGATCGCCGCATTCTTCAGCAAGGCGCGAAAACAAACGCGGGTCCCGGTCATCTATACCGAACGAAAGTTCGTATCCAAACCCAGGCGCGCGAAGCCCGGCCAGGCCATTTGCAGTCGGGAGCGCGAACTGGTCGTCCGTCCCCATAAGCCAGGGACGAATCCGGCGTGAAGAATAGAGAGAGCGATCGCGAGGTGTCGTTCTGGGTTGCTTGATCGTTGTCGGGGGGGACCCGTCAATCGGTGCTCGTTTCCGGTGCTGCCGATCTCAAAATCTCAAAGTGGGTCGCGGACGAGTGAGGCACCCAAGTCGAGTCAGCCTAGGAGCCTTTATGTCCATTGGGACCTGAAGTAGAGAGGTTCGCCCCGGGCTATGGCATCTCCTGAGAGCTCCCCATCGTCCGCGGCCCCACGTACAACCTTGTTGGCCGTCTTCGTCGTTGCCCTCGAAGCTCGTTCAACCACTGCTTCCGGCAATTATGTTAAAGCATGCGACGTGCCCAGCCGCGAGAGTTCCCCGGAGGGAAACCACTGGCCCCGGTATGTTGCTGGAACGAAAACGCCTTATGGGTGTTGTCGGACCTCGGCCAGAACGTGCGCGGAAGCCGGGTGGGACCGCTGGAGCGACATGGATGTCACACCCCGACAGGCGGGCATCCGGGTAACGGATTGTGTTCGTGGAAGCTCGGACAATGTCACACCCGACAGGGTCGGAGGGACGTGGATGTCACCCCTGTTAAATGATCTGAATAAAGGAACGGAACAGCGGAGTGCGGCGATAGGACGGAGCGCGACGGGCGGCTAGTAGATCTGCTTCAGCAGGCGGATCAGGTGGCGGCGCGTGATGCCCAGCTCGAGCGCCGCGCGGCTTCGGTTGCCGCCGTTCCGCGAGAGGGCGGCGAGGACTTCCTCTCGCTTCGCCATGTCCACCTTTCCTCGCAGACCGCGCGAAGGGTAGGCTTCCGGCGCAACGCCGATGCCCGGGTACAGAATCGGCATGAGCGACGCGCGGTCCAGGAGCTCCTGGCGACCGGCGCAGAGGAAGATCGATTCGATCTTGTGCTTGAGCTCGCGGACGTTCCCGAGCCAGGGGAGCGACACCAGATACTCCAAGGCGTCCGAGGAGAAGAGCACCTGGCGCCCTTCCCGGACCGAAAGCTCGTCCAGATAATTGCGGATCAGGAGCGGAATATCGTCGCGGCGCTCGCGCAGCGGGGGAAGGGACAGCACAACCTGCCCGAGGCGATAGAAGAGATCCGCGCGGAACCAGCCGGCCTTCACCGCGGCGTCCAGATCCTTGTTCGTCGCCGAGATGATCCGCACATTCAATTGCCGCGACCGAACCTCGCCCAACCGGCGGTAGGTGCCGTCATCGAGAACTTGCAGGAGCTTGACCTGCGTCCGCTCGGACAGCTCGCCGATCTCGTTCAGGAAGATCGTGCCGCCATCCGCGTCCTCGAAGATCCCCCGCTTCGTGATCGCCGCCCCGGTGAACGCGCCCCTCACGTAGCCGAAGAGCTCGCTCTCGACCAGATCCCCGGGAAGGCTGGTGCAGTTCACTTCCACGAACGGGCGGCCCCGCTCGATTTCGAACGTGCGGAACATGTAGGCAAGGAGGTTCTTCCCGACCCCCGTCTCTCCCTGGATCAGGACGCGCGCGGGCGTGGACAGAAGCTCGGTAGCCTTCCGCACCACTTCGAGCGTTCGCGTCTGCTCCGTGATGAAACCGTGCGCACGGGCGATGTCCTGGGTCTGGGACGAGGAGCGGTGCTGAGGTCGGTCGACGCGCGGAGCGACGAGCCAGGAGGGCGCGTTCAACTCGCGCAGGGCCCCTTCGCAATCCCGGACCTGGTCCTCGAGGCCGAGCTGCTCGAACAGGGACATCGCCTTGAACGCATAGTTCTGAGCTTCGCGAAGGCGCTCGGGGTCGGCATTCCCCTTGGCCCGCTGCGCCTGTTCGCGATACGCCCGCGCCAGCTCGAAGCGCTCGTGGATCCCTTCGAGGAGCCGGATCGACTGCCGCGCCTGCGCGTTGGCCTCCGCGTGGCGGCCCTCGAGGGTGTGGATGGCCGCAAGGACGCGCCGCGCCGCGCCTTCCTCGAGCTGGTCCTTGAGCCGGAGCGCGCCCTGCAGCGCGTCGTCCGCGGCCTCCGTCGCGCGCGCGACGTCCCCGCGCAGCGTGAACAGCTCGGCCCGGCGGCGCTGCAGCTCGTGAATCATGTCCCCTTCAGGAGCGATCTGGCGCGCCATGTCGAGCGCCTCATCGTAGAGGCCGAGCGCTTGATCGGCATGCTCCATCTCGTGGCGAAGATCGCCGCGGCCCATGAGGCAGAGCACCTGCTCGCGCGAGCACCCCAGACGCGCAGTGATCTGGCACGCGACGCTCAGGTGCGCCTCGGCCGTCGCGAAATCGTGGCGGTAGGACGCGATGGTCGCAAGCCCGATCCTCATGCGTGCGACGCCCGCGTCGCGGCCGATCTGGAGATAACTCGTCAGCGCGCGCTCGAAATGCTCGCGAGCCTCGTCCCAGGAGCCGGCCTTCAGATGCACGATGCCCAGGTTCGCGCAGGTTACGGCGAGGTAGGCGAAGTTTCCCAGGCGGGTCGCGATCTCCATGGAGCGGAGCATGTGCCAGGTTGCCTGACGCCAGTCGGAGAGATGCCGGTAGAGAACGCCCAGATTGTTGTGGGTGCGGATCACACCGTCGTCGTCGTTCAGATCCCAGCGGAAGAGATGGAGCGAAGCCTCGTAGAATTCCTTGGCCTTGTTCAGGTCGCCGAGACGGAAGTAGATCCGGCCGAAGCAGTTGTAGGTGTGGGCGAGCGGTCCGGTGAGCCCGCGATCCCGGAAGCAGGTGTGGGCGCGCTCGCAGGTGCGAAGCGCCTCGTCGTACTGGCTCAGCTCGATGAGCGCGCGTGCGCTCTGGAGCTGAAGCCTGGCCACCAGCTCGGGATGGGTCTCGGCGGCGATCCTGCCGCGCGCCCGGGCCAGATAACGGAGCGCCTCGGGAGCGTCCGCCTTGTCGATGAGGACCTGCGCGGCTTTCATCTCGAGGGTCGCGATGCGCGACTCCTCGAGGCCCAGGCGCTCGGCCGACGTGATGCACTCGTCGAGATTCTGGAGGGCAGGCAGGTAACTGTCCGCCCGCAGGAAGATCTCGGCAAGGCCTTCGAGGCTCTGCAGATGTCGTTCGGGATCCTGCGTGAGACGAGCGGTGGAAACCGCCTCCTCACGTTCCCGAATCAGATCGGCCGTTGATTTGTTCACGTCTCGGTACCCGATACTCTCCGCGAGCGGGATGCTTCGATCAGAATCGAACCGCCGCCCAGTACATCCTCCACATGATACTGAAGAGCATGCGGCCCGTGATCGCGCGGCCCTGGGTGCCCGGGGCGACGATCGTCAGTCCGGCACTCTTCTTTGGGGGCGCGGGAGGCGGGTTCAGGGTCTCGTCCGGCGAACTGGCCCACGCGGCGGTCGGACCGAACGCGTTGACGCGATTTTGAACGGTCGAGGGCGCCGGTAGAGCCAGTATCAGGAGCAAAACGATCGAGAAAAAGCAGGTGACGATCGCGCGGTTGGCTTTCGAACGGAGGAGGAGGCTCATGGCCGCTTGCACCTTCCTCATAGGGCCCAGCCACCCGCTTGGGGGTGGAGTGTGGAAGGAGGGAGGAGGAGGATCCACCCGCCTTTACTGTCGGAACAATAGCAGAAAATGTGTCGAATTGCAATGGGCTATGCCATAAAAGTCACACCCGCCCTGAAATCCGTCAGTGTCCGGCCGGCCGCATGTCCTTGAGCCGGGGGCCCGGGAGACGCTCGTCTCCTTCCCGGCGGGTAAAGCCGGTCCGGTCGAGGTGCTCCAGCATGGGAACGGCGTACTTGCGCGAGACCTGGGCCAGATTCTTGAAGGCGCCCATGGTCAGGGTGGCGTTCTTCTGGAAGTGGGACCGCAGGCGGTCCTCAAGGTCATCCCAGAGCGTCATGGGATAAAGGAGTTCGGAGGTAACCTTGACGGCCCGCCCGCTATCCACCAGATAGCGAATCAGCTCGGCCGGCCTCTCGGCCGGGGGGATCCCCCGCGTCAGCTCCGACACTTCAGGAACCTGGAAACCCTTCTCACTGAGCTTCCGCTCCATCTCGGCCACCGCCTGCGCCTGTTTGGGGCTGAGGACGGGCGCGGAGCTTGGGCACGTCACGCGATCCCCCCGGAGCGCGAGGCGTCCGCCCGCGACCAGGATCTCCAGCGCCTCGTCGAAGACGGGCGCCGGAAGGTCCCGGGCGAGGAGGCTCTTGAGCTCCCCTTTCGGGATTCCGTCGCGAAGCTTGTTCGCCTCGGTGAAGCGGGTTACGGCCTCGACCACGCGCTCCAGGGCCTGGCGCCAGGCGGCCGGCGCGAGAAGGCGCCCGTCGCGCAGGCGCACGAGCCTCGCCTCGGCGCTGACCGAGATGGCGGCCGCCGCCGCCGCGGATGCCGCCTCGGTGATGGACTCGGCGATCGAGCCCAGCCTGACCGCGGCGCCCTCGGCTGCGATTCCCGCGGAGCCCGCATCCTCGGCGAGGGCGGCCAGCTTGTCGATTGCAGAGCCCGAGAGGAGCGTCTCCAGGCGGGCGCCTTCCTCCGGGCTCAGCCTGGCGCGCTTGCCGGGAGCGGGATCGATGACCGTGGCGCCGGCGATCGTGAGGGCCGGGGAGTAGGACCGGATCACGATCCGGTCCCCGGCCGCCGCGGTCGCTGGGGCCTCCAGCCTGAGCTGGGCGAAGCAGGAGCCGCCGGGGAGAAGCGCGTCGCGGCCGAAGAGAACCGCGCGGCCCAGGATCTCGCTGGCTCCCAGATGGCACCGGAGCCGGGAGCGCGAACCGAGCGGCTTGGGCGCCGAGAGGAGGAGGTCGAGCTTCACGTCGAGGAGATGGGAGGGCTTGAACCTCCCGGTGGTGGCGAGCCAGTCGCCCCGCTCCACGTTCTCGCGCGGGACGCCGTGGATGGCGAGCGCCACGCGCTGGCCCGCGTGGGCCTCGTCCACGGTCTGGTCGTGCACCTCCACCTGCCGCACGCGCACCATCTTTCCGGAGGGCAAGAGCTCCAGGGCATCGCCCGGGCGCACGGCCCCGCTCCAGAGCGTTCCCGTGACCACCGTTCCGATCCCCTCGACCGGGAACACGCGGTCGATCGGGAGGCGAGCGGCGCCTGTGGACGAGCGCCCCGGGGCACCCTCGACCACGGCCTCGAGGTGCCGCACCAGATCTTCCACGCCGGCGCCGGTGACGGCCGAGACCGGCACGATGGGGATGCCCCGGAGCCCGGTGGGCTGGAGCAGCTCCTCCACCTCGGCCCGGACGACACCGAGAGTCTCGGCATCCACCAGATCCGATTTCGTGAGCGCCACGACGCCGCGCCCGACGCGCAGGAGATCCACGATGGCCAGGTGCTCCCGCGTCTGCGGCATCACGCCCTCGTCCGCGGCGACTACGAGCAGCACGAGATCGATGCCGGTCGCGCCGGCAAGCATGTTCTTGACGAAGCGCTCGTGTCCGGGCACGTCCACGATCGCGATGCGGCGGCCGGACGGCAGGGTGCGGTGCGCGAATCCCAGGTCGATCGAGATGCCGCGCTCTTTCTCTTCCTTGAGGCGGTCGGTGTCGATACCGGTGAGGCGGCGCACGAGCGCCGTCTTGCCGTGATCGATGTGTCCCGCGGTGCCGATCACGACCGGGCGCATTTGGCTCGGCGCTAGGCTCGGATGCGGCGGATCGCGGCTCCGAGCCCCCGGAGCTTCTCCTCGATCCGCTCGTATCCGCGGTCGAGGTGGTAGATGCGGGAAACATGCGTCTCGCTCTTCGCGACGAGCCCGGCCAAGATGAGCGCCGCGGAGGCCCGCAGATCGGTCGCCATGACGGGAGCGCCGCTGAGCGCGGGCACGCCGTGGATCGTGGCCGTGTTGCCTTCGACGCGGATGTCGGCGCCGAGACGCATCAGCTCGGCCACGTGCGTGAAGCGATCCTGATAGACGGTGTCGGTGATGGAGCTCGTGCCGTCCGCCACGGAGAGGAGCGCCATGAACTGGGCCTGCATGTCGGTCGGGAACCCGGGATAGGGCGCGGTCGTGACGTGGAGCGGCTTGACGCTCGCGGGACCGCGCACCCGGATGCTGCGCTCCGAGGTCGTGACCTCGGCGCCGGCTTCCTGGATCTTCGCGATCACCGCGTCCAGATGCGATGGAGTGACCCCGGTGACCTCGACGTCTCCGCCTGTCATGGCCGCCGCCGCGAGGAAGGTCCCGGCCTCGATCCGGTCGGGGATCATGGAGGCGTCGGCCGGATGCGGACGGCTGGTGCCGGTGACCACGAGCCTCTGGGTGCCGATGCCGTCAATGCGCACGCCCATGGAGGCGAGGAACGCCGCCAGCGCCTCGATCTCGGGCTCGCACGCGGCATTCTCGATCACGGTCTGCCCTTCGGCGGTCGCTGCGGCCATGAGGATGTTCCCGGTCGCGCCCACGCTCGAGATCTCGAAGGAAAGGGTGCTCCCCTTGAGCTTGTCGCACCGGGCCACGATGTACCCATGCTCGATCTCCACCTGGGCGCCCAGCTGCTGCATGCCGCGAATGTGGAGATCCACGGGACGCGGGCCCCAGGCGCATCCGCCCGGGAGCGAGACGCGCGCCTCGCCGAACCGCGCGAGCAGCGGACCCAGGACATAGATCGATGCGCGCATGGTCTTGACCAGCTCGTACGGAGCCTCGCCGTTGTGGGAGTTGGTGGAGTCCACGAAGAGCGCCTGGCTGTCGTCGCGCTTGCTCCGGACCCCGAAGCGCGAGAGGAGGTCCAGCATGGTCTCGATGTCGCGGAGCGCCGGCACGTTCGTGAAACGGTAGATCCCGGGCGCGAGAAGCGTCGCGGTCAGAATGGGCAAGGTAGCGTTCTTGGAGCCGCTCACCGGGACTACGCCCTTGAGCTTGCGGCCTCCTTCGATCCAGACTTCGTCCATTCCCGTCGCCTCGCTGGATTCCTGGGTTCCGGCCGGTGTGGCCGGCGCCTTTGCCGGGTGCGCCTTCGCCTTCGCGTTCACGTTCATCGGGTACCCCGTCTTCCGGTCAAGATCCTCGGCTTCCCCGCGAGGTCGCGCGCGATGCGCGCGGTCGAGAGGTGCGGTCCGAACAGCTCCATGCATGAATCGGCCTGTTCGGCTCCGATCTCCAGCGCAAGAAGCCCGCCCGGCTTGAGCCAGGAGGAAAGGATTCCGGCCAGGGCACGAAAAGCATCGAGACCATCCGGCCCGCCGTCAAGGGCTTCCCGGGGATCGTGGTCGCGCACTTCAGGCATGAGGCCGGGTATGTCGCCGGTCGGAATATAGGGTGGGTTGGAAACGAGCACGTCGGCCGGGACCCTGAGCCGGGCGGAAGGCGGATCGCGGAAATCGGCGGCTTCCAGGACCAGACGGTTCTGGACCCCGTTCCGCCGGGCATTCCGGGAGGCGAGCGCGATGGCCCGATCGGACCGGTCGATGCCCGCCGCGGTCCATTGCTCCGGGAGCGAGAGCAGGAGCGCGATCGGGATCGCGCCTGTGCCGGTGCCCAGGTCCACGATGGTTCCGCTCGGGACAGCCTCGCCCAGCTTGGCGTCCAGCTCCTCGAGCACGGCTTCCACAAGCAGTTCGGTCTCGGGGCGCGGGATGAAGACTCCGGGCTCGACGTCGATCTGGGCCGAGTGGAATTCCACGTCGCCCAGGAGGTGCTGGAGCGGCACCCGGCGAGCGCGGGCCTCGAGGAGCCGGGCGAACCGGGCGACATCCTCTTCTCCGACGGCCGCGGCTCGATCGGACCAGAAGCGCGCGCGTGTGAGCCCGAGCGCGTGGAGGAGGAGCCGCTCGGCCTCTCCTTCCGGCGAGGGCACACCCGAGCGGTCGAGCGTGTCACGCGCCTGCGCGAGGAGCGACGCGCGCGTGAGCCGCGCGACCGCGCTCGAGGCGCCGGCCCTGGGCTCGCTGGCAGCGCTCCGGCGGGCGGTCACGAGCGGTGGGGTGCGGCTTCGCCCGAAGCGGCCAGACGCTCCGCCTGCTCCGCGTGGAACAGTCCGTTCACAACTTCGTCCAGGTCCCCTTCCATCACTGCCGGAAGGCGGTAGAGGGTGAGGCCGATCCTGTGCTCGGTGACCCTTCCCTGTGGAAAATTGTACGTGCGGATCTTGGCGCTCCGGTCGCCGCTCGAGACCTGCGACTTTCGTGTCAGCGCCATCTTCTTCTCCTGTTCCTGGATCTCCATGTCGAGGAGCCGCGCCCTCAGCACCTTGAGCGCCTTCGTCTTGTTCTTGAGCTGGGAGCGCTCGTCCTGGCACTGCACCACGATCCCGGTCTGGAGATGCCGGATGCGCACCGCGGAGTCGGCGGTGTTGACGCTCTGGCCGCCCGGCCCCGACGAGCGGAACACGTCTATTTGCAGATCCGAAGGCTTGATCTCCACGTCCACCTCTTCGGCTTCCGGAAGCACCGCCACCGTGACCGCCGAGGTATGGATCCGCCCGCTCGCCTCGGTCTCGGGAACGCGCTGGACGCGGTGCACGCCGCTCTCGTACTTGAGGCGGCTGTAGGCGCCGTTCCCCTCGATCGAGACGATCGCTTCCTTGGCGCCTCCCGCGCCTGAGGGGCTGGTGCTCAGGATCTCGGCGCGCCATCCGTTGCGCTCGGCGTACTTCACATACATGCGCAGCATCTCGGCCGCAAAGAGCGCCGCCTCGTCCCCGCCCGTGCCCGCCCGGATTTCCAGTATCACGTTCTTCTGATCGAGCGGATTGGGCGGAAGGAGGAGCTTCGGCAGCTCGGCCTCGAGCTTCGCGCGCTCCACCTCCAGCTCGGCGAGCTCGGCCTTTGCCATCCCCAGAAGCTCCGGGTCCTTCTCGTTCCGGAGAATGGCCGTGTCCTCGGCGACGCGGCGGAGCAGCTCGTCGTAGCGGCGCGCCGCCGCGACCAGATCCTCGAGCGCGCTCCGCTCCTTGCTGACGCGCTTGAGCTCAGCCGGATTGTGATGGAGATCCGGATCGGCGAGCTTCTCGGTCAGCTCCTCGAATCGGGCCTTCGCCCGTTCCAGCGCTTCGCGGATGGCGAACCCCCTCTAGAGGACGGCGCGAAGCGCGGCGATCGCGACCTCGAGCATGTCGCTCGAGGGCTCCCGCGTCGTGAGCCTCTGAAGTTGAAGACCGGGCGCGCTGATCCACCGCACCCACCCCTTGTCGTAGTGGGCGCCGGCGAATCGAATGATCTCGAAGGAAATGCCGGCGATCACGGGGATGAGGGCGAACCGGAGCACGCGGGCCTGCCACGTATCGGGGCGGCCCAGGAAGGCGAACACGAAGAAGCTCACGATGACGACCAGAAAGAGGAAGGAGGTCCCGCAGCGGGGATGGAATCTGCTGAACGTCTGGGCCGTCTCGGTCGTGAGCTCCTGGCCCGACTCCAGATTGTGGATCGTCTTGTGCTCGGCGCCGTGATACATGAACACCCGCTGCATCTCACCCCAGGAGCCGACCCCCACGATGTAGATCAGGAAGAAAACGAGCCGGATCACGCCGTCGATCAGGTTGAACAGAAGCCCCTGGCGCACGCCGGTCAAGTCGGTGAGCTTCAGCGGGAGATAGAAGAAGACCAGAAATCCAAGCAAGAAAGAGATCGCCACCGTGAATCCCATTCCCAGGCCGAGCGTTCCGAACCGGGCCTCGCCTTTCGGCTTGTCCTTGGCCACCACGACCGCGGCCTCGGCCGAGAACGCCAGCGCCTGGATGCCGATGCGAAGCGACTCGATGAGCACGACCGCCCCGCGGACGATCGGCAGCCCGAAGATCGCGGCGCGGCGGGAGATGGAGACGAACTCCCGGGACTTGACCTGGATCGTTCCGTCGGGCAGACGGACCGCGGTCGCCACCTTCCCGGGCGACCGCATCATCACGCCCTCGATGACGGCCTGTCCACCGATGGGCGAGTAACGATCGGGCATTCTGAGGAGGCCGGGACCGGGAAGGGTGGCTTTGGACTAGGCGCCGGCCGGCGTTTCGGCTTCGGCGGGCTTGTCCTTGATGCCGTACTTCCGGCGGAACCGCTCGATCCGGCCCGCGGTGTCCACGAGCTTCTGCTTGCCCGTGAAGAACGGGTGGCAATTCGAGCAGATTTCGACGTGCACGGTGTCCTTCACCGTCGCGCGGGTCTCGATGACGTTGCCGCAGACGCACACGATCTTGGTGTTGAAGTAACCTGGGTGAACTCCGCGTTTCATGGCTCGGCTCCCTCTACGTGTTCATCATTGCCAGGAATTTCTTGTTCGTCTTGGTCTGGCTCATCTTGCCGATCAAGAATTCCATGGCTTCGACAGGGTTCAGTTCGTTCAAGAACTTCCGGAGAATCCAGACCTTGTTCAACTCCTCCCCGGTCATCAGCAGCTCTTCCTTGCGCGTTCCCGAGCGGTTGATGTCGATGGCCGGGAAGATGCGCTTGTCCGCCAGCTTGCGGTCGAGGACCACCTCCATGTTGCCGGTGCCCTTGAACTCCTCGAAGATGACGTCGTCCATGCGGCTCCCGGTCTCGATCAGGGCCGTCGCGACGATCGTGAGGCTCCCGCCGTTCTCGATGTTGCGGGCCGCTCCGAAGAATCGCTTCGGCTTCTGAAGCGCGTTGGCGTCCACGCCGCCCGAGAGGATCTTGCCCGAGTGCGGGACGACCGTGTTGTGGGCCCGCGCGAGGCGCGTGATGGAGTCGAGGAGGATGACGACGTCGCGATTGTGCTCCACGAGGCGCTTCGCCTTCTCGATGACCATGTCCGCGACCTGGACGTGCCGCTCGGCGGGTTCGTCGAAGGTGGAGGATACGACCTCGCCCTTCACCGACCGCTCCATGTCCGTGACCTCCTCGGGACGCTCGTCGATCAGGAGCACGATGAGCATCACCTCGGGGTGATTGTCCGTGATCGAGTTCGCGATCTTCTGGAGAAGCACCGTCTTTCCCGCGCGGGGCGGCGACACGATGAGGCCGCGCTGCCCTTTCCCGATCGGTGTCAGAAGATCCATGATCCGCGTCGGCATGTCCTCGGCGCGTGACTCGAGCCTGAGCTTCTCTTGCGGATAGAGCGGCGTCAGGTTGTCGAAGAGTATCTTGTCCTTCGCGGCCTCGGGCGGCTCGAAATTGACTGCCTCGACGCGAAGCAGCGCAAAGTAGCGCTCGCCGTCCTTGGGCGGGCGAACCTGGCCCGAAACCGTGTCCCCCGTCCGCAGATCGAACCGCTTGATCTGGGAGGGTGACACGTAGATGTCGTCCGGGCCCGGCAGGTAGTTGTAGTCCGGGGAACGGAGGAATCCATATCCCTCTGAAAGGATCTCCAGAACCCCTTCCGCGAAGATCAGACCGTTCTTCTCGGTCTGTCCCTCCAGGATCTTGAAGATCAGCTCCTGCTTTCTGAGTCCGCTCGTCCCCTGCACGTTGAGCGAATGCGCCAGCTCCATCAGCTCGGCAATCGTCTTGCTCTTGAGCTGGATGATGTCGAGGCCCTTCTGGGAGGGCGACGGCGGGGCGCTGCTCGGAGCGGGTGCGGGCGGTGCTTCTGTTTGCTGTTCCATGTCGTTCTGCGACTCCTCGGTGTTGATCGTCGTGGCAGCGGGCGTGTCTTCGCCGGGCGCGTCCGCGCCGGGCGAATCTACGCTGCGTCGCCGTGTGGGGGTTGTAGTTGAGCGGGACATTGTGCCGGCCGAACTGAGGTCCTCAAGGTAGAGGGAATCTACAACGTCTTGCGCTTCTTAAGAGGGTTGTGGTGACTACCGGTGTGGCTTACCGCGTGACCACCCACAGGCGATCCAGCATCGGGGAACTCACACTCAGGGCTCGGATGTCGTCCCGGCCCCAGGACCGCCTGGTGGTCCGTGAGGGTTAGACTACCGATCCCCCCGGATGGTGTCAAGGTCAAATCTGGCTGAGGCTACCTCGACTTCTTCGGGGGGAAGGCGCCCTTCGAGAAAATCTGTCCCTCCATGAACGTGAAGGACTTTCCCTTCGACCAGAAAAACCAGGTCTCGAATCTCTGGTTGTTCTCGGTGTACGTGTAGACCTCTTCGGGGTACCCCTCGGTCTTGAACACCGTCTTGACCTGGTTCTGGGCGCCCAGACGATTATCGGCAGAGTCCACCCAGACCTTTGGGTCTTTTTTTTTCGTGCCCTCGGGGCTCAGCGCCTTGTAGATCGTGTACTCGGCCACCGACTCTTCCTGCTTCTTGAGCTCGTGGAGCGAAAGGAACAGGAACTGGTGGTCCTGAGCATCCGTCGGATCGATCTCGATCGCGTGCCGGAGCGCGGGAACGGCGCCCGCGTAGTCCTTGGTCTGATACCGGACCTGCCCCGAGAGGCTCCAGATCTCCTTGCTCTTCGGATAGAGCGCGCTGGCCTTGTCGAGCATGGCGATCGCCTTGGAGTAGCTCTCCTGGTTCGCGTGAATCACGGACGCGTTGTAGATCGCGTTCTGCTTGAGCGAGTCGGAGGCCGCCGGCTCGTCCAGAACCATCGAATAAGCCGTGGCCGCGCTGTCGTAGGCCGCCTTCTGTTCGGGCGAGCCCTTGGTGGCCGCCTCGGCGATCTTGTAATGGGCATCGGCAATCCGGATCTGGTAATTCGGCGCGCTTGCGGGGTCGGGATCGTTCTTCTTCGCGTCGTAGAAGGCCGAAATGGACTCCGCGTACTTCTTCTCGTTGTAGAGGCTCACGGCACGGCTCATCACCGCGGCGCGCAGGTTTTGATGCAGCCTCTGGTCGTCCGGCTTCACCTCGAGGCCACGCTTCGCGGCGCGGATGGCGTCGTCCGTGCGGCCGAGCTGGCTCAGGACGAAGCAGAGGTTCTGATACGTGTCGATGGAGGTCGGATCCACGTAGGAGGCGAGCATGAAGTCGTAGGCCGCCTCCTCCAGTTTCGATGCGCCCGTGAAGGCCGGAAATACGGTCGTATCGGTCACGGCGCTGTGCGCATCCGACGGCGGGGTGTACGCGCCCAGCGCGGGCGGCCCCCCGGGAAGTGCTAGATCCCTCGAGCCCTGGAGCGCCTTGAGTCCCGCGTTGAAGGGCGTGGCGCTCACGGAAAGACGGTTCCCCTTGAGATCCTGGATGCGCTTCGTGTCGTTCTTCTTCGTCGCGACGTCGATCGCGAGCTGGAAAGCCGCTCCAGCGGCGACAAATTCGCGCTGCTGCGAGCGAGCCACCGCGAGAAGCGCGAGAACGTCCACGTTCTCGGGCTCCCCTTTCCGCGCGCACTCCAGCATGTAGGCGGCCTTGTCGTAGACCTTCTGCTGCATGTAGACCTTGCCGCTGGTGTAGCAAAGGCTCGCGGAGGCGGGATGGGCGATGATGAGGAGCGCCAGCGACCCGAAAGCCGCCAGCGCCGCGCCGAATTTACGTAGATCCATTGAGAATCTCATCCACCCTCCAGGAAGCGGTCTGTCCTTCCATATGTATATACACGCGCGCGGGTGCGCACGTTCCTTCACTTGCCACGATTAGAGCCTTCGATGCGGTGCCTGTCAAGCGGGTTCGGCGGGGCCCGCCGGTGGCCTGTACCACGTAACAGATTGTAATATAGATGATTAGAGAACGTGCCTGGGATCCACATCCACCGTTACACGAATGCCGGAAGTCTTCCTCCCCCGGATCCCCGGAAGGGCCCTTTTGAGAAATGACTGCAGGGCGCTGCGAGAGCCGCTCCGGACCAGAATGTGCCAGCGCTCCGCCCCCTGGATTCTCGCGATCGGCTTGGGCGCCGGACCGAGAAGCTCGACCTCGGCACCGCGAGCGAGCGCCGCCAGCGAGGCCCGCAGCAACCCGGCCTCCCGGATCACGCGCTCCTTCTTCGCTCCGCGCACCTCGATCTCCACGAGATAGCCGAACGGCGGATAGCGCAACTCGCGGCGCTCGGCGGCCTCCTGCTCGTAGAACATCTCGAAATCCTGCGCGGCAGCGCACCGGAGCGCGGGATGGTCGGGATCGTAGGTCTGCAAGATCACCTCCCCCGCCCGGTCCCCTCGTCCCGCGCGTCCCGCCACCTGCGTCAGGAGCTGGAACGTGCGCTCCGCCGCGCGGAAGTCCGGCAAGTAGAGCTGGAGATCCGCCACGATGATCCCGACCAGCGTCACCATCGGGAAATCGAACCCCTTCGCGACCATCTGCGTGCCGAGGAGGAAATCGGTCTTTCCCAGGCGGAAGTCGGCCAGGATCGAGGCCGCGGCGCCGCGCTTCCTCGTGGCATCGAAGTCCAGCCGCGCGATCCGGGCGAGCGGGAAGAGGCGCGCCACCTCGCGCTCGACCCGCTGGATGCCCACGCCGCCGAACCAGAGGTTCGAGGCCCCGCAGCCAGGGCATGTGGGTTTCAGCGCGCGCCGGGCGCCGCAGTAGTGGCAGAGGAGCGTCTGATCCGCGAGGTGGACCGTGTAGGAGACATCGCACCGGTCGCACCGGGCCACCTCGCCGCAGCCGCGGCACTGGAGGTACGTGGAATGCCCGCGCCGGTTCAGGAAGAGGATCGCCTGCTCCCGGCGCTCGAGGATCCGCGCCATGCCTTCCACGAGCAGGGCGCCCAGGAATCGCGAGGATCCGCCGCCAGCGCCGGCACCCGCGCCCGCGTTCGCGCCCGCATCCGGCGCGGGCGCGCGATGCCTCAAGTCGGTGATGCGCACCGTGGGGAGCGGCCTCCCGTCGATCCTTCGCGGCAAGCGGAGGAGCCCACAGCGCCCCCGCTTCACCCGCGCGAAGGTCTCGAGGCTCGGAGTGGCCGAGGCCAGCACCACGACCCCCCCGAGCCGTTGCGCCCGCACCAGCGCCACGTCCCGCGCGTGGTAGCGGGGTGAATCGTCCTGCTTGTAGGCCGAGTCCTGCTCCTCGTCCACGACGACGAGCCTGAGATTCCGGAAGGGAAGGAACACCGCCGATCGGGTGCCGACCACCAGATCCACTTCTCCCGCCGCGGCCGCCCGCCAGACATCGGCGCGCTCGCGCGGGCGCAGCGTGCTGTGGTAGAGCGCGACGCGCCCGAACCCCGCGCGCCGGAAGGAATCGAGCGTCTGCGGAGAAAGCGCGATCTCCGGGACGAGGATCAGGGTCTGACCGCCGTCCCGGAGCGCCTCAGCGGCGGCGTGGAGGTAGACGGCCGTCTTCCCGCTCCCCGTGACGCCGAAAAGGAGGAACGCTCCGAACGCGCGCGCCCGGAGGGCGCCCTCGAGCGCCTCGAGCGCCGCCGCCTGTTCCTCGTTCAGCTCGCCGCGCGCGGGAGGCGCCGTCGCGAGCCATGCCACCTCGTCTTCGGGGGCGGCGCGCAAGGCGCGGCGCGTGAGCCCCCCCGGAGACGGCACGGCCGCCTGGAGCACATCGCTGAGGCCGGCGGCATAGTAGCCGGCGACCCAGCGGCACAGCTCGAGCAGCTCGGGGGTGACTACGACACGGGGCTCGGGGATTCCCGAGATCTTGCGGACGCGGAAGTCGGGGCGCCGGGGCTCGATGCTCAGCACGGTCCCCCACACGCGGCGTGGTCCCACGGGCACGAGCACGCGGAGTCCGATCTCGGGCGCGTCTTCTTCGGGGATCTCGTAGACGAGCGCTTCTTCGCGGGCGAGCGGGATGGGGACGGCGACACGAACGAGGGCCATGGCGGGCGCATGGTAGCACCCGCGGGGAAGGCGCGGACGGCCGATGCCGCCCGCGTGTTACGCCGAGGGAGCGGGGCGCTCGCTGACGGTCTGGCCGAGGAGCTGATTGATGCGCTCGACCAGTTTTCTCGGACTGAACGGCTTGGTGATGTAGTCGTCCGCTCCCACGTCGAAGCCCAGCTTCTGATCGACGTTCCGCCCCTTGGCGGAGAGGAGGATCACCGGGATGTGCTGCGTCTCGGCGCTGGACTTGATGCTCTTGCACACCTCGTATCCGTCCAGCTTCGGCATCATGATGTCCAGCACGATGAGGTCCGGCTTCTCCGTCTTCACCTTTTCGAGCGCCTGTTCTCCATCGAGCGCGGTGACGACTTCGTAGCCTTCCATCCCCAGACTGAAGTCCAGGATGTGGACGATGTAGATCTCATCGTCGACAACCAGGATTTTTCCTTTGGACATCCGACTCACCTCCCTCTTTCCCTGCGGCGCTTGCAGCCAGAATTCCTATCGGCGTTTCAGGCCGCTTCTCCAGTCCGAACTAGCTTCGTATTCTCCTCAACCTCAAATAGTTGCGCGAAAGCCTCCACGACCCGTGTGTCGAACTGCGTCCCCTTGAACTGCCTCAGCTCTTGCAATGCCTCCGCGTGGGTGATGGCCTGGCGGTAAGGCCTCCCGACGGTCATGGACTCGTAGGCGTCCATGACCGCGATGATCCGGGCCCCGATGGGGATCTCGGGCCCCTTCAACCCCTTCGGGTACCCACGCCCATCCATGCGCTCGTGGTGCGCGAGAATGATTTCGGTCACCTGGTCCTGGAACTCGATCGGTTTCACGAGCTCGGCCGAGCGGAAGGGGTGGAGCGCGACCTTGGCCCAGGTTTCGTCGTCCAGACGCCCAGGCTCTTGCAACACCCTGGGGTCTACCTGCTCCATGCCGACGTCGTGCACGCTGGCGACATAGGCCAGGACCTCGAGTTCCTCCTCGGGGAGCCCCAGCTTCCGGCCGACGGCGACGGCGCGTCCGGCCATGGAGCCCGCGTTGAGCTTCAGGCGGCTGCGCCGCGCGTTCTCGATGATCGCGGTCATCGCCTTCGCGGTCTCGTCCGTCCGGTCCGAGGAGACCTCGTGGTCGGAAACGCGCTTCCACGCCAGCGCGACCCGCTCGGCGAGCGAGGAGAGCAGCGCGCGGTCATCCTCGGTGAAGGGCGTGCAGGAGATCTTGTTGTTGATGTTGATCACGCCCACCACCCGGCCCTCGATCTTGACGGGGACCGAGAGGAGCGACTTGGTCTCGTACTGGTGCCCGTTCGGGCGTCCGAACCGCGGGTCCTCCTCGATGTTCGTGACGAGGAGCGGCTGCCCGTGCTTCGCCACCCAACCGGCGATCGAATCGCCGATCTTGACCCGCGTGCCGCACACGACCTCCTCGCGAAGGCCCCGCGCCGCGCGGATGTAGAGCTCGGAGCGTTCCTCGTCCACCAGCATGAACGACGCGGTGCGCGCGTTCATCACCTCGGCGATCATCTCCACCGTGAGCCGGGTGAGATGGTTCGACACCGACCGCGTGGGGGTCCAGGCGGCGTGCGTGATCACGTGGGCGTCCCCTGCCGTCATCGGCAGAAGCACCGTGAAGCGGGAGCCGGCGCCGGCCTCGCTCTCGGCCGCGATCTCGCCGCCGTGCCATTCCACGATGCTCTTCGAAATCGTGAGCCCCAGGCCCACGCCCGGGTATTCGCGCGAGAGGGAGCTGTCGATCTGGTAGAACTTGTCGAAGATCCGCTCGATCCCTTCCTGCGGAATTCCGATCCCGGTGTCCTCTACCTGGATCCGCACGGTGCGTCCCTCGACCGTGGTGCGGAACGTGACCGTTCCGCCCTCATGCGTGAACTTGATCGCGTTGCTTCCGAGGTTGTTGAGGACCCGGCGCAGGAGCTCGCGATCGGCCTCGATCACGACCTCCGGCGCCGCCTCCTGCACCACGATCGAAATCTTCTTGGAATCGGCCATGGATCGCAGGATCGCGACCACTTCCTGCGTGAGCGCGGTCAGGTCCAGCGGCTCGCGCACCATCCGGAAGCGGCCCGATTCGAGCTGCGAGAGCTCGAGGATGGAATCGATGAGGTGCCGGAGCTTCAGGCTCTGCTCGTCGATCACCCCGAGGAACTGCCGCTGCATCTCCACGGTGGTCGAGCCCACGTGCTCGAGGAGCGCTTCGGCGTACGCCCGGATCGCGGTCAGCGGGGTCAGGAGCTCGTGGGAGACGGTGGAGATGAACTTGTTCTTGAGGTCCGCAACCTCCTCGCTCCGCTCGGTCGCCTCCTCGAGCTGGGCCAGGCTCTGGTTCAGGCGCTCGTAGAGGTTCGCGTTCTGGATGGCCACCACGGCGTGGGTCGCGAGGATCTCCAGCGTCTCGATCGTCTCGCGCGAGGGGAGCCTGCGGTCCACGGGGTCGTCGACCGAGAGGTACCCGATCGTCACTCCGTCCTTGGTGTAGAGCGGAACGAGGAGCACGTCCTCCTGGTGCCACTCCCCTTCCTTCCGCACGCCGAGGTCCGGGGTGTATCCGTCCTCCTCCACCTCGTCCCAGAATTTCCGCTCGTGTCCGATGAAGTACGAGCGGCTGACCCGGAACTCCTCCTTGAGCCAGCCCTGGAACTCTTCCAGCGCGACCCGGTGCTGCTCCAGCTTCCGGATGGCCTCCCGGTTCAGCCCCGCGAAGGCGCGGGCCTCGAACTCGTTGCCCGCCGCGTTCATCACGCGCAGAAGCACGATCCGGAACCCCGCGGCGTCGGACACCGCATGAACGATCTCGTGGAGCACGACGTCGAGCGAGAGATTCGAATTGATGCTCGTCGCGATCTCGAGCACCTTCTTGATCCTCGACGCGCGCTTGCGGCTGGTGAGGAGCTGGTACCGGTAGAGATCCCCCATCTTGTCGCTGGCCTGGGTCAGCTCGTCGTTGCGATGGATGGCCGCATCGTAGGAGGAGCGGAGCGACTTGAGCTCGTGCCGGAGCGAGCGGCGGTGCCGCACCTGCTCCACCAGGAGAAGCGCCGCGGCGGCAAGCGCCCAGATCAGCTCGACCGAGGGGATCATCGGGACACCTTGGTCGCGTTCGGGGCCCCAGCGCCGCGCTCCGAGCCGCGTACGGCCATGAGCCGCTCGAATTCCTGGACGACTGCGGGGTCGAACTGGGAGCCGGAGCAGCGCCGGATCTCCTCCATCGCTTCCGCCTCGGGCACGGAATCGCGATAGGGCCGGCCGAGCGTCATTGCCTCGAAGGCGTCCACCAGAGCCAGGATTCTGGCCGCGAGCGGGATCTCCTCGCCCGCAAGCCCGCGCGGGTAGCCGCGGCCGTCGAAGTGCTCGTGGTGGCCCAGGATGATCTCGTTGACGCGCGACGCGAATTCGATCGGCTGCAGCACCCGGACGCCGTCTCGCGGATGCGCCTCGACGCGGCGGCGCTCCTGCTCCGTCCAGCGGCGCGAGCTCAGGATCAGGTCCTCGCCCACGGCCAGCATGCCGACGTCGTGGACGCGGGCCACGTAGCCCAGCACCTCCAGCTCCTCTTGGGGCAGCCCGAGCTTGCGGCCGAGGTCGGTCGCGAGCTTGAAGGCCCGGCGGGAGCTCCAGAGGGCGTAGCTTCGCTTCGCGCGGATCACGGTGCGGATCGTATTCAGCGTGGCGTGCACGTCGCCCGCGGCCCCCGCGGAGCGCACGCGCTCGAGCGCGGTTCCGACCCGCTTCGAGATCGCGACGAGCAGGCTCAGGTCGTCCTGGTCGAACGGAACCCCCGTGGACTTGCTGCTCACGTTCACCACGCCCACCACTTCCCCCGAGATCCGGAGCGGCACGCAGAGGAGCGACTTCGTCTCGTACTGGGGATGATTGAGCTTCCGGAATCTGCGGTCGTTCTCGATGTCGTTGACGAGGAGATTCTCGCAGGTCTGGGCCACCCAGCCCGCGATGGAGGCGCCGGTCTTCACGCGCGCCCGCGCCACCGT
>JAYUAE010000133.1:0-1712 GCA_043741515.1 Candidatus Eiseniibacteriota bacterium | reverse complement strand
CGCCTCGCCGATCCTGCGCCAGCTCGGAAGGAGGGGGAGCGCCTGGCGTTCCTCCTTCACCGGCGGCACGGAGGATCTGGCCGGGGCCGCGGGAAGCGTGTGGGTGCACGCGGCGTCCCTGGGCGAGATGGTCGCGGCGCGCACCTGGATCGCCACGCTTCTCGACGCGGGCCAGCGGGCGCCCGTGTTGCTCACCACGCGGACGCAGCGCGGGCTCGCGCGCGCGCGAGCCGAGATGGGGGACCGGGTGATCGCGCGCGTGGCGCCGCTCGACCTGCCGCAGCTCCTCCGGTCGTTCCTCAGGGCCGCCACGCCGTGGCGCCTCGACGTGATCGAAACCGAGATCTGGCCGCACCTGATTCTCGAGTCGAGGAGGCGCAACGTGGCGGTCGTGTTCGTGAGCGCCGCGGTCTCCGAGCGGACCCGCGCGCGGCTCCGCCGCTGGGGGATCGCGGGGAGGGAGCTCTTCGGCGATGGCGTGTGGGCGCTCGCGCAGTCGGAGCGGCACGCCGAGCGCTTTCGCTCCCTGGGCATCCCTTCCTCGAGGATCGCGGTCACGGGCGACCTCAAGGCCGAGCCGCCGGCGCCCGGGGCGTCGGGCGATGCGGCCCTGCGCCCCGCGATCGTCTTCGGCAGCCTGCGGCCGGGAGAGGAAACGGTGGCGCTCACGCTGGCGCTGGGGCTCCGGGATTACGGAAGCCCCGCGCTGATCCTCGCGCCCCGTCACGAAAAGGGTCTGAAGCGCCTCCGCGCCGCCTTCGAGCGTGCGGGCGTCGCGGTTTCCGTGCGGCGGGAGTCCGACCGCGGCGGCACGGGGCCCGCGGACTGGATCGCGGGGCTCGCGGGGTACGGCCGGGGCTCGGCCGGGGCGGAGGTGGCGGGCAGAGGAAGCGGGCAGGTCCGATCCGGTCCCCGGGTCGGCATTCTCGCGACATCGGGAGAGCTTCCTCTGGCCTACGAATCGGCTGCAATCGCGATCGTGGGCGGCACCTTCGCTCCCTATGGGGGGCACAACGCGCTCGAGCCGGCGGCGCGCGGCTGCGCGGTGGTGGTCGGACCGCACACCGGCGAGATCGAAGGGAGCATGGAGGCGCTCGTCCGCGAGACGGCGGTCATCCAGGCGCCGGGGGCCGAGGACTGCGCGCGGGCGGTCTTCTCTCTCCTCCGGACCCCGGACAAACTCAGGGAGATGGGGCGCCGGGCGGCGCGCGCGGCGGCAGTTGCCTCGGATTCGGCGCGGCGATCGCTCGAGGCGCTCGAGCGGTTCGGGCTCACGCCGTGAGGGGGGTCGCGGGATTGCTGGAGCGATCCTGGTCGGGCGAGCCCGGATCGCTTGCGTGGACGAAGGCGCTCGTTCCGCTCGCCTGGGGCTACTCCCTGGTGTCCGGGATCGCCCGCGGGCGCGCCCGGGCCGCGCGAAGAGCGCTCGAGGGCTGCCATGTGATCTCGGTCGGGAACCTCACCGTCGGCGGCACCGGAAAGAGCACGATCGCGCGCTGGCTCGCCTGCGAGGCGGCGGGCCTGGGCGCCGCCCCGGCGGTGCTTCTTCGCGGCCACGGCGCCGGCGCGCCGGCGGCGGAGCGCGGCGTGGTGCCGGACTTCTCGGACTACCCGCTCGCGAAGCGGCACGCGCGTTACGGCGACGAGGCGTTGGCGCTGCGTCGCGGGCTGCCGCGCGGAGTGGCGGTCGCGGTCGATCCCGATCGCATGCG
>JAYUAE010000132.1:0-1719 GCA_043741515.1 Candidatus Eiseniibacteriota bacterium | reverse complement strand
GGACTTTCTGGCCGAACGTGGACTGGTCCAGGACGCGGGCCTACGCCTTAGCGCTCGGGCAGATCTACGTGAATCTGAAGGGGCGCGAGAGGCTGGGGATCGTGGAGCCCGGAAAGCCCTACGAGACGCTCCGGGCGGAGCTGGTAAAGCGGTTCCAGACGCTGCAAGATCCCGATACTGGGGAGAGGGTCGTGCGCAAGGTGTACACGCGGGACGAGCTTTACCGCGGGCCCTACTTCTCCGAGGCCCCGGACATGGTGGTCGGCTTCGAGCGTGGGTACCGGGTCTCGTGGCAGACCTCGCTCGGGGGCATCCCTCCGGAGATCATCGAGCCGAACGAGCGGCGCTGGAGCGCCGATCACTGCTCGGTGGATCCCGACCTCGTGCCCGGCGTGCTCTTCTCGTCCAGGCCGCTGGACGCGACCTCGCCGTCCATCGTTGACATCGCCCCCAGCGTGCTCAAGCGCTTGGGGATCGTTCCGCCGGCGAGCATGGACGGCCGCGACATGGGACTTCGTTAGCCGGGGGGGCTCGTGGCGAGGAGTTCGTGGCGCTGAAGAAGCTCAAGCTCTACTGGGAGCTGGCCCGCCCGTTCACGCTCATCGCTCCGGCGCTGGGCATGTTCACGGGAAGCGTGATCGCGCTGGGCGCCTCGCCCTCCGTGCCGCTCACGGTATGGACCGGGCTCAAGATCGCGCTCGGAACCTCGATGGCGGCGGCCCTGAACGCAGCGTCCAACGTGCTGAACCAGGTCACCGACCTGGATGCGGACGCGATCAACAAGCCCGGGCGTCCCATCCCCTCCGGCCGCGTCGGCGAGGGCGAGGCGCTCCGGCTCTCCGGCTGGCTCTACGTGCTCGCCTTCGTGCTGGCCACGCTGATCGGGCCGCAGTGCACCCTGCTCGCCGGGACCGCCGCGGTCCTCACGGTCGCCTACTCCGCCCCTCCCCTGCGCTGGAAGGCGGTCCCCTATCTGGCCAACGTGGTCATCGCAATCCCGCGAGGCGTATTGCTCAAGGTGGCGGGATGGTCCTGCGTGCGGGACTTCGGGCGGCTCGAACCTTGGTACATCGGAGCCATCTTCGGGCTCTTCCTGCTCGGCGCCACGACCACGAAGGACTTCGCCGATCTGCGCGGGGACGCCGAGGCGGGATTCCGGACGCTGCCGGTGGTGCATGGGCCAAAGCGCGCGGCGTGGATGATCGCACCCTTCCTGGTATTACCCTTCCTGCTCATCCCCCTCGGCGTGCGGCGTGGGATCCTGAGCGGGGATCCCCGTGTCCTCTACTGGCTGACCGGCGTCCTCTGCGTCTGGGGCGCGTACGTCGTCTACCTCATGGTGCGCCGGCCCGACGACCTCGCGCGCACCGAGAATCATCCCTCCTGGACCCACATGTACGTGATGATGTTCGTCGCGCAGATCGGGTTCGCGCTGGCGTACTTGCTTCGGTTCTGAGGGGGAACAGATTCGGGCGCGCCGGATTTCCAGCGCGCCCGTTCCGGTCGAAATAATAAAGGCGGCGCCGGGTTCGGCGCCGCCTCTTGCGTCCGGCAAAATCTGAGGGGGGGTTATCAGGTGCTTCGGGCGCTCCTCGAAAGAGCTGAACCCTCAGGGTCCATCCCGACTAGTTGACGGTCGGGGAGTTGCACTTGTGGTTGTTATGCGCCTTGATGAAGTTCAGGTCGATCGAGTTCACGATGCCGTTGTTGTCGAAATCC
>JAYUAE010000131.1:0-21810 GCA_043741515.1 Candidatus Eiseniibacteriota bacterium | reverse complement strand
GCTGAGGGGTTAGAAAAGGCTGAGCTTGAAGTACTTTTGGGGGTCCTTCTCGATCTCCGCCATGATGTGCTTCATGGATCCCATGAGCGCCCTCGTGTCCTCGTACAGCGTGGAATCCGCGTAAAGCCTTCCGAGCGTCCCCCGGCCCGCCATGATCGCGCCCAGGATGGAGTCCGCGCGGCTCGTGCTCGACGTCAATTGCCGATGCAGGGCGCCGTCATTCATGAGTTGAGCGATCGTTCCCTGGCCGCTCTGCATCTTCTGCACGAGGGTGTCGAGCGAGGCCGCGAGGCTCAGGAACTGGGTCGAGACCCGCGATTGGCTCTCGTTGAGGCGGGCGGTCAGCACGTTCGCGTTGTGGCTCAGCTCGACGAGCTCCTGGTAGAGACGCTCGTCCTGCGAAAGCCGGCCCAGGGTCCCGCGCCCGCTTCCGAGCGCTCGACCGGCGCGGTTCAGATTCCCGAGCAATGTTTGTAGACTGTCCGTGATGGAGACGACCTTCTTCATGGCCGCGTTCGGATCGGGGGCGGAAGAGACCGCGATCTCGGTATCGTTCTGGATCGGAGGCTGGCTCAGATTGCCGCCATCCAGCTCGAGGTAGAGCTCGGCGAGAAACCCCGTCGAGGTGATGCGCGCCGTCGAGCCCCTATGGAGCCTCCGGCGCGTGCCGGTCTTCACGCCGGCGCTGACGACCACGTTGTTCCCGCCTTTCTCCAGCGAGATGTCGCGCACGTGGCCCACCGGCACCCCGTTCAGCCGCACCAGAGCGCCCTCCTCGAGGCCGCCGACCGAATCGAACACGAGGTGGATCTGCTCCTCCTTGCCGAAGAACTTGAGGCTCCCGGACTGGAACGTGGCCCACAACAAGAGCGCGAAAGCCACCAGCACCCAGAATCCGATCTGAAGCCTCATGAACGGGACGCGGCCGGTTCGCTTCACAGGTTTCCTCCAGGCTGCGGCCGGAATCCGCCGGGCGCGGCGCCGCCGGGGCCCGCAGCGCTCCCGCCCCGGTCCATGCGAAGACGGGCGGCGGCGACGGCCTTCCGGAACGGCGCCAAGAAGTCGGCGATGAACGGATCTTCCGCGGCGTTCAGCTCTTCGGGAGTTCCTTCGAACACGACGACCCCCCGGTCCAGAACCGTGATCCGGTTTCCAACCTTGAAAGCATCGGCAATGTCGTGGGTGACCGTGATCGAGGTCTTTCCCATCGTATTCCTCAGGTGGAGGATGAGATCGGTGATCCGCTCGGCGCTCTGGGGATCCAGCCCCGTGGTGGGCTCATCATAGAGCAGAATCTCGGGATTCCGTGCCGCGAGCGCGCGCGCGATCGCAACGCGCCGCTGCATGCCTCCGGAAAGCTCGTCCGGCATTCGGTCCCTGAGACCGGGATCGAGTCCGACCATCGCCAGGTACTTCGCGACCGCCTCCTCGATCTCCTCCTCGTCATGCTTGTCCTCCAGCAGGGTATACCCGATGTTCTCTCCGACCGTCATCGAATCGAACAGGGCCCCATGCTGGAAGACGATGCCCATCGCCCTCCGGATCTCGCGCATCCGTTCCGGGGCCGCCCGCGTGATGTCCTCGCCGTCCACGTGGATGCTCCCCGAGTCGGGCTGCCAGAGGCCCATCAGCAGTCTCAAGATCGTGCTCTTTCCGGAGCCCGAGGGGCCGAGGATGACGCGGGTCTGTCCACGCTCCACACGGAAGGAGACATTGAGCAGGATCGCGTGGTCGCCGATCGAGAAGACGACGTTCCGGAACTCGATCACCGGCCTACCAGCCCAGCACCCGGAAGACGAGCTTGGTGCAGATGAAGTCGGTGACCAGGATCCCGACCGATGAGATCACGACCGATTCGGTCGTGGCCGCGCCGACCCCCTTGGCTCCGCCTCCAGCGGTGAGCCCCTTCCAGCAAGCCACCGTCGTGATGAGGACCGCGAAGAAGACCGGCTTGATCATGCCGACGAGGATATTCGCGGGGGTGAGGTACTTGGCGACGCCGTTGTAGTAGGACTGGGCCGTGACGTGGTAGCTCATCCCGACGAATCCGCCGCCGATGACGCTCAGGGTGTCGCCCAGCACGGTCAGCACCGGCAGCGCGATCCAGAGGCCGATCATGCGCGGCGCCACCAGCCGCTTCATCGGGTCGGTGCCGAACGCGACCAGGGCGTCGATCTGGTCGCTCGACTTCATGGCTCCCAGCTCCGCCGTGATTCCGGCCGACATCCGCGACGCGACTACGATTCCCGTGAGGACCGGGCCGAGCGCGCGCACCGAGGAGATGACCATGAAGTGTCCCAGCTCCGACTTGGCGCCCGACTTCGCCAGCTCGCGCACGAGCTGGATGGCGAGCGCCTGTCCGGCCACGAGGGCGGAGAACATCACGATGAACATGGAGCCGATCAGCGAGAAATGGATCTGCTCGACGATCTCGTGCCTGTAATAGGGAGGGAAGAACGCGGAGCGCAACACGGAGACGCAGAACAGGGTGACGTCCTGGACGACCTCCAGAACGCGGCGGGCACGGTTGCCTATCGTGGCCAGGGCTTCCACGGCGACAGTATAGGGGGGCGATTCGATGCGCGGGAACGAAAACGGACCCTCCCGGCGGACGGGGTCATTCTACCCGTAGCCGGGGCGGGTCAGGGTTCCTTGGGCTTGGTGCGGAATACCAGGTCCCAGACCGGGGAGCTCACCCCGAAGCCATGGTTCGGATTCTTGTAGTGGTGCCGCAGATGGTAGACCTTGAGGTATTTCAAGAAACCCCAGCGCATCGAGAGATGGTGCTCCGCATAGTGCACCATGTCGTAGCAGAGGTAGCCGGTGAGGAATCCCGCGAACGTGGGGCCGCTCATGCGGGGCAGACCCAGGATCGTTCCCACGACGACGTGGAACAGTCCGTAGAACAGGAACGCGAGGGGGATGCTCAGGATCGGCGGCATGACGAGACGGGTCTTGCACTGAGGCTGCTCGTGGTGGACGCCGTGGATCAGGTACCACACGCGCTGGAGCCACGGCTGCGTCGGCTCGTAGTGGAACACGAAGCGGTGGAGCAGGTACTCGCTCAGCGACCAGACGAAGATGCCGGCCGCGTAGGCCGCGAACACCGGCGCCGGGGCGGCCGCATCGTCTCCCGTCAGCGCCCTCGCCATGAAGAAGATCGCCACCGGCACGAAGAGCACGAGCACGGCGACGGGATGGATGTGGGTGAAGAATTCCAGGAAATCCGACTTGAAGAGCCGGATCGGCTCGTCCTGTTTGTTGATGGGCAAACCCGCATACGTTGTCTTTGCCATGGCCCCCCTGCTTCCTCGATGGCGACGGCGCGCTCCCGTCGGTACAACGGCTGCACAATACTACGGAGGCGAGTTTTTCGAGTCAATGTCCCCGGCAGAGGCGCCCGGTCCCCGCCGGGCCCCTCCACGGGCGCACTCTAACCCCAAATCGCCGAAAGCTGTATCATCCATACGTGCAAGAGCTGCTGAGCTTTAGGATTAACGAGATTTTTCTCTCCTTGCAAGGGGAGGGATTGCACGTGGGCGAGCGGACCGCGTTCGTTCGCTTTTATGGCTGTCCGCTCCGCTGCGTCTGGTGCGACCAACCCGAGGCCCTGTCCCATACGGGGGTCGGAACGTTTCAGGTCATGTCGCCCGAGGACGTGCGGAACGCGGTGACCGCCTTTCCCGATTCCCATCGGGTCTGTCTCACCGGCGGGGAGCCCGTGATCGCGCCGCGCGCCGGACTCCTCTGGCTCATTCGCGAGCTCAAGACGGCCGGATACTGGATCTCGATCGAGACGAGCGGGGCGCGGGTCGTCGAGGAGCTTCTCGGGGCGATCGACTTCTGGACCGTGGCGCCGAAAGGGAGGAGTGCTAAGACGTTCGAAGGGGACGTGGTGGAAGCGCAGACACCGACGCTGCGGCAGTACCTCTCGCTGCCGGCGGAGCGGCGCCAGCTCAAGTTCGTGATCCAGACGAGGGAAGACATGGACGACGCCGTGCGGCTCCTGGACGAGCTGCGATACGAGGGGACCATCATCTTGCAGCCCGAGCACGGAAAGGGAGACGCGAGGAAGATCTTCGAGTGGTGGCCGTGGGATCGCTATCCGGAAGCGCGGCTGATTCCTCAAACGCACAAGATCGTGGGGATGCATTGAGCCGGATCGCCGGGGTGAGCGCATGCGCGTCCGCCTGATCAAGGACTTCACCTTCGAGGCCGCGCACCTCCTGCCCCGGGCGCCGGAGGGGCACAAGTGCCGGAGGCTCCACGGGCATTCATTCCGGCTGGAGATCGCGGTCGAGGGGGAGGTGGATCCCGAGACCGGATGGTTCCTGGACTACGGGGTGATCGCCTCCAAGGTCGAGCCGATCCGCGCTCTGCTGGATCATCACTACCTGAACGAGGTGCCCGGACTCGAGAACGCGACGTCGGAGAACCTGGCGCGCTGGATCTGGGAGAAGCTGGGGCCCGCGCTCCCCTCGCTTACCAGGATCACCGTGCACGAGACGTGCGAAGCGCGCTGCGAATACGAGGGCCCGTGAAGCTCACCGCGCCGCGTGGAGGAGCCAGCCCGCCACGCGGTCGGCGTCCTCCACGAGCGAACCCAGCGAAACGCCCCGGTAGGCATTCCCCGCGACGTAGAGACCGGGAAATCCGCCGAGCCGCTTCATGACCGCCGCGACCCGCTCGCGATGCCCCAGTGTGTACTGGGGAATCGCACGCTCCTGCCGCATGACCCACGTCCGTTCCGGTCCGCCCTTCAGGCCCAGTGCCCGGTCCAGGGCCTCGCACGCCAGCCCGATGAGCTTCGCGTCTGGCTCCGTGAGCAGCTCCGGCCGGTCGCTCCCGCCGAGAAACACGCGCACGAGCGCGAATCCCTCGGGAGCGCGCCCAGGGAAGAGGTTCGATTCGAAGAGCGCGCCCAGCGCCGGAATGTCTTCGCCGGGAGCGGTCAGGAACCCGTAGCCGTCGGGCCTCACGCGGAAGGCCTCGAGCCGGAAGGCCAGAGCCGCCACCGCCACGCCCGTGCTCGGGATGTCGCGCAGCGCCTTGGCGGCCTCGAGGTCGAGGCCGCGCAGGAGTGCCGCGGCCTCTGCGGCGGGCGTCGCCACCACGACCGCATCGAAGCTCCGCGTCTCGCCGCTCGCGAAGCGGACCGTGAAGGGGGCCGGGGCTGCGTACTCGGGCGAGCGGTCGAGCCGGAGCGCCGGCATCCGGAGACGCAGCACGGGGCCGAGCGACTCGGCGAGTCGGTCCACGAGGGAGCCCATGCCCCGGGCCAGCGACCAGAGCGCCGCCTTTCCGCCCGCGCCGGCGGCGCCTTTGCCTTTGCCGCGCTCCTTCGCCATCGCGACGACCAGCGAGCGATGCTTGCGCTCCAGCTCGCGCATGCGCGGGAACGCGGCGTCGGCCGAAAGCTTTCGCGAATCGCCGGCGTACACGCCCCGCACGAAGGCGCCCATCATCACGCGGGCCGCTTCGTCGCCCACGTGGCGCGCGGCGAACTGGTGCACGGTTTCCTCGCGCGCGACCCGGCCCGCCACCAGAGGCTCGGCCAGCATGCGGAGCCTGCCCGCCGGGGAGATCGCGCCGAATCCCAGGAGCGAGCCAGGGCCCGAGGGAAACCGGTGGAGCTTGCCCCGAGCGAAGACGTAGCGCCGCGCGGCGCCCGGCGACGCGGGGACGCGCTCCCCTTCGAGACCCAGATCCCGGATGAGCGTCAGGGCCGGGCCGGAGCCGGTCTGGAACGCGTCCGCCGCCCATTCGATCAGGAATCCGTCCGCCTGGGTGCTGCGGACGCGGCCGCCGGCGCGGGATCCGGCCTCGAAGAGCTCGAGGTCCAGGGGCCGTCCGGCGCGCGAGGACTCGCGTCGGAGCGCGTGCGCGAGGGTGAGGCCCGCGATCCCCGCGCCGAGGATCGCGACCCTCATGCCCGAAGCTTGGGCTCGACCAGGTCGGCCAGGGCGTCCAGGAACGGCGGGTAGTCGTTCAGGGAGTCCGCGCGCTTGAAGTTCTTGATGCCGAGCGAGCGGGCCTGGTCCCCGTAGAGGAGGTCGATCTCGTAGAGCGTCTCCACGTGATCGGAAACGAAGCTGACCGGGATCACGAGCACATCCTCGACGCCATTCCGCGCGAGGTCCCGGATCACCTCGTCGGTGCTCGGGCCGATCCACTCCACGGGGCCCACGCGGCTCTGGTAGCCCACGATGTGGGGCAGCTCGGGCAGGCGGCCGAGAAGCCCTTCGATCGTGACTCGGATGTGCTCGCAATAGGGATCGCCGTCATCAATGAATTGCTTCGGCAGCCCGTGCGCGCTGATCAGGATCGTGGGGCGGGCCCCGGGTTGAAATCGCGCCAGCCCCTCCCGGGCGCGCAGAGCGAGCGCCTCGAGATAGCCCGGGAAGTCGTACCAGCTCTCGATGCGATCCAGCGGCAGCTTCGTCCCGCGCCGCTTCATGACGCGCTCCAGTTCGGCCAAGCTGGAGCCGGTCGTCGCCACGGAGTAGTGCGGGTAGAGTGTGAGCGCGAGGATGCGTTCGGCGCCCGCCCGCTCCAGCTCGTCCAGCGCGTCATCGGTCGTGGGGTTCCAGTAGCGCATCGCCATGGCGAACGTCACGTCGTGGCCGCGAGCCTTGAGCCGCCCCACCAGGCCGCGCCCCTGGAGGGTCGTCCAGCGGAGGAGTGGGGAGCCGCCGCCGATCTTCGCGTAGTTCTCCCGCACTTCCTGAGTGCGCTTCCATGCGATCGCGCGTCCGATCACGGCCTGGCCGATGGCCCCGCCGGGAAGCTGGATGATCTCGGGGTCGGTGAAGAGCCGGGTCAGGAAGGGGCGCACCGAATCGAGGGTGTCGGGTCCGCCGAGGTTGAGAAGTACGATTCCTGTCTTCAGACCGTGCGCGAGAAGAGCTGCTTCTCGCCCTCGTGACGTTTCAGGTAGCCATCGAAGGCCATGCAGATGTTCCGGACGAAGAGGCGGCCCTGCGGCGTGACCTCGATCGCCTCGGGCGTGCGCGCGAGGAATCCGCTCGAGGCCGGGCCCAAGTCCAGCTCGTGGAGCGAGTCCGCGAAGTAGGCCGCGAAGTCGATCCCGTGCGCTCGCTCGATCGCGCGGATGTCGAGGAAGAAGTTGCACATGAGGCTCTGGATCACGTCGCGGCGGATCTCATCGTCCTCGCTCCGCTCGAAGCCTCGCTCGATGGGCGGCAGACCCGAGTCCAGCGCGTCCTTGTAGCGGTTCAGCTTCTTCGTGTTCTGCGCGAAGGCCCCGCCCAGGTCCCCGATCGCCGAAACGCCGAAGCCCACCGAGTCCCGCGCCGGGTGCGTGGTGTACCCCATGAAATTGCGGTACAGGGTGTGATCCCGGGCCGCGCGCGAAAGGGAATCGCCCTCGAGCGCGAAGTGGTCCATCCCGATCTGCTGGTAGCCGGCCCCCGTGAAGAGCTCGTGCGCGATGCCGAAGAGCGCAAGCTTCACCTCGCGCGCCGGGAGGTCCTCGAGATGGATCGCCTTCTGGTGCGCCTTGATCCAGGGCACGAACGCGTAGGAGTAGACCGCCACCCGGTCGGGACGAAGCTCCAGCGCGAGCTGGATCGTCTTCCGGAAGGACTCGGGCGTCTGGTGCGGGAGGCCGTAGATGAAATCGAAGTTGATGGACTCGACACCGAGCCCGCGCAGGTGCTCGTGGAGATCCTTCGTCTGCTGGAAGGTCTGGTAGCGGTTCACCGCCTCCTGGACGTCGGTGTCGAAATCCTGGACGCCCATGGAAATCCGGTTGAACCCGAGCCGACACAAGAGCTCGGCCTGACGGTGCGTGGTGACGCGCGGATCCACCTCGATCGCGATCTCGGCGCCCGGCTCGAACGTGAAGCGGTCCGCGAAGGCCCTCCAGACGCGCTCGATCTCCTCCAGGGAGAGGAACGTGGGCGTCCCGCCACCCCAGTGATACTGCACGAGACGCGTGCGTTTCTTCAGGCTATCCGCGACCAGCGCGACCTCGCGCTCCAGATCCTCGACGTAGGCCGCCGCGACTCCCGGCTTCTGCGTGATGATCACGTTGCATCCGCAAAAGCTGCAGCGCTCCCGGCAGAAGGGGAGGTGCACGTAGACGGAGAGGGGCTCGTCCTTCCGGGGCGCCGCCTGGTCGAGCTTCTCGAGATAGCGCTCCGGTGTGAATCCCTCGTGGAACTCGACCGCGGTCGGGTACGAGGTATAGCGCGGGCCCGGACGATCGTATTTCGCCAGGAGATCGGCGGTGCTCACAGGACCCTCCGCGTGGGATTGCGGTGGCGCCGGATCGTATCCACCAGGAGCGCCACGTTCTCCAGCGGCGTGTCCGGATGGATGCCGTGACCCAGGTTGAAGATGAACCCCGGACGGCCGCCGTTCTCGCGCAGAACGGTCTCCGCACGCGCAACCACCTGCTCCGGAGGTCCCAGGAGGGCAGCCGGGTCGAGGTTCCCCTGCACGCACCGGGCGCTGCCGAGGATCGCGCGGGCCTGGCTCAGGGAGACACGGTAGTCCAGGCCGATCACGTCGGCGTGAATGGCGCGCATCGCGTCGAGCTGGCCGTTGGAGGAGGCGAGGGCGAAATAGATCGAGGGCGTTGATTTCGGAATGGCGCGGAGAACGCGATCGGCCGCCGCTGCCGCCACTCGGCCGAAGTCGCCCGGCGGAAGCCAGCCCGCCTGGGTGTCGAAGAGCATCACGGCGTCCACTCCGGCCGCGATCTGTTCTTTCAAGTAATCGATGGTCGCGATCGCGAGCACGTCCAGGAGCTCCGCGAACCCGGCCTCGTCGCGGGCGAGAAAGCTCCTCGTGTGCGCGACGTCCTTCGAGACGCCGCCATCCACGAGATAGGAGGCCATCGTGAACGGCGCGCCCGCAAAGCCGATGAGCGGAACGCGCCCGTGGAGCCGCTCCTTCGCGGCCTTGATCACGGGGTGGACATGCGGCAGCGAGGCGGCGCCACGCCATTCCAGGGAAACGATCTCGCGCCGGTGCGTGATGCGCCTGCCCAACTTGGGCCCGGGATCGAACTCGATCGGGACACCCATCGCAATGAGCGGAATCAGGATGTCGGAGAAGAGGATCGCCGCGTCGAATCCGAAACGCTCGATGGGCTGGGCGGTCACCTCGGCACAGAGCTCCGGAGTGCGGCAAACCTCGAGGAAGGAATGTTTCTCGCGCACGGCCCGGTATTCGGGCAGATAGCGCCCGGCCTGGCGCATGATCCAGACCGGCGTCTCGGTGGTCGGCTCGTTCCGGCAGGCGCGGAGGAAGGCATAGGCTGGGGCGAGCGACGGACCCTGGCTCATGACGCGCCCCCCAGCGCTTCGTCCGCGGCCTCCAGCGTGCGGTCGATCTCCGCCTCGCCGTGCGCATCGGAGAGGAACGCGCTCTCGAACGCGGAGGGCGGCAGGAACACGCCGCGCTCCAGCATGCCCTGGAAGAATCGCGCGTAGAGCGCGGTATCCGCGCGGCGCGCCTCTTCGGCGGACGCGACCCGGTCCACGCCGAAGTAGAGCGTCCACATGGATCCGATCGTGTTCACCACCCCGCGCACGCCGCGGCGAGTCAGGACCTCGCGCAGCCCCGCGGCCAGGAGCGCGGTTCGCGCCTCGGCGCGGCGGAAGAGCGCCGGGTCCTCCTCGAGCACGGCGAGCGTCGCCACGCCCGCCGCCATCGCGAGCGGGTGCCCGGCGTAGGTCCCGGCCTGGTAGACCGGCCCTTCGGGCGCCACGAGCCCCATGAGGTCGCTCCGTCCGCCGAACGCCGCCACCGGGAGCCCGCCCCCGATCACCTTGCCCAGAGTCACGAGATCGGGCCGGATGCCGTAGCGCTCCGCGGCGCCCCCGCGCGCGACGCGGAACCCCGTCATCACCTCGTCGAAAACGAGCAGGGCGCCGTGCCGGTCGCAGAGGGCGCGCAATCCGGGAAGGAACGCGGGATCGGGAGGGATGGCTCCCATGTTGCCGATCGCGGGCTCGAGGATGACCGCCGCGATCGCGCCGGGGTCGCGCGCGAACGCCGCCTCGACCGAGCCGAGATCGTTGAACGTGGCCACGCGCGTCTCCGCCGCGATGGACGCGGGGACGCCGGCCGAGTCGGGGATGCCGAGAGTCTGGAGGCCGGAGCCGCCTTTGATGAGGAACGAGTCGGCGTGGCCGTGGTAGCAGCCGTCGAACTTTAAAATCGCGTCCCGCTTGGTCGCGGCCCGGGCGACGCGGATCGCGGCCATCGTCGCCTCGGTGCCCGAGGAGACGAAGCGCAGGCGCTCGGCGGCGGGGTAGAAGCGGCGCACCCGCTCGGCCAGCTCGATCTCGAGCGGGCTCGTCATTCCGAAGAGGACGCCGGCGCGAAGCTGCCGCTCCACCGCGGCCACCACCTCGGGCCGGCCATGGCCCAGGAGCATCGGTCCCCACCCGAGCACGTAGTCCAGGAGCTCGTTCAAGTCCGCGTCGGTGAGGGTCGCCCCGCGGGCCGACACGATGACTCTGGGATTTCCGCCCACCGCCCGGAACGCGCGCACCGGCGAATTCACCCCGCCCGGAAAGAGGCCGAGCGCCGTTTTATGGAGGGCCTCGCTCTTCTTCGTCGCCTGAAGCGCGCGGGTCTCGCTCATGCTCTTTTCGTACCCAGAAGCGGCGCGATCTCTTCCGCGAAATAGGTGATGATGACGTCGGCGCCGGCCCGGCGGATCGAGGTCAAGGACTCCAGCGCGACACGCTCGCCGTCCAGCCACCCCAGCTGGGCGGCCGCCTTGATCATCGCGAATTCACCCGAGACGTTGTAGGCGACCACCGGAACCTGGAAGCGGTCCTTCACGCGCCGGATCACGTCCAGATAGGGGAGCGCCGGCTTGACCATCACCGCGTCCGCTCCCTCCTCGAGGTCCAGCGCGACTTCGCGGAGCGCCTCGTCCGAGTTGGCGGGATCCATCTGGTAGGCGCGCCGGTCGCCGAACTTCGGCGCCGACTCCGCGGCCTCCCGGAACGGCCCGTAGAAGCCGCTCGCGTACTTGGCGGAATAGGCGACGATCGGCACGTCCTGGCGCCCGGCCTGATCCAGGGCCTTCCGGATCGCGCCGACGCGTCCGTCCATCATGTCGCTCGGGGCGATGACATCGGCCCCGGCCTCGGCGTACACGACCGCCGCGCGCGCGAGGAGCGGCAGCGTCCCATCGTTGTCCACCACGCCCTCGCGGACGATTCCGCAGTGCCCGTGGTCGGTGTATTCGCAGAGGCAGACGTCGGCCCACAGGAGGAGCTCGGGCTCCGCCGCCTTGATCGCCCGGAACGCTCGAGGAACGATTCCGTCGGGATCGTAGGCCTCGCGTCCCTCGGGGTCTTTCTTCGCCGGGATCCCGAAGAGGATCAGGCCGCCGATTCCGAGCGACGCGAGCTTCCTGGCCTGCTCCACCGCGAGGTCCACCGAGATCTGCGCGTGCCCGGGCATCGAGGCGATCGGCCTTCGCACCTTCTCGCCGTGGCAGACGAAGATCGGGGATACCATGCATCCCGGGGTGAGCGAGGTTTCGCGGACCAGGGCGCGGAGCGCCTCCTTGGCCCGGAGCCGTCGCATGCGTGTCGCTGGAAAACTCATGGAACCCCCTGGCTCGTGGCCACGAGCGCGTCATGGGCCGCCGCCTCGAAGTCGTTCGCTCCACCCCTGGGACGGAACACATGGCGGTATCCGCGCGCGTCGAGCGCCCCGGCGGTCGTGTGTCCGCGCGCGATCGCGGCCGCGCGCTCGTGGAGGAGTACTCGCGCCGGATCGGTGAGCAGCCGCTCGAGGGCGGTCACTCCGGAGGGGCTGAAGAACGCCGCGGCGACGGGGCCACCCTTGTCGAGCCAGGCTGTGAGCCCGTCCACATCGGCGTTGAGAAACCTCGTGCGGTACACCTCGACCGGGAGCACGCCGATTCCTCCGGCCTGGAGCCCCTCCGGCAGATCGGCCAGCGAGCGGTCGCCGCGGAGCACGATCACGGTCCGGACGCCGTCTTCCGAAGCCCGGGACAGGATGAACTGCGCGAGACCGGCGGCGCCTGCGCTCTCGGCCGGGGTCCGCGGATCGAGGCCCACACGGCGCGCCGGCATCGCGCTCTCCTCGCCCACGGCGTAGAGCGGCATTGCCGACAGACAGCGAAGCGCTCCCGGGTTGATCCGGACGAGCACCTCGGCCGCGCGCCTGCTGGTCCAGGCGATCGCCGTTCCCTTCGCCAGGTTGGAGAGCCTCCTCGAAAACCCCGGCGTGTCCCTGCCCGGCTCGGTGGCGAAGAGCGTAACGCGCAGCACCGTGAACCCCAGCGCCGACGCCTTGGCTGCCAGCGCGTCATCGGTGGGTTCCAGCCGCGTGAGAAAGAAAAGCGGGTTCATGGAAATTGCTCCGCGCTCCGAACCTCGTCCAGGATCGGGCGCGCCCCCTGCCCCAGCATCTCGACGGCGAGAGCGCGTCCAAGATCGGCGGGCGCTCCGATCGGGCCCACGGCGCTGGATCGCAGCGAGGGGCGGCCTTCGGGGTGCCCGACGTACACGCAGAGCTCGAGCGTGGCGTCCTTCGCGCGCGCGCGCGCGCCGACCGGGACGAGGCAGCCTCCCCCCAGCCCTTCGAGCAGGGCGCGCTCGGCCGTGGCTTCCGCCGCCGCGATCGCGTCGTTGAGCGCGCCGACCGCGGCGGCCGTCGCGCGATCGCCCGAGCGGATCTGAATCGCCAGCACACCCTGGCCCGGCGCGGGCAGCATGAAGGCTTCGTCCAGGAGCTGCGTGGCGCGACTCGAGAGTTTCAGCCGGTTGAGGCCCGCGGCGGCGATGATGATCGCGTCCAGGTGGCCATCCTCGAGCATGGCGAGGCGGGTGGGCACGTTCCCGCGCATTTCCGCCACCCGCAGGTCGGGACGCCGCGCGAGCACCTGCGAGCGGCGCCGGAGCGAGGAGGTGCCGATCGTGGCGCCCGACCTGAGGCGCTCGAAGGGGAGCCCTTCGCGGCTCACGAGCGCGTCTCTCGCATCCTCGCGGGCCAGAAGAGCCCCGAGCTTGAGGCCAGGACGCTCGTCCGTCGGGAGGTCCTTGAGGGAATGCACCGCGATGTCGATCTCCTCGCGCAGCAACGCTTCCTCGATCTCCTTCGTGAAGACCCCCTTCCCGCCGATCCGTGTGAGCGAGGCGCTGGGGTTCAGATCGCCGGAGGTCTTGATGACCACGAGCTGATGATGGCCCGGGCCGCCCGGCAGCGAGGCGCGCACGTGCTCGCTCTGGGCGAGCGCAAGCGCGCTACCGCGGGTCCCGATCCTCATCGGGCTCCTCCTCGCGCTCGATTCCGAAGAGCTCGCGCACCGCATCGATGCGCCGGATTCCCTCGCCGCTGTCCTCGCCGGCCCGGTTGAGCGCCGTGGTGGGGCGGTGCAGAAGCTTCCGCACGATCGAGCGTGTGAGCGCCTCGAGCGCGGGCTGATCCTCGGGGCGGAAGCGGCCTCGGTGCCGGTCCAGCTCCTCCTGCGCGATCCGCTCGAACTGGGACCGGAACGCGGTCACCGTGGGCTTCAGCTCCAGCGAACGATGCCAGCGCATGAAGCGGAGCACCTCCTGCTCGATGATCGCTTCGACCTTGGGGATCTCGGCCCTGCGCTGCTCCAGGCTCTGGGCGACGATCGCAGCAAGGGCGTCCAGATCATGGAGGAACACATTGGGGAGCCTGGCCGCCGCCGGATCGATGTCGCGCGGCACCGCGAGGTCCACGAGGAGCAGGGTCCGGTTCTTCCGGATTCGCATCGCGGCCCGCACGGCGGGCTCCAGCACGACGAACCCGGGCGCCGAGGTCGCGCACACCAAGATGTCGGCGCCCGGAAGCACGACGGGGATTGCTTCCATGCTCACGACCCGGGCGCCCGCCCGGGAGGCGAGCGCAAGAGCCCGCGTCTGGTTCCGCGCGGCGATCGTGACGTTGAGAACTCCGGCGTCCATGAAGTGGCATGCGGCAAGCCCCGCCATCTCGCCCGAACCGACGAGGAGCAGGCGCTTGCCGGCCAGGTGCCCGAGCACCTTCGAGGCGAGGCTGACCGCGGCGTAGACCGAGGAGACGGGACCGCGCCCGATTCCGGTCTCGGTCCGCGCGCGCTTGGCGCAGCGGAGCGCCGCGTCGAGCAGGCGTTCGGTCACCGGTCCGGAGCCGCCCGACCGCGCGGCGAGCGTGATGGCGTCCTTCACCTGCCCCACGATCTGGGGCTCGCCCAGGACCTGGGAGTTGAGTCCGGACGCGACCCCGAAGAGATGACGAACCGAATCGGGCTCCCGGTACGCGTAAAGGCGATGCCCGTGCGCTCCCAGGTCCATCCCCTTGATCTCGCGCAGCAGGTCGTTCACGAAGAGCGGAAGGTCCTCGACCGAAGCGCCGCGCGCGTAGACCTCCGTGCGGTTGCAGGTCGAGAGGATCATCGCCTCCTCGGCGCCCGCGCGCTCGCGCAGGACGTGGATCGCGCGCTCCACCTCCGCCTCGTTCATCACGAGCGCGTCGCGGATCTCGAGCGGCGAGGTCTCATGGTTCAGACCGACGCAGAGGAAGTCGAGCGACGCAAGGGCGGCTTTCGAGGACATGCCTAGCGAAACGAGTGGAAGGAGTGAAAGAAGAGATCCACCGCGACCCGGGAAAGGAGAAGCGTCGTGAATCCAATGAGCGACATGTAGATGGCGCGCGGGCCCCGCCAGCCGAACCGGTAATACGCCAGAAGCGAGAAAGCGAAGATGCACCAAACGAAGAGCGTCAGCCAGATCTTGGGATCGGTCAGCGTCCCCGTGCCCGATCCCTTGATCCAGCCCACGCCGAGCGCGATGGCGAGCGTGAGCAGCGCCAGTCCGCCCCCCGCCGCGCGGATGTTCATCTGGCCCAGCGCCTCGAGCGGCGGCATGCGCCGGAAGAAGAAGGAGAACCGGTTCGCCTTGATCTCCCGGTAGAGCAGGAGGAAGAGCACGCCGTAGATCGCCGAGACCGAGAACGCGCTGTAGCCCAGGACCGCGGTGAGCGTGTGGAGCTCGAACCAGACCGGCTTGAGCGGAACCGGGTCGGGCGCCGCCCGGCCACCGTAGGCCGAGGAGACGATCTGGATCAGGAAGATGAACGGAACCACAAAAACCCCGGTGGTGCGGATCCTCTCGCGCGACTCAACGTAGAGATAGACCACTGCCATGGAGAGTCCCGTGGCGGAGAGGAAGTCGTAGACCGAGGCCAGTGGAAGGTGCCCCTCGAGGAGCCCTCGCACGGTGAGGTAGACGATGTGCACCAGGACGGCCACGCGGAGGGCCATGGGCCCCAGGCGGTCCCCAGCGCTCCCCTCGCGCGTGTAGGCGCGCGCATAGGCCGCCACGGCAAGCGCGTAAAGCACTGGCAACAAGGTTGTTAAGAGCGGAATGAGAAATGACATGTGTGGGTGGCCGGCTCCTCGACCGGTGTCCTCATTCTCGCTCGGATGCGCCCGTGATTCAAGGGTACGTCGCGTTCTAGAGCTTGTCGAACTTCGTCAGGCAGTGGTTCCCGAACGTGAACGAGTTGATGGCGATGCCGGTATCGGTGGGGCTGAGGCGCAGCTCGTGCGGCCCCATGTCCTCATTCTGGATCGCGTAGTACATCCGTCCCTCGCGGACGTCCATGTAGGTCCTGCCCCGCGGATCGGCAACCACGTCCACGCCACGCTTCCGGGCAGGGACCGGCTTCCCGTCGCGGGTAACGTAGACTCGGGCCGTGGCGCCGCGCCTCACATTCATCACCGCGTACACTTCACCGGCGCGATACCGGATGCCGACGTAGTCCTTGGCCTGCGGGGTGCTCCTCGCGTGCTCGAAGTCGTCGGGATTGTTCTTCCAGAGGCCGTGCGCGGAAAAGCCGCGCGGCACCTGGCGCGCCATGCTGGAGTAGAGCACCGTCTTGCCGGCCTGGAAGCCCTCGGCATTCGCGATCGCGCCTCCCCAGAGCGATCCTCGCGCCGTGCCGATGTAGGTTTCCTCCGACGTCGCGCCGCACCTGCTGGGGTTGAAGTCGTCCTTGTCCGGGGGGATGGTCCAGGTGGCGGGAAACTTGACCCGGGGATTCGCTTTCAAGATTTCTTCACGGACCTGCCGCTCCAGCTCCGCATAGGAGCCCTCGCCCCCGTGCTGTCGTACGATGGTCCCTCGCGCGTCGATCAGGAACTTGTTGGGCCACGAATTGCTGTCGTAGGCGCGCCAGATCGAGAAGTCGCTGTCCACCACGACGGGCCATGGGATGCGTTGCCGCTTGGTCCCGATGGCGACGTTCTCGGGCTCGTGGGCGAAATCGAATTCCGGCGCGTGAACGCCTATGATCTCGAAGCCGTAGGGCTTGTATCGCGAATAGATGCGCTTGAGCGCGGGAAGGGTGCGGATGCAGTTGATGCAGGTGTACTCCCAGAAATCCACGAGCACCACCTTGCCCTTGAGCCCCTTCTCGAGGGAAAGGGGAGCGCTGTTGATCCAAACCTTGTTGCCGGCGAAGTCGGGCGCGGGCGTTCCGACCGTGATCTCGGCATGCGCGCGCTTCGCGGGCGCAGCGATGAAGAGGAGCGCGATGAGCATGGCCGGCAGAATGCGGTGCTTCGACACAAAGCCTCCGGGAGTGCGGGAATGAGGGCCGGGAAACGGCTGCCCAGTATACGCGCCACGGAAGCCGGTGTGATCGCGGATCTCGCGGCGGTCTCGCGAGACGTGATCGCCTGCGAGCGCTGCCCGCGGCTCCGCGCCTACGGCGCCGAGGTCGCCCGAGTGAAACGGAAGGCGTACGCGGGCGAGGCGTACTGGAGCCGTCCGGTTCCCGGTTTCGGCGATCCCTCCGCCTGGCTCCTGATCGTCGGGCTCGCGCCCGGGGCGCACGGCTCGAACCGCACGGGCCGGATGTTCACGGGAGACCGCTCGGGGGACTGGCTCTACGGGGAGCTTCACCATCAGGGGCTGGCGAGCGGGCCGCGCTCGGTCCACCGCGAGGACGGGCTCACGCTGCGCGGCGCCTATATCTCGGCCGCCGCCCGGTGCGCTCCGCCAGACAACAAGCCCACGCCCGGGGAGTTGGATCACTGCCGCGAGTATCTCGCCCGCGAGATGTCGGCGCTCCGCAACGTGCGGGTCCGGCTCCTGCTCGGCCGGATCGCCTTCGACGCATTCTCGAAAGCGCGGCGGGAGCTGGGCCTGCCGGACCTCGAGCCGCGTCCCGCGTTCGCGCACGGGGCCTCGACGGCGCTACCGGAAGGCGGATTCCTCCTCTCCTCCTATCACCCGAGCCAGCAGAACACCAGCACCGGCAGGCTCACGGCCGCCATGTGGCGCGGCGTGTTCGACAGCGCGCGTGCGCTGGCGGGCCCGTGATGGCGCGCGCGCTGGCGGCCCCGTGGCCGGTCGCGTATAGTCGTCGCATGACGATTCTCTTCCTCTGCCGCCAGAACGCGGGACGGAGCCAGATGGCGCAGGCCTTCTTCGAGCGTCTTGCGCCCGAGCACCAGGTGATCTCCGCGGGCTCGGAGCCCGCCGCGGCCGTTCATCCGGCCGTCGTAGAAGTCATGGAGGAAGTCGGGTTCGATCTCGCGGGGCGGAAGCCGCGCCGCGTGGATCGCGCCATGCTCGACCGCGCCGACCACGTGATCTCGATGGGCTGCGACGATCCCGCCGTTTGCGAGTACCCCGGCCGGAAGGTCGAGGACTGGGCCCTCGCGGATCCCTCGAGGAAATCGCTCCAGGAGGTGCGGCGCATCCGCGACGAGATTCGCGAGCGCGTCACAGCGCTCGCGGCGCGTCTGCGGGCGGGGGTGGCTTGAGCATGCGCGCCGTCCTGCTTCGCCGCTCCGGGCCGCCGAAGAACCTCCTCGTCGAGGACATGCCGGATCCCGTGGCCCGGCCGGGCGAGGTGCTCCTCCAGAACAGAGCCGCCGGCGTGAACTTCGCCGACGTGCTCGCACGGCAGGGGCTCTATCCCGACGCGCCCAAGCGCCCCTTCATCCCGGGGTTCGAATCGAGCGGTGAGGTCCTGGCCCTGGGGGAAGGGGTGGCCGGCTTCCGGGTCGGCCAGCGTGTGCTCGCGTTCCACTCCTCGGGGGGATACGCGGAGCGCGTCTCGGCGCCCGCCGCGAACGTGATCGCCATCCCCGACTCGCTCGGCTCGCAGTCCGCCGTGGTGCTCCCGCTCAACTACGGCACGGCGTACGCGGCGCTCTACCGCACGGGACCCGTGGAGCCGGGCATGCGCGTCTTCCTTCATGCGGCCGCGGGCGGGGTCGGACTCGCGGTGATCGACCTGGCGCGGCGCGCCGGGCTCGAGGTCGTCGGGGCCGCAAGCTCCCACTTCAAGCGCGAGCGGCTCCAGGCGGAGGGCGTGAGGTACGTCGTGGACTCCCGGAAAGCCCACGTGGACCGCGTGGCGAAGCAGATCTACAGCAGGCAGGGCGGCTTCGACATCGTGATCGATTCGGTCGGAGGCCGCTCGATCGCGGAGGGGCTCCGCGCCCTGCGGCCGGGCGGCCGCCTGGTGAGCTGCGGCGTCGCGCGGCTGTCGAGAGGGGGAATCCTCGGCGCGCTCGGACTCTGGCTCGCGACGCCGCGGCTCGATCCGCTCCGCCTGCTCCGCTTGAGCCATGGGTTCTACGGGCTGAACCTCGCTCCCCTGATGCGCGATCCGGCGCTCGCGCGGACCATCCTGGAAGAGCTGCTCCGGCTGACGGCGTCGGGCGAGATCCATCCCGAGCCGGGGCGGGTCATGCCGCTCGCCCAGGCGGGGGACGCGCACAGCCTGCTCGAGCAGAGGCGGAACGTCGGGAAGATCGTATTGCGCGTGTAGGGCGGCCGGGCGCGCCCGCCGGGCGCCGCTAGCGCGCGGCGACCGGAGCTACCAGCCGCTTCAGATCGGAGAGAACTCCCGCCCAGGCGCTCGCGTAGTCGCGGCGGGCCGCGACGGCCCCCGCCACATTGATTCGCTCGAACCCCGAGTGCGAGATGAGGAGCGAAGTGCCGTTCGCTTCCGGCTCCAGCGCGAAGAGAAGCTCCGTGGGCGCGGCCCAGGCCTCGCCGGCCAGCTCCCACGTGAGCTTGATCCTCGACTCCGGCACGATCTCCCGCACGACGCCATGCTCGATGACGTCCTGGCCGCGGTAGCGCGACCGGAAGCGGAACGCGCCGCCGGGCTGCCCCTCGAACTGCTCCACGTTCGCGATCCACCTGGCCAGCCCCGGCGCGGTGGACAGCGAGGGCCACAGGTCTGCCGCCGTCCGTGGCATCAGCGCGCGCATCGTGACCGGATGCGTTCCGCCCCATTCCATCGAGGGGGCCCCGCCGTCCGCAAAGCGCGCGAGCGCGTCGAGCGAGTCGCGCCAGAGGAGCCGCGCATGGTCCCGCTCCTCGCGGCTCCGGAGCCCGTCGTGCTGGACCGTGAGCCTCGACCCGGGGCCGTCCCCCTCGACGCGCCAGGTCACGTGGCTCTCCGCCTCCAAATCGAACGGCCGCCACGCGAACTCGAGCCTCGCCGTGGGAACGGTCGCGAGGATCCTTCCTCGGAACACGTCGCCGTTCCAGGTTGTGAGGCTGAGCGGGCCATCGCGGCTCAGGTCGAAGTCCGCCTCGCCGAGCCAGCCCGCCATCCGGTCGGGCACCGTGAGGCATTGCCAGATGGCGGATGCCGGCGAACGGAAACTCCGATAGTGGCTGAACGAGGTCGTCTCCATCGGCGCGCATCGTAGCGCACGCGATGGCGCGCGCCTACACGCTTGACTTTCACCTTTTGTTCACCCATGCTGGGGTCATGCAGATGCTCACGCCGCGCCAGCACGCGGCTTATGAATTCATCGCAGGCTTCGTGGAGCGGCACGAGTATGCCCCCTCCTACGAGGAGATCCGCCGGCATCTGGGGCTCCGCTCGCTCAACGCGGTCGCGAAGCTCGTGGTGCAGCTTCGCCGCCGCGGCGCTCTGGCCGAAGCTCCCTTCAACGCGAAGCGCAGCCTCACGCCGCTCGTGAACCGGTCGCGGCGCACGACCGTCCCGCTCCTGGGGCTCATTGCCGCCGGGCGCCCGATCGAGGCCATCGAGAATGCCGAGCCGGTCGAGGTTCCGGAGTCGCTGATGGGTCCCGGAGAGCGCTACGCGCTCCGGGTGCGCGGCGATTCGATGATCGAGGACGGTATCCGGGACGGAGATCTCGTCCTGGTGCGGCGCGCAGCTCAGGCCGAGAACGGCCAGACCGTGGTCGCAATCGTGGACGGAGAAGCGACGCTGAAGCGCCTCTTCCGGCGCGGCGCGCAGGTCGAGCTTCGTCCCGCGAACGCGGCGCTCCCGCCCATGCGGTGGGCCGCGTCGCGCGTCGAGATCCGCGGAGTCCTGGTCGGGCTGCTGCGCCGCTACTCCTGAACGCCCGCGAGCGACGCCATGGAACGCACCATCCTTCACCTCGCCATCGACTCCTTTCCGATCCAGGCCGAGCGGTTGCGCTGTCCGAAGCTCGCGCAGCGGCCGCTTGCGCTGGTCGCGGCGGGATCGCAGCGCCCGCGCGTGATCCTGAGCTCGCGGGAGGCGCGCAATGCGGGCGTCACGCCCGGGATGCCGCTGGTCCATGCGCGGCGCCTGTGCGGAGACCTCGTCGCGCTCCCGCTCGACCGCGATTTCTACAGGGGCATCGGGGACTCGATCCTCGAGCGGCTCGCTCCCTTTGCGCCGGTGGTGGAGCCGGGCGGCTCGACAGGCCTGGCATCGGGGAGCGGCCGGTTCTTCCTCGACCTGACCGGCGTGGCGCGCGGCCACCCTGAAGCGAGGGATCGCGCGGTGCGGGCCGGGCGCGACGTCGAGGCGTCATTCCGGCTGCACCCCACCCTCGGTGTCGCGGGGAACAAGCTCGTGAGCCGGGTCGCGGCGCTGGTCGTGGCGCCGGACGGCGATCTCCTCGACGTCTCCCCGGGAAGCGAGGCCAGCTTCCTGGCGCCGCTCCCCGTGCACATGCTCCCCGCGGCGCGGCGCGCGGAGACCAGGGCGAGGCTCGATATCTTGAACGTGCGCTGCGTCCACGAGGTCCAGGCGCTCTCGCTCGCGCATCTGGCGCGCGCCTTCGGCCGCGAGGGGGCGCTGCTCTGGAGCCAGGCCCGGGGGGTTGATCCCACCCCCGTGCGTGCGCCCGCGCTCCGGCCCCGCGTGATCGCCGAGGAGACGCTTGGTCGCGAGACCAACGACTCGCGCGTGATCTCGGCGCATGCGGCGCGCCTCGCGGCCGAGCTCTCGGCGGGGCTGCGCGCGCGAGGAGAGGGAGCGCGCGGCATGGCGCTGGATGTGGAGTACGCGGATGGGGTGCAGGGCTCGTCCAGGCGGACCCTCGCGGAGCCGCTCCGGGGAAGCGCCGCGATCGCGTCCGTGGTGGCCGGGCTTCTCGCGCGCGCGGTGAAGCGCCGCGTGCGCGTGCGGCGGCTCAGGCTCTCCGCCTGGGGGATCGCGGCGGAGGGAAGGCAGCTCACGCTCTGGGACGGGGAGGCGGGCGCGCGCGGCGGGACGCCCGAGGGCCGCGCCATCCACGCCACCTCGCTCGAATCCACCATAGACCGCGCGCGGGCGCGTTTCGGCGCCGATGCTCTCGTCCCGGCCGCATGGATCCTCCATGGCCTCGCCGTTCGTCCATCTCCACGTCCATAGCCACTACTCGCTCATGCGAGGGACGGAGCGGCTGGAGGCGCTGGCAGAGGCTGCGCGCGAACGCGGAATGGACCGCTTCGCGCTCACCGACACGAACGCGCTGTACGGGTTCGTGTTCTACCGGCAGATCTGCGAGGAGTGGGGGCTCACGCCCATCGCCGG
>JAYUAE010000130.1:0-9983 GCA_043741515.1 Candidatus Eiseniibacteriota bacterium | reverse complement strand
CCTCATCGGCCTGCGAGTTGTACGGCAGGAAGTCGGCGCGCACGTAGGACGTGTGATCGTCCTGCCTCAGGCCGAACGGCAGCCGGAACCGGCCCAGCTTGGCATAGAGGTTGTGCGGCAGGTCGTGGATCAGACCGTAGATCTCGCGCGCCTGATAGGCGTTCGCGTCGACCTTGATTCCGCGGCTCATCACCACGGTCAGGTAATCGTGGGGCGTGACCGCAATATTGAGCTGCCCCTGCATCGGGAGGAAGGACGACACGCCCAGCACCGGGCCGCCCTTCGTGTGCGAGGCGACGTAGAGGAGCCTCGTGTCCACGCCGATCGCGACCCAGTCGTTGAGGCGCGGATCCACGGTCACCTTCGCCCATTTTGCCTCCGTGTCGAGCCCGTGGCGGTTTTTCTCGTAGAGGAATCCGAAATCGTTCCGCATTCCGCCGCCGTTCGGATCGTAGTGGCAGGCGATGCAGGTCTTGCCCTCACGCGAGGCGTAGAGCGGGAGCGCTCCCGCGCGCGAGGGCGCGAGGAGCGCCGCCACGAATACCATCGCGAGCGCGAGATGAAGGCCACGAGCCATTCCGGGGAATCGGACCGCGAGCGTCACGTTGCGTTCCTCCTTCCTGCGAGTGAGTACGCCGGTTCCTTCAATCGGAAGAATGCGAGATATGCGGCCCCCATTGCGAGCAGGAGCCCCACCTTGGACACGTTCGGGAAACCGAAACGATCGATGAACGTCCCCGCCGATCCGGCCACGATGGCGCATATGGGCGCCGTGATCGCGGGGATGGCGCCGAGCCATGCCGTGTTGTCCTCGTGCGGACAATACGCCATCGAGAGGTTAAATGCAGCGAGACGGTCGGTCACGAGGAAAATGCCGGTGAGAAATGCCGTGACGTAGTAGAGCGAGGGATGCGCTCCCCAGATCGCGATCACCAGCCCGGCGGTGAGCGCCACGACCGACACGGTCAGCACCTTCGCGTAGCCGAAGCGGTCTCCGACGACCCCGGTCGCGAGGCTTCCGATCATCTGCCCCGCCATGCATACCGCCGTGAACACGGCGGAATCGCGCGGCCTCAATCCGAAGCGTTTCTCCGCGAATACCGGATAGTAGGAGATGAGGAGCCAGCCTCCGACCGTGAGCACCACATACGCCAGGTAGACCCGAACACCCCCTCGGTCCCGCAGCACCTCGCGCATGTGGGCGATCACCGTTCTCACGGCCTGGCCCTGCGGCGCCGTGGAGCCTGGGTCCTCGAGCACCGGGAGGAAGAAGAACGAGCCCACGCTCATGCATACTCCGGCGATGAGAAACCCGAGCGCATAGTTCTGTGGGAACGGGAGCGAGCCGGCGAGGACGCGGTTCGCGACCCAGCCCCCGATGACACCCATCAGGGTCTGAAAGAAAAAGATGACGCCGAAGGAGGTCGCGCGAAGCTCAGGCCGCGTGACCTTGCCGATGAAGTTGATCCAGACGGGCATGAACACGCCCATGAAGCCCCATGAGCCGCCCCAGAGGAGCAGGAACACGCCGATGTCGAGCGCGGACTTGTGGTGCCCGCTCAGCCCGAACCACACCGCCATGAGCACCCAGGGGATCCCGGAAAGCGCGTGGAAGAGGAAGACCGCCTGCTTCCGGAGCGGAAGATGGCTGGTGAAATGGGAGCCGAAGGCGCCGGGGAGAAACACCATGATCGTCCAGATCGCCGGCAACAAGCCCAGGACCGCGTTCGATGCGCCGAGGTGCGAAAGGAAGACCGGCACGATGGCGACCACCGAGATGAGCGCCAGGGAAATTCCCCAGAACGCCTCCACGCAGAGGGCCCAGCCGACGTTTTTCCAGTGGCGCTCGAGGGGGAGTGTCATGCTCAGGCGCGCGCGCGCGCTACCAGCAAAGAGCCCGCGGCCATCATGAGGGCCGCATAGCCGAACCCGTTGCGAGCGCGTAGGTCCCGGTGCTGAGCCCCGTGATGAGGTAGCCGGCAACGACGAAGGGCTTCCGGCGGCCCACGCGATCGGAGATGTACCCCGTGACGAGCTTCACGGAGCTGGACGCGGCATCGGCGATGCCCTCGATCGCGCCCAGTGTGATCGGTGGCGCTCCCATCGCTGCCAGGAAGGAAGGGAGCGCCGCGGTCGCGGTCTCGTGCCCGAGGTCGGAGAGGAAGCTCGTGACCGTGAGCGCCCAGACGTTGCGGTTGAGCCAGCGCTCGGGGGGCGGGTTCATTCGGCGGACTCTACCCAGCGCGCCAGCACCTCGTCCAGCTTCGCGCGCATGCGGCCATACTCCTCGCTGGCCTGGCGAACCGCGGAGTGGTCCGCTTTCGCCGAGTCGTCCTCCATCGCCGCGGTCAGCTCGGCGAGGTGCTTCTCGAGCGCCGCGATCTCGGCCTCGAGCGTCTTGCGCGCCTTGGAGCGCCTCCGCTGATCCCGCTCGGCCCGGTCGCGCTCGCCGCGCTCCCGCGCGCGAGCCTCCTTGGTCGCGGGCGCGGCGGCAGGTGCGGGCGACGCCTGCCTGGAGCGCCGCTCGCGGGCCTCCGAGAACGTGCCTCGATACGAGCGCGCCTCGCCGGCATCGACCCATAGGATCTGCGTGGCGACCGCGTCCAGGAAGTACCGATCGTGCGAGACGACGACCAGCGTGCCGTCGTACGCCTTGAGCGCCCCCTCCAGCGCCTCGCGCGAAGCGATGTCCAGGTGGTTGGTGGGCTCGTCGAGGAAGATCAGGTTGGGCCCGGACCAGATGAGCCGCGCGAGCCCGAGCCGCGTGCGCTCCCCTCCGCTCAGGGTGCCCACCTTCCGAAGAACCTCGTCGCCGCGAAAGAGAAAGCCGCCGAGGAAATTCCGCACCTCGACCTCGTCGGTCGTGGGCCGCAGGTCCCAGAGCGTGTCGAGAACCCTGACCTGGGGCGACAGGTCCAACCCTTCCTGATCCAGCCCCGCCTGCTTCACCCCCGCTCCCCACTCCACCGTTCCCTCGCGCGGCGCAAGCTCCCCGTTCAGGACGCGCAGGAGCGTCGTCTTCCCTGCGCCGTTCCCTCCCACGATCCCCAGGCGATCCCCGCGCATGAGGTCGATCGTGACTCCATGGAAGAGAACCCGCGTTCCATACCCCATCGTGAGCCCGCGCGCCGCGATCACGTGCGAGCCGGAGCGCGACGCCCGGAGCCGGTCGAAGCTCGCGACGTATTCGGTCTCCCCCTTCGGGCGCTCGAGGGGACCTTCGCGCTGGAGCTTCTTCCTGCGGCTCTGGGCCTGCTTCGTGTTCTGTCCCGCGATATTGCGCCGGATGAAATCTTCCTGCCGCTCGCGCTCCTTGAGATCCAGCTCGTAGCGCTTCTGCTCCTGCTCCATGCGCGCGCGCTTTTTCCTCGCGAACTCGCTGTAGTTCCCCGTGTGCTGCTCCAGGCCGCCGTGCTCGACCTCCGCGATCGAGGTGCAGACCCGGTCGAGGAGCGTGCGGTCGTGGGAGACGAGCAGGAAGGGCTCGCTCGAGCGCGAGAGGTAATCCTCGAGCCACTCGGTGGCGGCCATGTCCAGGTGGTTGGTGGGCTCGTCGAGCAAGAGGAGGTCCGGCGCGGAGAGGATGAGCCGCGCGATCGCGACGCGCCCCTTCTCCCCGCCGCTCAGGGTCCGCAGCGGCTGCGTCCAGAGCGCGCGCCCCACGCCGAGCCCTTCGAGCGTTCCTTCGACGCGGCTCTCGATCGAGTGGCCGCCCATGCGCGCGAAGTGGTCGTGCAGGTGCCCCAGCTCGTGGGCCAGGGCGGTCAGCTCGTCCTCGGGCGCGTCGCCGCTCCGCTCCAACTCCTCACGCACCGCCTCCTCGCGCTCCATCAGGAGGAGGAGATCGCGGAAGGCGTCGCGCGCGTACTCGAAGGCGGTCTCCTCTCCGTCGGGCTCGATCTGCTGGTCGAGCATTCCCACGCGCACCCGAGGGGCGACCCAGCGGCTGCCTTTCTCCGGCTCGACCACGCCGGCCAGGACGCGGAGCAGCGTCGTCTTGCCGGTGCCGTTTCTTCCGACGAGCCCCACGCGCGCGTCGTCTCCGGCGCGGAAGGAGAGGTCCTCGAAGAGGGTGCGCGCCCCGAAACCGTGGGTCACGCGATCCAGCCGGACGAGGATCACTTGCGACGCTTCGCCTTCTCCTCGTTCAGGCGCTTCAAGCGCTCCACCAGCTCCGCCTCCTGTCCGCGGGGCACGCCCTCCCAGTAGCGGGCATCCTGCATCTCCTCGGGAAGGAAACGCTGGCCCACGATCGCGTCGTCATGGGCATGCGCGTACTCGTAGCCCTTCCCGTAGCCGAGCTTCTTCATGAGCGGCGTGGGCGCGTTCCGGATGTGGAGCGGCACGGGGTACGGCGGCTTCTCGAGGGCATCCTTCGCGGCGCGCGCGTAGGCCACGTAGACCGAATTGCTCTTGGGCGCGAGCGCCAGGTAGATCACGAGCTGGGCCAGCGCGGTATTTCCCTCCGGCATCCCGAGAAAGTGAACGGTGTCCTTGACCGCGACCGCGAGCCGGAGCGCATCGGGATCCGCCAGCCCCACGTCCTCCGACGCGAATCGGATGAGTCTCCGCGCGACGTAGAGCGGGTCCTCTCCCGCCTCGAGCATCCGCGCAAGCCAGTAGAGCCCCGCGTCCGGATCGCTTCCGCGAAGGCACTTGTGGAGCGCGGAGATGATGTTGAAGTGCTCCTCGCCGGCCCGATCGTACGGCAGCATCTTTCGCTGCGCCGCCTCGCGCACCTCGGTGTCCGTGACCGCCTTTCCCGAGCCCGCGATCATCGCGGCGCCCTCGAGGATGTTGAGCGCGATCCGCGCGTCGCCGCTGGAGAGCCGCGCGATGAGTTGCAGCGTGTCCTCCGTGATCTCGGGCGGACGCGCGCCCAGGCCTCGCTCCGTATCCGAAACCGCATGCCTCAAGATCTCGATGATCGTCTCATCCCCCAGCATGGGCAGCACGACAACCTGCATCCGCGAGAGGAGCGCGTTGTTCACCTCGAAGGAGGGGTTCTCGGTCGTGGCGCCCATCAGGACGACGGTTCCATCCTCGACGTGAGGCAGGAAGGCGTCCTGCTGCGCCTTGTTGAAGCGGTGGATCTCGTCCACGAAGAGCAGGGTGGGCGTGCCCCGCGCCTTCCGCTCCAGACGGGCGCGCTCGATCACCTCGCGCACCTCCTTGACCCCGGAAGTCACCGCGCTGAAAGCGACGAAGCGGCTCCCGCTGGCCTGCGCGACGAGCCGCGCGAGCGTGGTCTTCCCAGAACCCGGGGGGCCCCAGAAGATGACCGACGGAAGCTCTCCGCGCTCGACCGCGCTCCGGAGGAGGCTGCCGGGCTTCAGCAGCTCTTCCTGGCCGACGAATTCCTCGAACGTGCGGGGACGCATGCGCTCCGCCAGCGGCGCGCGAGGCGCGCGCTTGCGCTTTTCGTCTTCCGGGAAGAGATCCAGGGGCTCGGGCATGGGATCCTGCGTTCAGGAGGGCTCGAAAAGCTCCACGACGTTGCCGCAGCCGTCCTCGACCAGGACCTGCTTCCCACCCGGGCCCGCCACGATCTCGTTTCGAAAGGTCACACCGTCGCGCTTCATCGCGGCGACCCGCGACTCCAGCTCCGTCACCTCCACGACCACGCGATTCCAGCCTCCCGGCCCGGGCTTCCGCCCGTCCGGCATCGGCCGGGCCGCCGAGCTTTCCGGCCCGCTGAGCCAGAGGGTGACGCCGTCGCGCGCAACCATCGCGAACGCCTTCCCCCAGCGCTCCGTGAGAGTGAAATCGAGCTTCGTCGTGTAGAAGCTCACGGCACGATCGACATCGACGACGAGATAGCGGACCGCGGCCATGTCAGGGCTCCGTGTGTTCCTCGGTGAACGGGACGTCGATCGCGGACGAGCGGTCGACGATGGGCTTCGGCGGAGCGGGCGGCTTGGGCACGCTGGGGGACCGCTCACCGCCGCCCGCGAGCATCCTCACGAGGCCGCCCACGAATCGCACCGCCACGAGGAACAGCACGATGCGAAGAAGGAATCCGAGCATGGACGGTATCCCCCGCGCCGGCACCGGCGCCTTGGGCTTAGCGCGCCGCGTGGGCCCCAAGGAGCGGAACGGCGCGGGCGGTGAGCTCGGAGAGCGGAAGGCGATTCAGCTCCGGTACCGTCTTGAAGATGGCGATCGATCGCTGGATCGTCTGATCCTCGCGCTTGGCGGCGAAGAAGGTTCCCTTGTTGGTCAGCACATCGCGCTCGAGGAACGTCGGCAGCGGGTAATGCCCGCGCTCGTGCGGCAGAATGTGGTGCTCCAGGAGATACCGGCGCTCCTCGATCTCCTCGGAAGGAAGCGGATCATCGGCCGGAAGCGGCTTCAGCACCTGGTAATCGCGAAGCGCCAGAAGCTCGGTCCAGACCTCCGGGCTTGCGATACCCCCCGACGGTGTGCGGTGGCATTCGAAGAATGGCTCGATGGTCCCCTTGAGCCCCAGCTCCTCGCTCAGGATCAGCGAGAGGCGCGTGAGCCGGGAGAGCCCCTGGATTCCGACGACCTCGGGCACCGCCCTCGTGTCCGCGAACCAGTGGAGCAAGAGCAGGAAATCCCCCCGCGTCATGGGACCCGAGAGCCGTATCGTGGATGGGGGAACCGCTGTGCTCACGCTACTCCTCCTGGGGGATGCTAGGGCCGGCGTTCGCCGAGCCTGCGCACCTCCACGTTACCGTTGGTGGTGGTTATGGATATCTTAGCACCCCCTCCCTGGATGGTGCCGCGAATCGCCTTCGATGTCGCCCCGCCTTCCCGGACGATCGGGAAACCGATGGAGACGCGTCCGTTGGTCGTGTTGGCGTCCAGGGTGGCCTTGAGGTCGCCGGCGAAGAAGGCCTCCACGTTTCCGTTCGTGGTTTCAAGCTCGACGTTGCCCTGGGGGGGCACCTTCCGGATCTCCGCGACCACGCTCCCGTTCGTCGTATGCGCGGAGACCTCGCCGGAGACGTCCGCGATCTGGACATCGCCGTTGGTGGAGGCCAGGATCACGTTCCCCCGGACCCCCTCCACGTGGATGTCGCCGTTGGTCGTCGTCGCCTCGATCCGTCCGCTCGTCCCGCGCGCCCGCACCTCGCCGTTGGAGGTCTCGAGATCGAGGCTCGTTTCGTTCGGCACCTGGACGTAGTAGTTGATCTGGAGCGACGCCACCTTGCGTCCCAGGATGTCCCAGAGCCCGATCGATTCGACGCGCTTGGGGAAGCGGCTCTGGATGTCGATGCGGTCCTTCCGAACCTCCACGGAGGCCTCGAGGCCTTTCATCAGCTCCTCGGCCTTGGTCCCGTCCTCGGCGCGAACGACGCGCGTGATCTGGATGCGGACCTCATGCCGGGACCACGCTTCCACGATCAGGCGTCCGTTCTTGTCCCCGATCTTCACCTCGCCCCCTGGGGCGAAGGGAATGAGCCGCTCGGCGACCCGGCGGATTTCGACCGCCTCGGCACGTCGGACGGCGCCCGGCAGGGCGCCCCCGGCCACGGCGGCGAGCAAGATCCCCAGAACCACGCGACTTGAGCTGTTCATGGGCACGTTCATGACTTCCCTCCTCGGCGGTACGCATCACGGGTCAGGGCCCCCGTTTCCCTACGTCCCCCGGGAGGGGTAGGTTTCCTCGTTACACGCTGAAACGGATGTTCAGGATGTCGCCGTCCCGCACTTTATAGTCTCGCCCCTCGGTCCGCAAGAGACCCTGCTCCCGGGCCTTCGCCATGGTTTCGACCCTGACGAGGTCGTCGTAGGCGATGACCTCCGCGCGGATGAACCCACGCTCCAGATCGCTGTGGATCGCCCCGGCCGCCTGCGGGGCGGTCGAGCCCTCGCGGACGGTCCAGGCCCGCACCTCGTCCGGACCCACCGTGAAGAAGGAGAGGAGTCCCAGGGCTTCGTAGCAGATGCGGATCATGCGCGTGAGGCCGGGCTCCTCGATGCCGAGAACGCCCATGAACTCACGCGCCTCGTCGTCGGAGAGCGCGGCCAGCTCCGCCTCGGTCTTCGCCGGGAGCGCGATCGCGCGGACCGAGGGGAAGCGCTGCGCGATCGGGCCGGTGGCGCCATCCCCGCCCGCCTTCATCTGCTCGTCGTCGGCATTCACGACGAAGATCCAGGGCCGCGCCGAGAAGAGCTGGAAGCCGCGGAGACTGCGCTCCTGGACGGGGCTCAGGCCCGCCGCGCTCACCGGCTTCTCCGACTCGAGCGCGGCGCGCGCGAGCTTCAGCGCGTCGTACTCGTTGGGATCCTCGGGCTTCCTTCCGATCTTGAGCGACTTCTCGATCTTGTCGTGCCGCTTCTCCACGACCGCGAGGTCTTCCAGCAGAAGCTCTCCCAGGAGCCACCCCGCGTCGCGCACGGGATCCACCGTCTCCATCGAGTGCGACACCGAGGGGTCGGGGAACGAGCGCACCACGAGCGCGTAGGCGTCCACGTCGCGAAGAGCCGTGAGCGCCGCCAGGGCGCCGCGCTCTCTGCCCGTCGTTTCCAGAGCCGGCGCGTCCACGTAGTCCACCTTCGCGGGAGTGAATTTCTTCGGCTTGTACATCTCCCCCAGACGGTCGAGCCGCTTGTCCGGGACCTGGACCGAGCCCAGATGGACTTTCTCGCCGCGGGCCGAGGTGGATTGAGCCTGACCGCGCGTGAGCGCCTGGAACAGCGTGGACTTCCCCGCCTGGGGCAACCCCAGAATGCCGATCTTCATGAGCTAGGCTGGGGGCGCGGCGTCAGGCGCCGCGGTGCGAGGAGAGCTGGGCGCCGAGCGAATCGGCCTGCTCGCGGGCCCAGGGCGCATCTTCGTCCGTGGGGAAGCGCTTGGCATAATCGAGGAAGATCTTCCGCGCCTTCTCCAGCCGGCCGTCCTTGCGGAACCCCTGGCCCACCTCGAGGAACGCCGGCTTCATCATGTCGCTGTCGGGATAGCGGTCGAGGATCGTCTGCGCGTACTTCCGATCGTTCGCGTAGTCGTGCTCCTTCCGGGCCATGCGCGCAAGGCGGTAGAGCGCGTCGTCCACCTTGCCCGATACGTTCTTGGGATCCAGCGTCACGAATACCATGAAGCGCTTCCGCGAGTCGTCGAAGAGGCCATGGTCGGCAAAGCGGTCGGCCAGCTTGTAAACGAATTCGGGATCGTCCTTCTTCGCCGGCTCCTGCGCCAGCATCGAGGCCAGCGTGTTCCGCCCCGCGAGGTAATCCTCCACCTGAGACATGAGCTCCGGCGCGCGGTAATAGCCCACGACGCGATCGATCTCCTCGCCCTTCTCGCTCAGCACCATGATGGTCGGATAACCCAGGACGCGGTAGCGCGCGGCCGTCGTCGTGTCCACCTCGGCGTTCAGCTTCGCCATGGTGAATCGCCTGGAGAACTTGATGAATGCCGGGTCAACGTAGGTAGACTCTTCCAGAGCCTTACACCACATTCACCAGTCTGTGTAGAAGTCGAGGAGGATGGGCCGGTGATTCGCCTGCGCGTCGGCCAGCGCCGCGTCCATCGCCTTGTTCCAGACGATTGACGCAGGAATCGGCTTCTTCGCCTGCATGCATCCGATGGCGAAGAGAGACACGGCAAGTGCTCCGGCGACCCATCCCCCGGCGCGCGGATTCACGCTCGGAGTACCTCCGTCTGGGCAGGACAACGGGACGCCGGGGATGATCCGCCTTGACGCACGGCAAGTCAAGGGCGGGTTTCGAAATAGCTGGCCGCCCCGGGCCGGCGCTCCCTATCATGGCGGGTGCGATATAGAGTCGGAGGATGATGCCCATGAGCGCTTGCCGTTTTTGCGGGACCGCGATCGATGTGAAGCTCCGGATCGTGCGCGACACGGAATGCCCTTCGTGCGGCCGGGATCTGCACGCCTGCGTCCAGTGCCGGCATTTCGACCGCAGCGCCCACAACATGTGCCGTGAGACGCAGGCGGAATGGGTCACGGATCGCGACCGCCGGAATTTCTGCGATTACTTCTCGATCAATCAGA
>JAYUAE010000129.1:0-1733 GCA_043741515.1 Candidatus Eiseniibacteriota bacterium | reverse complement strand
CGGTTGTCGCGATCCTCCTCGCGCTTGCGTCGGGAAGCCGTCCCGCGCGCGCGCCGGTGCTCGTCGCCACCGGGGTCTTGGCGGCGGCCCTGATCCTTCCGCTCCTCACGCCCATGCGCGTCCCGGTTCTCACGCGCGTGAGCCAGCTCACCGACGTCACCGCCGCGACGTCGCGCACACGCGTGGAGCTGTGGCGCGCCGGGCTCCAAATGTTCGCGGACCATCCTTTCCTCGGCGCCGGTCTCGACGCCTACGTGGCCGCGTTCCCTCCGTACCGCACCGCGGCCCTGACCCGGATCGAGTGGGGAGGCACGCCGGCGAAGGCGCACAACGATGCCATCCAGATCCTCGCCACGCAGGGAGCGCTCGGAGGGATTGCGGCGCTGGCGATCGCGGCGCTCTGTGCGATCGCGCTCTGGCGCATCGCGAGAGGCGGAAGCCCCGAGGCGCGCCCGGCCGCGATCGCGGCGGGGGCCGCGCTTGCCGGCTATGTGGCCTCGAGCCTCGTCGGGTTCGGCACGGTCGCGACCAGCGGGCTGGCCGCGGCGCTGGCGGGCTGGGCGGCGAGTGCGGGAGGCTCCGTCCATAGGGAGGGCGCGCCGGCGCGGCCGGCCTGGAGCCTGGCGGCCGGATTCGGGCTCGCCGCCCTCCTCTGGTTCTTCCTCGTCGGGAAGCCGCTTCGCGCGGAGATGTACCTGGCGGAAGCGTTGCGCTACGCCGAGGGAAATTCCTACCGCGACGAGCTGCTCGAGAAGGCGGCCACCGCGGCGCCCTGGGACCCGCGCTACATCGCCGAGCTGGGCCGCTCTCTCTTCTACGAGGGTTTGAGAAGCCGGGACGAGCGATCCCGTCTGAGCGACCTCGCGCGCGCGAGGGAAGCGCTGGCGAAGGCCGTGCGGATCGCTCCGGAGAACGCGGAGAACCGGATCCTCTATGCCACGGTGATCTCGGCCCAGTCCGTCCTGAAGCCGGGGCCGAATTCGAAGAGCGAGGTGCGCGAGGAGTTCCAGCGAGCGGTGGAGCGCGATCCGCTGAGCCCCGTGGTGCTGGTCGGAGCCGAGCGCGGCCTCATCGCCGCGGGGCTGGAGAACGAGGCGCGCGAGCTGGCGCTCCGGTGCGCCCGGGCCTACCCCGGCTACGCTTCGCCCCTCGCCGACCTGGGCTCGCTCGCGCTCGAGCAGGGGAGAACGGCCGCGGCGGCGGAAACCTTGAGGCTCGCGGTGCGCCGCTCGTGGAGGGAGGATGCCACCGGGGCCGCGAACGCGTGGAACGATCTCGCGCGCGCGAGCCTGACGCTCGGGCAGAACCAGCAGGCGGCGGAAGCCGCGGACAGCGCCCTCGCGCACAATCCCAATCTCGCGCAGGCGTTCGCGATCAGGGCATCGGCCCAGCGGGCGCTGGAGGGAAAGGGCTCGGGAAAGGCGCCGGGCGGGGCGAAGGGCAGGTAAGTCGGCGCCGGCAAGAATCGGGGCGAGAGGATTTGAACCTCCGACCCCCTGCGCCCAAGGCAGGTGCGCTACCGGGCTGCGCTACGCCCCGGTCATGACCGGCGCCTCGGCCACTCTAACCGATGCGCCTTGACGAGTCACCCCCGCGCGGCCTATCGTCCAGAAAACCCCGACACAAACTTCATCGCACTGGGGGTACATCGTGGCAGGGGTGAACAAGGTAATCCTGGTAGGCAATCTGGGCTCGGACCCCGAGGTCCGGACCACGCCCGGCGGGCAGCGCGT
>JAYUAE010000128.1:0-4345 GCA_043741515.1 Candidatus Eiseniibacteriota bacterium | reverse complement strand
CGCCGGCGGGAGCCCGCGGGGTTCCTTCGCGCGGTCAGGCGCCTGGGCCGGCGCTTCCGGCGCGGGGCGCTTCTCGCGAGCTTTCTCCTCTTTGCGTGCCTTCTCTTTCCGAGGGAGTTCTCGTTCGAGGTGATGACGCTTCGCGAGGGGTACCCCGCGAAGCGCGATCTCATCGCGCCCTTCCAGTTCTATCTCCTCAAAGATAAGGACATCCTCCACCAGGAGCAGACGGTGGCCGCGCGCCGGATCGCGCCTGTGTTCTCGGTCGACGAGAGCGTGGAATCGCGCGTGAGAACCTCGCTCGATTCCCTGCGCGTTCAGCTCTCCGATCCGTCGCAATCGCAGCGCGCCACGGAGCGCCTTCGCTCCATGGGAATCTCGAGCCAGGCGCTGCGCGTGCTCTCGGGCGCCGAAGGGCGGCGCGTCGCGACCGTGGCGCTCCGCATCGCGGACCGGGCCTACGGGGCGGGCCTTCTCTCCGAGCGCGACGTCGCGCGCGGCGAAACCGACTCGCCGGTCGCCGGGGTGGAGCGGAGCGGCGTCCGCCTGGCCACGCCCTGGTCCTTGCTCTATGACCTGGCCTCGATTCGCGACCTCGCATGGACGGAAGGACAGGCCGCGTTCCCCAGCCGTCCCGATGCCGCGCAGGCATTGCAAGAACTGACCGCTGCCGCGATCCAGCCCAACCTTAGCTACGAGGCCTCGACCACCGAGGCGCTGCGCGCCCAGGCGCGCGATGGGGTCAATCAATACGACGGGGTGGTCCAGAAGGACGAGAAGGTCATCGGGAACCACGAGATCGCCACCCGCGACCACATCCGGAAGGTGGAGTCGCTCCGCGCGTGGGGCGAGCGGGTGCAGGGCGCCTCGAACTTGCGGAGCCAGGCTCCCGGTCTCCTGGGACGCGCGGCGCTGATCGCGTTCCTTCTCTTCGGATTCCTCGGATATCTCAAGCTCCACCATCGTCCGGTGTACGAGGACACCTCCATGCTCCTCCTGCTCGGCATCCTCGCCGCGGCGGTGATGGGTGTCGGCTGGGTGATCGTGAACCAGATTCGCGGCTACGAGATGCTCATTCCCGTGACCGTGCTCTCCCTCACGGTGGCGGTGCTCTTCGGCCAGGAGCTGGCGTTCGTCACGACCCTCGTGGCCTCGCTCCTCGTCGCCGTGGTCTACGGGCTGGGGCTGCCGTTTTTGACCGGGAGCGCGCTCGCGGGGATCGCCGCAATCGCGACCGCGTCGGGCGTGCGGCGCAGGCGCGACTTCTACGTGCCGATGCTCATCGTGGCGATCGCCTACGCCTTCGCCATCGGCGCGATGGGGCTCGTCGACGGCGCGCGGTGGGACGTGCTGGTCCGGCGCATGGCCTGGGGCGTGGTGGCGGGATTCGGCTCCGTGCTCCTCGTGACGCTGCTCCTGCCCTTGCTGGAATCGCTCTTCTCCGTCACGACCGACATCACGCTGCTCGAGCTGGCGGACCTGAACCGTCCCACCTTGCGCAAGCTCATGCTCGAGGCGCCCGGCACCTATCACCACAGCCTCGTCGTGGGCAGCCTGTCGGAGGCTGGGGCCGAGGCGGTGGGCGGGAACCCGCTCCTGTCGCGGGTCGCCGCCTACTACCATGACATCGGGAAGATCGCCAAGGCCGAGTACTACGTGGAGAACCAGTCGAGCGCGCGGAGCCGCCACGAGAAGCTCTCGCCCACGATGAGCTGCCTCATCATCGAGGCGCACGTGCGCGAGGGCGCCGAGATCGCCCGCCGCGAGAAGCTCCCCAAGGCCATCCTGAACGGGATCCTCGAGCATCACGGCACCACGCTGATGAGCTTCTTCTACCACAAGGCGCACCAGGCGGATCCCGACGTCGAGGAGCGCGATTTCCGCTATCCTGGCCCCAAGCCGCGCTCGAAGGAGACGGCGGTGCTCATGCTCGCGGACGCGGTGGAAGCCGCGGCCCGCTCGCTCAGCGAGCCCACGCCGAGCCGCATCCGGGGCGTGGTGACGCGGATTCTCGACGCGCGCGTGGAGGACGGCCAGCTCGATGAAAGCCCGATCACGTTCGAAGACCTCGCGAAGATCCGCGAGAGCTTCATCCCCATCCTCACCGCGCTCTTCCACGCGCGCGTCCACTATCCGGGCGCGCCGATCTCGGAAGACCGGCGTCGCCCCGAGAAGCGTCCTGCCGACCCGCGTCGCGTCCACAGCGAGAAGTCACGGCTTAAGGTCGACCACTCTTAGGGCGCTCCTCCAGCGGGCGCTCCGGATCCTGGGTTTTCCGCGCGGCTCGGTCTCTCTCGTCCTGACCGATGACGCGCGGCTCAGGGCCCTGAACCGCGACTTCCTCGAGAACGACCGCCCCACCGACGTGCTTTCCTTTCCGCTCGCCGAGCCCGGCGATCTCGCCGACCGCGGCCGGGACGTCTTCCTGGGCGAGATCTACATCTCGGTCGAGACGGCGCGGGCTCAGGCGAAGGCGGCGCGCCGGCCCTTCCCGCACGAGGTCGCGCATCTCGCGGTCCATGGCCTCCTCCACCTCATCGGGCACGATCACGCCACGCCCGCGGAGCGAAGGCGGATGAAGGCCGCCGAGTCGCGCCTCTTGCGCGAACTTAAGCCGATGCTATGATGGGCGCCGATCGTCCGCGTGATCCAATCCAACGCTCCCAACCATGAATCGATCGCTCACCAGACCATCCATGTGGGATCGCATCCGCAACGCATTCTTCACCGGGCTCCTCGTGCTCGCTCCGACGACGATCACGCTCTACGTCGTCTGGCGGCTGTTCGTCTGGGTGGACCACCTCCTGGGCACGACCCTGCGCGGCGGCTACATCCGGCAGGGCGGGATCCCGGGGCTGGGCTTCGTAACGGTGCTCGCGATCATCCTGGCCGTGGGATTCCTGGCGAACAATCTGCTCGGCCGCCAGATCGGCGCCATCCTCGAGGGAATGGTGATGCGCCTGCCGGTCTTCCGGGGCTTCTACGGGATCCTGAAGCAGGTCGGGGAGGCGCTGCTCGGGGATAAGCGCGACGCCTTCCAGCGCGTGGTGCTGGTCGAGTATCCGACCCCCGGGCGCTACGCGCTGGCCTTCGTCACCGCCTCTCCCGCGACCGGTGTCGCCCGGCCGGACGGCGGTCCGCTGGTCGGAGTGTTCCTGCCCCACGCGCCGAATCCTACGACCGGATTCCTTCTCTTCTACCCGCCGGAGGCCCTGATCCCGACCTCGCTCAAGGTGGATCAGGCGCTCAAGATGGTCGTCTCGGGCGGCGTCGTGAGCCCCGGGGCGGTCTGAGATGGCGATCGTCCAGACGGAAGCGATCGTGCTCCGCTCCTACCGGCTTGGGGAGACCTCGCTCATCGTCTCGCTCTTCACGCGCGAGTTCGGGCTCATGCGCTGCGTGGCGAAAGGCGCGCGCGGTCCCAAGAGCCGCTTCGGCGCCTCGCTCGAGCCCGGCGTGCGCGTGAACGCGGTCGTGTACCGGAAGCTCACGCGCGACCTCCAGCTCCTCTCGAAGACCGACATCGTGGAAGCCCTGTCCTTGCTCTGGGACCCCGACCGGTTCGCCGCCTCGACGCAGGTGCTCGAATTCCTCGAGCGCGCGGCCTACGGCGAATCGGGCGATCCGGAGCTGCTCGACCTGGCGTCGGAGACGCTGCGCGCGATGAGCGTGGCGCCCGTTGCGTGCCTCGAGCTCATCGTGCGCGGCTTCGAGATCCAGGCCTGCGACCGCCTGGGGTACGCTCCCGAGCTCACGGCCTGCCTCGAGTGCCGGAAGGCGCTCGAGCAGGGAGGTCTCTTTCATCCGGTTCGGGGAGGGCTCCTCTGCGAGTCGTGCGGCGGCGGGCAGGGGAGCTTCCGCCTCTCCGAGCGGGCGCGGAAGACCATGGTGGCGATGAGCGCCTCGCCGATCGGGGCGCTCAAGGGCTGGGCGGCGGAGCGCTATCCGGAGGCTGAAGTGGCGAAGGCGGTCGAGCGGTTCCTCATGGCGCACCTGGAGCGGTTCGAGGGCCTTCGCGCGGGCCGCGTGGCCGAGGCGATCGCGGGGTACCGGCCGTGAGCGCGCCCGCGTCGTTCCAGGAGATGCTGCTGCGTCTCGAGCAGTTCTGGTCGGACCAGGGCTGCGTGCTGGTTCAGCCGTACAGCAGCGAGGTGGGCGCGGGGACGTTCAATCCCTCCACGTTCCTTCGCGCTCTGGGGCCCGAGCCCTGGAAGGCGGCCTACGTCGAGCCCTCGCGCCGTCCCAAGGACGGGCGCTACGGCCAGAATCCGAATCGGCTGCAGATGTTCTACCAGTATCAGGTCGTCTTGAAGCCCTCGCCCGCCGACGTGCTCGACGTGTACCT
>JAYUAE010000127.1:0-4345 GCA_043741515.1 Candidatus Eiseniibacteriota bacterium | reverse complement strand
CGTCCCGCCCGGGGGCCTCGCCGATGAAGACGAGCCTCGCCTGGGGACTGCCGTCCGCGAAGACCGTGTTGGTGCGCGTGGCGCAGAGCCCGCACTTGCGGCACTCGGAGACCATCCGCGCGAGCGTGCCGAGGTCGTCGGGAAGGTCGTCGCGGGCCGCGATGGCGGACCCGTCGAAGAGCGCGGGGGTGAGCGGACCGGGCGATGAGGGCGGGGCCGCCGCTGCCGGCGGGGCCGCCAGAACCACCCGCTCCCGGCCGCGCGTCTTCTCGCGCTCCAGCACCACGCGCGCCTCGCGCGCCAAGGCGGCAAGCTCCTGCCGGGCGGCGTCGGTCATCGCGCGACGGTGGACTCGAGCGCGCGCCCGATGCGAAGCAGGATGGCGCGCGCGACTTCCTGCTTCGAACGAAGGCCCAGACGCTCCATGTCTCCGGAGCGGTCGATGAGAAGCACCTCGTTCTGGTCCGAGCCGAAGGCGGAGCCGGGCAGCAGCGGATTGTTGATCGCGATCAGATCCAGTCCCTTCTTCTTCAGCTTCTCCCTGCCTCTCCGCTCCTCATCTTCCGTTTCGAGAGCGAATCCGACGATGAATTGCTTCGGGAACTCCTTGCGCACCCCTGCCAGGATGTCCGGTGTGGCGCTGAGCTCGAGCGCCATGACGTCCTCGCGGCGCTTCAGCTTCGAGCCGCTGGGCGCGGCCGGGGTGAAATCGCTCACGGCCGCCGCCATGACGAGCGCGTCGGCGCCGGCCATCGATTGGCGGACGGCCGCCGCGAGCGCCTCTGCCGTGAAGGCCTCGACGCGCGGAATTCCGGCCGGCGGGGGCGCGCTCGTGCGGGCCACGATGAGTCTCACCTGGGCGCCCATCTTCCGCGCCTCGTCCGCCAGCGCGAATCCCATCTTGCCGCTGCTCCTGTTGGTGATCACGCGCACCGGATCGATCGCCTCTTCGGTTCCGCCCGCCGTGATCACCACCGTCTTCCCCCAGAGCGGCTGGCTCACCAGCGCCAACCCCTGGGGCCCCGGCGATGCGGCCTCCGGGCGCTGGCCCTCCCCCGCGCGATGAGACGGCGCGGGTTCGAAAGACATCCTGCGGCCCGCCGGAACCCGGTCGTCAGGGTGCGCGGCCGCCAGCGCCTCGCGCGCCGCCGTGACGATCGCGTCGAGCGAAGCCATGCGGCCCATGCCCACCTCGCCGTCCGCCAGCTCTCCCTCCTCGGGGTCCACGAACCCCACCCCGCGCTCGCGCAGGATGCGCACGTTCTCGCGAACCGCGGCGTGCTCCCACATCGCGACGTTCATGGCGGGCGCGACGATGAGGGGCGAGCGGGTGGCGAGGAGCGCCGTGGAGAGAAGGTCGTCGGCCACGCCGTGGGCCAGCTTGGCGAGCATGTTGGCGGTCGCGGGCGCCACCAGGAAGAGCTCCGCCTCGCGCGCCATGCCGATGTGGGCCATGCCGAGGGAGGAGCGCGGGGCGCCGGCGAACCAGGGGCCGTCCCCCAGCGCCTGGGTCTCGAAGAGGCTGCTCAGAACGGGGCCGCGCGTAACGGCGCGCAGGGCGTCGGGGGCGACGAAACGGCGGGCGTGGCGGGTGAGGATGACGGAGACGGAGGCGCCCTCCTTGACGAGAAGCCGGATCAGCTCCGGCGTCTTGTACGCGGCGATCCCCCCGGTGATCCCGAGGAGAACACGCGCTTGAGTCAGGCCGCTCCGCCCCTCTGCCACGGCAACGCTACTCCTCTGCTGCTTCGGGCTTTTCCAGCGTCAAGTCTTCCGACTCGTGCCGATAACGGTACAGGACGTTGCCCTTGAGCGCTTCCTCCAGGGCGACGTTGGTCACCTTGCCACCGAGATTGAGGCCGGTCTGGCGGCTCAGCTCGTTCAGGCGGCGCGCTTCCTTGGAAGCCACGATGATCAGCTCGTACTTGTTGGGGATGTTGCTCGAACGCAGCACTTCATTTTCGTCCAGCACCGTTTCCTCCTCACGGATCATGATTCGCGCTTCACACGACGCGCTACATTGATGCCACGGGTGGCCTGCGCCTGACGCGGCAACCCTCCGCCACGATGATCGAAGCGACGCGGCCGAGCGCCGATTCCAGGTCGTCGTTCACTACGGCGTAATCATACTCGCTCACGAGCGCGATTTCGCGGCGCGCGTTCTCGAGACGCAGCCGGATCCGCTCGTCCGGATCGGTCCCCCGCCCCCGAAGCCGCTCCTCGAGGCTCTCCAGCGAAGGCGGCAGCACGAAGATGAAGACGCCGTCCCGGTACACCTTCCGCACGGCCTGGCCCCCCTGGACGTCGATATCCAGCAGGACGTTCTTCCCGGCCTCGAGCCGCCGCTCGGTTTCGCTCCGGAGGGTCCCGTACATCTCTCCATGGACCTCCGCCCATTCCACGAACTCCCCCGCCTCGATCCGCTTCCTGAACTCATCGCGGCTCAGGAAGAGATAGTCCCGCCCGTCCGTCTCGTGCGAGCGGCGCGCCCGCGTGGTCGCGGAGACCGAGTACTCCAGATTCAACCCCGCGGCCAGCAGCTGCTTGACGAAGGAGCTCTTCCCGACGCCCGAAGGCCCCGAGATCACCACCACGAACGGACGGTACCCGGGGCTCACCCCGGCGCCCGGATCACTCGATGTTCTGGACCTGCTCCCGGATCCGCTCAAGCTCCTCCTTCACTTCCACCACCTGTTCCACGATCGGGACGTCGGAGGACTTGGAACCGATCGTATTGATTTCACGATTCATCTCTTGCAGGAGAAAATTGAGCTTCCGTCCCGGCGTGCTCTCGTCCTCGAGGAGCTTCCGGAAATGCGTGCAATGCGACTCGAGCCGCACGCACTCCTCGGTGCAATCGAGGCGATCCGAGAGGATCGCGACTTCCTGCGCGACCCGCTCTTCCGGTATCTCCCCGTCCTCGAGGAGAAGATTGACCCGCTCGCGAAGCCGGGTGCGCGCGTCGCGGAGCCGGTCGGGCGCGCGCTCCCGGATCTGCGCCACGCGGCTCCGGATGGATTCGACCCGCGATTCCAGGTCCTTGCGGAGCGCCTCGCCTTCGAGCTCCTTCATCCGGACCATGTCATCCGCCGCCTTCGCGACGACCTCGCGGAGCATGACGGTGTAGTGCTCCGCATCCGACACCGGCTCCTCCCACACGAAGATGTTGGGGAGGGTCGCGAACGATTGGACGTCGATCTCGCCGCTCAGGCCGTACTTGGCCTGGAGCTCCCGGAGCAGCGTCATGTACCGGTCGGCCGCGTTGCCGTCGAGCCGGAGCGTGGCGGACGGTTCCGCCTGGTGCTCCCCCTCGCCTCCCCAGGTCACGGCGAGCGAGATCTTACCCCGGGTAAGTCTTTCCGTGAGCAGCTTCCGGGCCTCCGACTCCAGAGCGGAAAGCGCCCTGGGGAGGCGGACCGAAAGCTCGCAGAATCTATGATTTACGGATCGCAGCTCGGCGGTCAGGCGGAGTCCATTCATCATGACCTCGCCCCGGCCGTAGCCCGTCATGCTTCGAACCATATGTCGGGTTTTGGATCGCTCCTCGGGGTAGACAGTCAATGTATCGCGACGGGCACCGGGAGTCAACGTGCGGCTCGGGGGAGATTGCGGTTGACCACTCCGGCGCCGGATCCCTAACGTGCTGCCCATGCCCTCCCGAAAATCCACGCAAGCCGAGATTTCGCAAAGACTAGGGCTTCTTCTCGGAGCGGTGGTCCTCCTGGCCGCGATCCTCCCCCACCTGCGTTCTCTGGGGTACGGCTTCGTCTGGGACGATAAGGTCATGATCGGACCCCAGATCGATCTCTCCCAGCCCTCCGATCTGGTCCGGCTGTGGAGCACGCCGTTCGACGCGCTCCTCCGCGATCCGGTCCTCCACAACATCTATTTCCGCCCGGTCGCGCTCCTGAGCCTTGCCTTCGACCGGGCGGTCTACGGCTCGGATCCCGCAGGATTCCACCTCACGAACGTGGCGTGGTACGCCGCGGCCTGCCTCTTCCTCTGGCTCTTCGCATGGGAGCTTTCGGGGCGGCCCGTCCTGGCGGCGGCAGGGACGTGCCTGTTCGCGCTCCATCCCGCGCACCCGGAGAGCGTGGATTTCATCGCGGGGCGCACCGACGTGATCTGCGGCGCCTTTCTCTTCGCCTCTCTCTGGGCCGCGGCGCGATGGGGTCCCAGGACCCGGAACGCGTGGCTCAAGCTCGGGCCCGCGGCGGCGCTCCTGCTTCTTTCGCTCTGGTCGAAGGAAGTCGCGGTGTTCGCAGCGCCGCTTCCGCTCCTCGTGCTCTGGGTCCGCGACCGGGGCCTCAGCGCCGCGGCGCTCGCGCGGGCCGCCGCGCTGCCC
>JAYUAE010000126.1:0-1745 GCA_043741515.1 Candidatus Eiseniibacteriota bacterium | reverse complement strand
TGCTCAACGAGAGCCTCGCGATCGCGAGCGCGCTGGTGGATCGAACCGCCATCGCCGATGCGCTCTTCGAGCTGGGCAATGTCTCCAACCATCAGGAGGATCTGGCGGCCGCCCGCGCGTTCTACGAGCGGGCGCTGACGATCCGGCGCGCGCTGGACGACAGGTCCGGGATCGCGCTCGCCTCGCACGGGCTCGGGGTCGTCGCGTACGCGATGGGGGATCCCGCCGCCGCGCGCGCTCTCTACGAGGAGGCGATCGCCATCCAGCACCAGCTCGGGAACCTGCGCTCCGAGGCCGCGGGCCTGAACGGCCTCGGCGACGTCGCGCTCTACCAGGGGGACCTCGCCGCCGCGCGCCAGTATCAGGATCGAAGCCTCGTGATCCAGCGCCAGCTGGGGGATCGCTCGGGGATCGCCTTCTCGCTTCGGCTGCTCGGGCGGATCGCGGTGCGAGAGGGGGACGTGGCCTCGGCCCGGGCGCTTCTCTCCGAAAGCCTCGAGATCTTCCAGGAGGTTGGAGACACCGGAGGGATCGCCGACGTGATCGAGGCGATGGCCGAGCTCTCGGCCGCTGCCGGAGATGCCGAGCGCGCTCTGCGGCTCGCCGGCGCAGCCGCCGCGCATCGAGAGACGATCCACGTGCCGCTGGCGCGCCCGGATCAGGAGCAGCTCGAGCGGAGCCTCGCGGCCGCTCGCGACAAGCTGGGAGATGGAGCCGCGCAGGTGTTCGCGGCGGGCCGCGCCATCGGGCTCGACAAGGCGGTGCGGGACGCGACCGACTCCGCGTAGGGTATGACTACCAGCCGGCCTTTCCGCACCTATAGGTCGAGAAGTGCGCGAGCGGCGCGTTGCACGTGAGCGTGGAGGCGCTGTTGGTGTAGGGAATGGCCACCCACGTCTTGGTGCCCGGGTCCCACCACATCATCGAGTAGGCTCCGACCTCGGCCGCGCTCTGAAGACGGCAGGTAAGGGTGACCGGAACCTTGAAGCCGTTCAGCGCTGACGGGAAGATGCTGAGATCGCACTTGCGGACGCTGGGATCAGGCACGGTTACCGTGATCACACCGGTCCCCGAGAAGGCGCCCGCCGGGATCGTCACCGTCCAGTCCCCGTTTCGGATGACCCCGCCCAGAAGCCCGTTGACCGTTCCCGAGACCACTTGCGCCGTCGAGGTGAGGAGGTCCGAGCTCGCCGCCGTCGGATCGGCCGAGAAAGCCTGGCTCTGGCCGGAGGTTTGCACTGGTGAGAGCGGGGACGTCGAGCACCCAGCCAGCAGCAGAAGGGTTGCGAGAATCGGCAGCCTGCCCAGGAACGTCCCAGGGTGCGCTTTCACGAAGTTACCTCCTGCGCGGTGAATGGGTTACGGCAGGCGGCCCAGATCCTATCGGTCCGTGTTGTCCGGGTTCTGCCGAGCCTTCAGGAGGGAGTAACTGCAGCGGTCATGCCGCGGGGCGCAAAGTCCGTCATGCATTGTGCCCGGTGGCGGCGCGCCTGTATCTCGCTGCGGCTGCGCGACGGCCCGTAGGGGAAATACTGAGAATCTGTGGGGGAATGCAAGAAAAGTGGGCGGGAAACCACTACATTGGGGGTAATCCAACAAGGTCATGGGGGCATTCCTCGCGCCCCTGACGACTCGCACCGGCGCCGGAAGGCCCGCGCTTGGCTAGTAACGCGCAACAGAATAATGACATAGGGCTGTTCCCTGGGAGGAAACACTTCATGGCCAAGGCACCCTACATCCTCGCC
>JAYUAE010000125.1:0-10129 GCA_043741515.1 Candidatus Eiseniibacteriota bacterium | reverse complement strand
GCTCGGCGAGCGGATGGCGCCCGGCCATCGCCGCGTAGAGCGAAAGCCCGGCGCTCACGGCGAGCCGGGAGCGCCCCTCGCCTCGATAGTGCGGAATCAGGAAGGGGAGCGGACGGACGAATTCGGGCGCGAGGGCGAGCAGGAGCGCGCGTTCGCGAAGCGCTTCGCGAACCAGGCGAAACTGCCCGGTCTCGAGGTAGCGGATACCGCCGTGGATGAGCTTGGAGGAGCGGCTGCTGGTTCCGGACGCAAGATCTCCGCGCTCCAGGAGGAGCACGCTCAGCCCGCGAAGCGCCGCGTCCCGCGCTACCGCGGCGCCCTGGATGCCACCCCCGATGACGAGGAGATCGTAGATCAATCCGCGCTCCCTCCCGCTCCCCGCTCCGGCACCCCCGTAGGCAGCGCGATTCTAGGCGAGCGGCTGGATCATCGCCAGGGAGTTCGCTATGCTCGCGTGCCTATGACGCATCCGGTCACACTCAGGGGACGCTGGGCGCTGGTCACGGGCGCCACGAGCGGATTCGGCCTCGCCATAGCCCGCGCCATCGCGGAGGATGGCGGCAACGTCGCGATCACCGGGCGCCGCGAGGACCGCCTTCGCGACGTGGCCGGGGAGATCCGCTCACGCCACGGCGTCGAGGCGCTCCCGCTGCGATTCGACGTGCGCGACCTCGCCGAGGTCCGTTCCGCGCTCGAGGGCGCCCCGGGGCTCCTGGCCAAGCTCGACATCCTCGTGAACAATGCCGGTCTCGCGCTTGCGCTCGACCCGATCCAATCGGGCGACACCGCCGACTGGGACCAGATGATCGACACCAACGTGAAGGGGCTTCTCTACGTCTCCCGGGCGGTGCTTCCCGGGATGGTGGAGCGCGGGCGCGGGCACGTCGTGAACGTGGGCTCCGTCGCCGGGCACCAGACCTACGCCGGGGGCGCGGTGTACAGCGCGACCAAGTACGCGGTGCGCGCGATCACCGACGCGCTGCGCTACGACGTCCTGGGCAAGGGCATCCGCGTCTCGAACGTGGAGCCGGGCCTGGCTGAGACGGAATTCAGCGAGGTTCGATTCAAGGGGGACCGCGCGCGCGCGAAGACGGTCTACGAGGGGCTGAAGGCGCTCGAGGCCGAGGACGTGGCCGACGCGGTGATGTGGTGCCTCACACGTCCCGAGCACGTGAACGTGCAGTCCGTCCTCATCCTGCCGACCGACCAGGCCTCGGCTCACGCGGTCTTCCGGAAACCGAAGTAGGCGGCTTCCCTCCGGCGCGGCCTACCGCCGGCGCAGCACGTGGTAGAGGTTGCCGTCCAGGCCCGTGCGCGGCTCCGTGAGCGGCTTCTCCTCGAAGCGGTCGAAGTACACCTGCGCCAGGTCGAAGGGGCTCCCCTCGACGATCCGGTCGAAGTCCTCCTGCGTCCAGTAGCGGAGCACGTGCGATTCCTCGAGCACACGCCGGTCCTCGCCGCGCGACGCCGTGATCCGGCATTCCTGATAGGAGCGCCGTGCCGCCGGGTCTTCGCGCACGACGCGCCAGGTGAGCTGGGTCCTGAGCCCCGCGCGCGCGTTGGGCCAGGGACCGAAGGAGGCTTGCTCCGTCGGCTCGCCACCGTAGCTGAATTGGACGAGATAGACGCCGCCCGGACGGACCGCCTCCCCCACGCGCTCCAGATGCGACGCGACGTCGCTCTCTTCCAGGAGGTACCCGATCGAGTTGACCAGATTGATCGCCGCGTCGAACCGGCCGGGAGGACGAAATGTGGCCATGTCGCCTCGCATGACCTGCCCGCCCGCGCGCCTGAGCTTCGCCGAGGCGAACGCCACCATGCCGGGGCTCAGGTCGTAGCCCAAGACCTCGAATCCACGCTCGGCGAGCGCGGCCAGGATGCGGCCCGTCCCGCACGCCGGCTCCAGGATGCGCCGCACGGGATCCACCACGTGCTTGCGGAGGCAGGACTCCACGAACGTGAGCTCCAGATCGAGATCCCAGCCGAACGCGACGTCGTAGATTTCCGGGCTGTCGTAGAGCAGAGGCGGCGGCGAAGGAGATGAGGTCGGTGGATTCATTCTCGAATCATCGGGGAAAGGTACGGGGCGGCCGTTGGGCCGCCCCGCGGTTCTGCCGGGTGAAGCGGTTCGGACCGCGTTACGCCTTGCGGACGTTCGCGGCCTGGAGTCCCTTCGGTCCACGGACAATGTCGAACTCCAACCGCTCGCCCTCGGCCAGCGTCTTGAAGCCCTCGCCCTGGATCGCGGAGTAGTGAACGAACACGTCCTCGCCACCCTCCTGCTGGATGAACCCAAAACCCTTCGCTTCGTTGAACCACTTCACCGTTCCGTTTGCCACTTGCAAACTCCTTCGACTAACTGGGGCATCGCCCCTACACCACGCCCTGATTTCGGGCGTCCGGCCCGGCCACCTTGGTCGAGCCTCCGGACGACGAATCGCCCAGACACAACAAAGCCGCAGACATGTTCCTCTGCGGCGCGAAATCCAAACTCGGGAGTCGGTATCAACCGCCAGGACAACTGCTTGCCCATTATTATCGGTCAAAACGTGCAGGATCACAACACAAATCTTGAAATCGGTGTTACTCTTTATGAATTATGAACTTGCGGAACCACAACTCGCCAAAGCGCCGTGCCCTCCGGCGGACGCCGATTCGTGAATTGGGGCTGAAGATCCAGGGGTCTCCCCTGGAGGGGATGTTGGGCCGCCTCGAGCGCGAGCTGAAGCGGAAGCTGAAGCGGTTTACGCCCCGGTTCTACCTCACGGACGAGTGGGGCTGTCCATCGGGACAGCCGGTCATCGGCATCCCGTTCTACCTCGCGGACCGGGAGCTCGCGCGCATCGAGAAGGAGACGAACGATCTCGAGAGCCCGCGCGAGATCATGACGTTCCTTCGCCATGAAGCGGGACACGCGTTCAACTACGCGTATCGGCTCTACCAGAGGCCCGAGTGGCGTGCTACGTTCGGCGCGTATCGTCGGCGCTACAGCGACGATTACAGGCCGGTTCCCTTCAGCCGCGACTACGTGCGGCATCTGGCCGGATGGTACGCGCAAAAACACCCGGACGAGGATTTCGCCGAGACCTTTGCCGTCTGGCTCACGCCCAAATCGGACTGGCGGCGCCGTTATCGCGGCTGGCCCGCGCTGAAGAAGCTATTGCTCGTGGACCGGATGGCCCGCGAGTGCGCGGATCTGGAGCCGCTCGTCAAGCGCGGCCGTCCGGACATCACGTCCGATCAGATGAAGATGACGGTCGGCCAGTACATCGATCTCTCCGCGGCACGCTCGCGAGCCGTGTATGAGGCGGCGTTCGATCATCACCTCGAGAACATCTTCCTCGCGCCCGGCGCGGCTCCGCGAGGCGCCCGGGCCGCGGCGGAGATCGTCGAGGAGCATCGGGTCGCGCTCACGAACACGATCGCGACCTGGACCGGCGTCCGGCGCGCGGTGGTGCGGGATCTGGTCGATTCGATCGCGGCCGCCACGAAGAAGGGCGGGTTTCGAGGCGTCCGCGGCAAGGAAAAGGACTACCTGGTCCGCCTCACCGCCTACACGACAACGCTCGCGGCCAACTATCTGGCCCGGGGAAAATTCCACAAGGTATAGGGGTGTTCCTTGGATTCTGAATCGCTGCGTGTCGGAGTGCTCTACGACGAGTGGGTGGAAGACAAGGAGAAGGTGGCCGAGCCCGCGGAGCAGGACGTTCCGAAGCGGAAGCGCCGGAAGGACAAGCCGGACCGCGAGGAGGTCTTCGACGCTCTCGTCAAGAAGGGGCACCAGCCCGCCTACTTCTGCCTCGACGGGCGCCCCAAGACCCTGAAGGCGCTCGCGTCCGCGGAAGTGGACATCATGTTCAATCTCACCGAGTCCTACGCCGGCGACGACACCAAGGACATCAACATCGCCGCCTACCTCGACCTCCTCGGGATCCCCTACACGGGCTCAGGTCCCACCGGCCTTCACCTGGCGCAGGACAAGGCGGTCGCCAAGCGCCTCTTCGCGTTCCACGGCATCCGCACGCCGAACTTCGCCACCGTGTACCAGGGGCGGCTTCAGTGGGCGGACGATGTCCACTTCCCGGTGATCGTGAAGCCCAAGCGCGAGGACGGCTCGATCGGGATCGCCTTCAGCGCCGTCGCGGGATCGATCAAGGAGCTGATGGAGCGGATCGACGCGCTCCACGCGGATCTCAACGCGCCGGTCCTGATCGAGGAGTACATCGAGGGGCGCGAGCTCTACGTCTCCGTGCTCGGGAACGATCCTCCGGTCGCCCTTCCGGTCATCGAGCTGAACCTCGACGATCTCCCTGAAGGAACGCCGCGCATCGCCGGCACCGAGGTGAAGTGGGAGCGCGGCACCGCCGCGTATCGCAAGACGAAGCTCCGCTTCCCCGAGGACATCAGCGAGAATCTGCTCGCCGAGATCCAGGACACGGCGGTGAAGGCCTGCCAGGCGCTCGAGATCCGCGACTACGCGCGCGTGGATTTCCGGCTCTCGCCCAAGAAGCGGTTTTACACGCTGGAGGTGAATCCCAACCCGTGGCTTCACACCACGGCGGAATTCTCGCTCGCAGCCAAGCAGTCCGGGCGCGAGCACACCGACCTCATTCAGGAGATCGTGAATCTGGCCTTGGCGCGGTACCGAGGAATCTCGCGAGCAAGTTCTTCGTGATCCGCTCCACGTCCGGGTGCCTCCGCGCCGTGCGCATCGCGGGCGTGCCCCAGTCGTCCAGCCCCCAGGACCACTGCATCGTGCCCGCCGCGAACACGATCGCTCCCGACGGAGCCGTGTAGAGGGTGGATTCGGTTGCGAGCCGCTGGAGCTTGAGCGGCTGGACCCAGGTCCGCGCGAGCACCGTGAGCCCCTTCGGCGACCATCGCGACCACGTGGCGTCCTGCCCGTAGCTGCGATCCACCTCGTAGCCCAAGAGCCCCGGCACCGAACGCGTCCTCCCCGCCTCGATCCCGGTCCCCTGGTAAACCCAGTTCCCGCGCGCCTCGGGCAGCGGCGTGAAATCCCCTTCCACGTCCTCGGCGCTCATCATCATGCCGACGAGCGAGACCTCGGGACGCGACGGATGGAGATTCCGGAAGCGCACGGTGAGGTCCTGGTCGCGTGCCGTGTCGAACACCGGGTCCTTGTCCGCCTCCTTCGCGCAGAAAAGGATCCGGTCCGCGGCCCCTGAGCTCGAGGGCTCGTAGCGCACCTGCCAGTAGGACACGTTCGAGGCGAACACGCCGAGATTCACGCCTCGATCGCGCGCGCGCTCGACATTGTCGCGCATCGACCGGCTCCAGTACTCGTCGTGCCCGACCACGAGAAGCGCCTTACGCCTCGAGAGCACGGCCGGGTTCTCGCCGACGTCGAGGTTCGTGAGATAGGCCACGTCGTACCCCTGCCTCTCGAGCCACCGGACGAACGGGTATTCCCAGGCCGCCGGATGGGCCCCGTGGCCCACGCTGAGGAATTCTCCCGCGCCCGCGCCGCGACCCGCCGCGGCGCTGGATGCGTACGGACGATCGAAGGAGACGCGGATGGCCCGGCCGCCGAAGCTGTTGAAGTCGTAGAGGCTCTTCCCGCCCCAGTTGTTGTATGCCTGCCATGTGTTGACCGAGCACTGCATCAGCAGTGGCGCTCGATGCGTCGTTCCGCGCGTGTGGCTGGTCTCCCGCACGACGAACGGAATGAAGGACTGCTTTCCGTCGCGGGAGCCCGTGAGACGCGCGAGGTAGACGCCGCTCACCCAGTCGAAGCCGATCGGAACGCGGCAGGAGACCGGCCAGCCGCACTCGATCAGGCCGTCCTGCGCCCGGGGCCTGGGAATGGGGCGCTGCACGCCCTCCATGCCGCGGAATTCCAGCACAAGGCGGGCTCCCGCGCCGCCGTACCAGCCCATCCGGAGGATCTCGACCGAGTACCGCGGCGAGGCGGAGCTGACGTGGAGCCGCAGCGTTTCTCCCGGCTCGACGCTCGCCGCCGCGGCGTATCCCTCGATCTCATGGGCCAATGCGGGATTCTGAAGCTCCCAGCGCGGTGTTCCAGGGCGCTGGTTTTCGAGCGCGACCGGGCTCGATGCGGCCCCGGCCGGGCCCGCCCAGGAGGCCAGCATGAGCCCCAGGACCATCACGGCGACTCGCCTTGACTTGCGGGGGCTCTTGTCGGAACATTTGCCGCCTGATCTCAGTAGTGCCATTACATAGTTCCCCACGGGCCCTTGGCCATCCACAGGAGAAACCCCATGAACCAGCCGCTTCAGTGCTCCGGCGTACGCGCGCGCGCGGCGTTCGCTCGCCTCGCGCTCGTGTTCGCGTGCTCCGCGCTTGTTCTTGCCGGCGGAACGGCGCGCGCATCCACCAGCGCGCCCAAGCCGCCGCAGGTGAAGCTCGAGCTCGAGAAGTACACGCTTCCGAACGGGCTCGAGGTCATCCTTCACGAGGACCATTCGCTGCCGATCGTCGCCGTGAACATCTGGTACCACACGGGCCCCGCGAATGAGCGCGCCGGACAGACCGGATTCGCGCATCTCTTCGAGCATCTCATGTTTCAGTCTTCGGGGCACGTGCCCGAGGATTCCTACTTCAAGTACCTCGAGGCGGCCGGCTCGTCCTTCGTGAACGGATCCACCGATTTCGATCGCACGAACTATCTCGAGGACGTCCCTTCCAACCAGCTCGAGCTCGCGCTGTGGCTGGAGAGCGACCGGATGGGCTTCCTTCTCGACCGCCTCACGGCAGCCTCCTTCGCCAATCAACAAGATGTGGTGCGCAACGAGCGGCGCCAGAGCGTCGAGGGCGCGCCCTACGGCCTCGTGGAAGAGGAGTTGTACCACCAGCTCTTCCCCAAGACCCACCCTTATTACGCGTCGGTGATCGGATCGCACGAGGACATCCAGAACGCGAAGGTCGAGGATGTCCGCGAGTTCTTCAAGAGCTACTACGTCCCGAACAATGCCACGCTCGTGATCGCCGGCGACATCGACAAGGTCCAGACCAAGGCCATGGTCACGAAGTACTTCGCCTCGATCCCGCGCGGGAATCCCATTCCGCCGATCGTGGCGACCACGCCTCCGATATCCTCGGAGCACCGCGCCAAGGTCACCGATGAGGTGGAGCTGCCTCGCGTGTTCATGGGCTGGATCACCTCGCCCATCTTCAAGCCCGGCGACGCGGAGGCCGGCCTCGCGGCCGACATCCTGGGCGGCGGAAAGGCGAGCCGCCTCTACAAGTCGCTCGTCTACGACAAGCAGATCGCGCAGGACGTGAACGCGTCCATGCAGTCCCTGACGCTCGGCTCGGTGTTCGAGATCGTCGCCACCGCCAAGTCCGGCCATACCGCCGACGAGCTGGAGGCGGCCATCGACGCCGAGCTCTCGAAGTTCGCCGCGGACGGGCCGACTCCCGCGGAGCTCGCCGCGTCGCAGACCTCCACCTACTCCTCGATCGTCGGGAGCCTCGAGCGCATCGGGGGTTTCGGCGGCGTGGCCGACCGCGTCAACATGTACAACCAGCACATGAAGGACCCCGCCTACCTGACCCAGGATCTGGCGCGCTACGCCGCGGTCACGACCGAGAGCCTCAAGCATTTCGCCGCGGAGCAGCTCGCGAAGGAGCACCGCGCCGTCGTGTACGGCCTGCCCGGCACGAAGGTCATTCCGCCGGCTCCGCCGACGCCGCCGGCCCCGACCGTGAAGGAAGCCTCCATCCAATCCAAGGAAGCATGGCGCAATGCCGTGCCCGGCGCCGGCCCCACGCCCGTCGTGAAGCTCCCGATGGCCAAGCGGTTCCAGCTCCAGAACGGTCTGACCGTGCTGGTCGTCGAGTCCCACCGCCTCCCGATCGTGGCGAGCACGCTGGTGCTTCGCTCGGGCAGCGCGCAGGACCCTGCCGATTTGCCGGGCCTCGCCGGATACACGTCGTCCATGCTGGATGAGGGCACCCAGAAAAGGGACGCGCTCGCGATCGCGAACCAGCTCCACGGATTGGGCGCCTCGCTCAGCACCGGCGCGAGCACCGACGGAAGCACGATCGCATGCCGCTCGCTCAAGGGGACGGCGGCGGCCACGATCTCCATCCTCTCGGACGTCGCGCTCCATCCGGCATTCCCCGAGAAGGACATCGAGCGGCTGCGCGATGAGCGCGTGACCTCGCTTCTCCAGCAGCGCGACAGCCCGAACCAGACGGCGAGCCGCCTCATGTGGAACTGCCTCTACGGGCCCAGCCATCCGTACGGCCACATCACGCTCGGGACCGCGGAGGCGCTCAAGAAGATCTCCCGCGCCGACATGGAGAAGTTCTACCAGGCGTACTACACGCCGCAGAACGCGGCGCTCGTCCTGGTGGGCGACGTGAGCGAATCCGAAGCGAAGAGGCTCGCCACGGACGCGCTCGGCTCGTGGGCCGGGCCGCCGACCGAGACGCCGAGGCCTCCTCAGGGCACGATGATCTCCTCGCGTGTCGTGATCGTGGACAAGCCGGGGATGCCGCAGACGGCGCTCCGCGTCGTGCAGCTGGGCCTCATGCGCTCCGACCCCGACTTCGAGCGGATGGATCTCGCGAACACGATCCTGGGCGGGCTCTTCTCCAGCCGCATCAACATGAATCTCCGCGAAGCCCACGGATACACGTACGGAGCATTCTCGGCGCTGTCCGAGAACCGCGGCCAGGGGCCGTTCCTGATCGGAACCAGCGTCCGGACCGACGTGACCGGGGCCTCGATCGACGAGATCCTGAAGGAAGTGCATGCGATGGTCGAGAAGCCGGTCACCGACGACGAGCTTCGGATGGCCAAGGAATCCACGATCCGCACGCTGCCGGCCTCGTTCCAGTCCACCGGCAGCACCGCCGGCACCATCGCGACGCTCTATCTCTACGATCTGCCGCCCGACTACTACCAGACGCTGCCCGCGCGCGTGGCCGCGATCACGGGGGCGGACGTGCTGGCCGTGTCGAAGAAGTACCTCGTGCCGGATCGGATGCTGGTCATCGCGGTCGGCGATCGCTCCAAGATCGAGCCGCAGATCATGAAGCTCAACCTGGGCGCGGTGGCGTACAAGGATCTGGACGGGAAGGAAGTCAACGCCGCCGGTCCCGCGGGCACGAAGACCAACTAGGGCCGGGGGCAGGTCCCCGGCGGCAGGAGACGCGGCCGCGGAGGCGGACAATTCGAAAAGCGAGGGGCCGGTCCCGCGAGGGATCGGCCCCTTGTGCTTTGGCGCTGTGACGGCGCGGCCGTCGCCGCTAGGTCCCCGCCGGCGCGGCCGGTCTCATCCCCTTACGAGCCAGATAATCCTCCACGAAGAGAAGATTCGCCGAGGCACGCCGCACGATCTTGAGCAGCATGTCCATGCTCGAGACCTCCTCGAGCTGCTCGTTCACGAACCACTGCAAGAACGTATGCGACGTGTGGTCGTTTTCCTTGCCCGCGAGATCAACCAGCTCGTTGATCTGCTTCGTGACCGTGATCTCCCAGTCGAGCGAGAGCTTCACCGCATCCTCCGCGCTCGAGAAGCGCGACTTGGGCGCCGGGATCGCGGGAATCTCGGGCAGTCCGCCCGCGTCCAGGACGTAATTCACGAATTTCATCGCATGCTCGCGCTCTTCCATCGCCTGCTGGTTGAAGTGCTTGCTCAGCTCCGGAAGGCTTTCGTTGCCGAAGTACGCGGCGATTGCCACGTACTGCAAGAACGCGCCGAACTCGTTTCCGATCTGCTTGTTGACCGCCGCGACCATTTTGTCGCTGATCAGCATGTTCCGACCTCCCTCACGTCCTGGTTTCCTTGCGGAAAGCTAAGACGCGGGAGTGTAGCACAGGCTAATACTTGGGCAGCACGGCCACGAAGTCCCGCGCTTCGGCTGGCATACGGGGCTCCTGGCTCGCGAAGAGAATCTTCTGGGGCGACACCGGGTGGCCGTAGTAGGCCTGCGTCGCGCTCACCGACGGCTTGAGCGAGGCTCCCTCGAGCGAGATCCCCGCGAAGAGACCCTTGGATTTCGCGTAGGAGTAGATCTCCGAGTTCAGGCGAAGATCGGTCGAGGCCTCTCCGCTCCGGCCCATGGGCCCGGCCGCAACGCTCGCGCTTCCGCCCAGCGTGAACTTGCTCTTCGTCACCAGGGAACGCGCGCCCTT
>JAYUAE010000124.1:0-4379 GCA_043741515.1 Candidatus Eiseniibacteriota bacterium | reverse complement strand
GGAGCGGCGGAACGCGTTCCGGGTCTCGGCGCTCACGCGCTGCGCCGCTCTCTACGAGACGAAGAAGAGCTTCGCCAAGGCGTATGACGTGTACCTCGACATCGCGCGCAACTCGCAGGATCAGGAGCTGGCCGCGCTCGCCAAGGGGCGCGCCTCAGAGCTTCAGGCCGGCACGAAGAAGCGGTAATCCCGAAACAGCTCGAGAAAGGAGTACGTCCATGTTCGAGAATTTCGACTGGGTGGGCGCGATGCGCTCGAGCCCGGTCATGCTGGTGATCCTGCTCTGCAGCGTCATGACGGTCGGGTTCGCCATGGAACGGATGATCTACTTCACGAAGCGCCGGGGGAACCCCGACGGGGTCCTGGCGAGCGCCCTCATCGCGGTGCGCGGCGGAAACCGGGAGGAGGCGGTGCGCGTGCTGAACGGCTGCGCCCATCCCTTCGGACCCGTGGCCGCGGAGATGCTTCGCGGCGCCGATCTCTCGTCGGAAGCCTCGGAGGAGAAGCTTCAGATCTCGCTCAGCGAGCAGCGGCTGCAGCTCGAGCGGAATCTCGGATTCATCGGAACGATGGGCAACACGGCGCCTTTGATCGGGCTCCTCGGAACCGTGTGGGGCATCATGCGCGCCTTCCACGACATGGCGCGCACCGGCTCGGCGGGCCCCTCCGTGGTCGCCGCGGGCGTCGCCGAAGCGCTCTTCACGACGGCGGCCGGGCTCATGGTGGCCGTACCGGCAGTGATGCTCTACAACCACTTCGTGCGGAGCATGGGCACGATGCTCACGGTGGCCGAGAATCACGCACGGACCCTCCGCATCGAGTCCGAGTCGAACCGGAGCGCTCATCGCTCCGCCAACCGGGCAGCCTGAGGAGGAACGGGTGCGACGATTCACGCGCAAGCGGAACCCTGAAGGCATTCACGACGTCAACATGACGCCGCTGATCGACGTGTCGCTGGTTCTCGTGGTCATCCTCATGGTGGCGACTCCGATGGCCTTCCAGTCGGGGATCTCGGTGAGGAACGCGACCGCGAGCGGGCGCTCGGCGATCCAGCGGGCCCGGGCGGAGCGCGTCGAGATCACGATCGTTTCCCCCGACAGCGTCCTCGTGAACCGCGACCTGGTCGCGCGGGCCGCGCTGTCCGGGATCTTGAGACCCTTGCTGGCCCAGAGCGCGACCAAGACCGTCATCGTTCGCTGCGACGGGCGGGTGCCGCACGGATGTTTCGTTTCCGTGCTCGATGAGGCGAAGGGCTGCGGCGCCGCCCAGATCGCCGTCGTGGGAGGCTGAGATGCGACGTCGCTCCATAGGCGATCAGGACATGATCACCAAGGTCAACGTCACGCCCATCATCGACGTGGCGCTGGTGCTGGTCATCATTCTTCTCGTCGCGGCTCCCCTGCTCTCGGTCGCGGACCTGCCCGTGGATCTCCCGCAGGCGCGCACCCGCGAGGCCGAGGACGAACGAAACGTGAGCATCACGCTGTCCTCGACCGGTCGTCTGGCCGTGGACGATCAGGTCGTCTCGGCGGAGGGGCTGGGCTCGCTCCTCCGCGACAAGCTCTCGAAGCGCGAGAACGAGAATGTGCTGGTGGTCGTGCGCGCGGATTCCGGCGCCCCCTACGAGGCCGTCCGCAACCTCATGAACGAGGCCAAGGCTGCGGGCGCGACCCGAATCGCGATCGCCACGCGGCAGCGGATGGAGGCGCGATGACGGCGATCACGCTTCGCACCGACCTCCGGCACACCCGGGCCCGAACCCGCTGGACCATGGGACTGAGCCTCGGGGTCCATGCGCTCCTCTTTCTCTGGCTCGCGTTCCACCATGTCGTCACCCCGGACGCGGAGACGGTCACCGAGATCACGCTCATCGAGCCGGGGGATCTGGCGCCCGTCTCGGCCGCGCCTGCGCCTCAAGCCCCCCGCGGGCGCACCACGGAGGGTCTCGCGGTCCCATCCGCGACCGAGGAGCATTTCAAGCGGGCCGTCTCGAAGGCCGAGGTGGAGCCCGATCCGCAATCCGCCTGGGCGTTCGAGGACCGCCTCGAATCGCGCCTCGCGGCCATGCAGCAGAACGCGAGCTCGGCCGGAATCGGCGTGGCCACCTCGAAGGCGCCCACCTCGCTCTTCGGATCGGCGCCCGCGGTCATGGCAGGCGGGACCGGGGTGGGCACCCCCGTTTCGCTGACGCGCGGCGGCGGGGACGGTGGGCCTCCCCTGCCGCTCGCTCGCGGAGGCGGATCAAGCCCCGCGCCGGCCCTCGCGACGGTCGCGGAATCGCACCATGCGGCGGAGGCCCCGGCGCCCGCGCGGGGCTCGGACACGACGGCGCGGCGCACGGTGGCCGGCGCCTCGATCACGGGCCCGATCGCGGATCGCCCCATTCTCTCGTACGCCGTCCCGGCGTACCCCGAATGGGCGAAACACGATGCGGTCGAGGGGGCGGTGACGCTCTACTTCGTTGTCCGGGCGGACGGAGGTGTGAGGGAAAACATCCTGGTCCAGAAGACGGCCGGGTTCGAGGATTTCGACGAGAACGCGCGGGTGGCGCTCCGCGGCTGGCGCTTCAAGCCGCTCAGCCCGGGTCAAGCCGGGGAGCAATGGGGCACGATCACATTCCGGTACCGGCTTCGTGACGCGGGATAGAGGAGGAGCGATGAGGATCCTACTTGGAGGTTTCGGACGGCTCTTGGCTGGGGCGGCAACGTTCGTCTCGCTTGCGTCGGCCACGGCAGCTGGCGCACCGGGCAGCGCGGCCGGCGCCTCTCAATCCGCCGACAGCTCCATGACGCTCCGCGCGGGACAATCCGGGACCGATTTCCGCTCCATGACGATCGAGGGCGAGGACCGCGTGCACGTGGACTTCGGCCGTCCGGAGCTGAACATGGATCTGGATCCCGAGGACGTCCCGGGCCTGACGCGCGGCACCACGCTGGACGTGCTCGATCGCACCGTGCCCGACCTCGCCTCGCCCATGGTCGCGCTCTCCTCCCAGGAGCGTTCCCCCTACCTCGCGAGACCGTGGCTGCGGCAGTTCGCGACCGGATCGGTCGCGCGATTCCGCCCGGCGGTCAAGGGGGTCGTCCGGTGGCGCCTTCTCGTCGCCGACTCACGCGGAGAGACCGTCGCTTCGTTCGACGGAACGGGCGACCCTCCGAGGGAGATCGCTTGGGACGGACGCACCAAGTCGGGCGTGCCGGTGACGCCGGGCCTGACCTACTCCTATGTCTTCGAGGCGCACGATCGGGCAGGCAACAAGCGGAACTTCGTGGGTCAAGGGTTCAACGTCTCGGCGTACCGCTTCGACAGCCCGGCTGGGCAGGTGCTCGTCATGTCCGGTCGCGACCTCGCCGCCGCCGAGACGGACGCCGTGGGTTACGGCCATGCGACCGCGATGGGGAGCCGCGATGTCTCGCCGATCTTTCTCGAGGTCGCGAGCTGGCTGAACCAGTCGCCCAAGGTGCGCGATCCCGTGCGGGTCGCCGTCGCGGCGCGCACGGTGGATCAGGCTTCGGCCCTCGCCGGTCGGACCGTGACCGCGCTCGCCGGGCGCGTGATCGGCGACCCTGCGCGCGTCCAGGTGGTCACCGAGATCGCCGCCGATGCTCCCGAGGATGGTGTGCTGAGGATTGGACCGGCGAGGTAGGTTAGAAAGGCGACCGGAGCGGCCCTTGGGCCCCCGCGGATCCGCGGACCGCATCCGCTGTGCGATCTCCTCAGTGAAAGCGCCTTGAATGGAAAAGGCCCCCCGCTTGCGCGAGGGGCCTCTCAATTTACTCCCGGCGGCGACCTACTCTCCCACACAGTCTCCCGTGCAGTACCATCGGCGCTGGAGGGCTTAACTTCTCTGTTCGGAATGGGAAGAGGTGTGACCCCTCCGCCATAGCCACCGGAAAACCTGCGACGCGGGCCGCGACCGGGCCTTTAGAGCCACACGCGAGCGCGCCGTCTCAACTTCAACTGAATATCTGGATGAGGGTTTGGCGAACACCGAACATCTATAGTCCGATCAAGCCTCACGGACGATTAGTACCGGTCGGCTGAACGCGTCACCGCGCTTACACCTCCGGCCTATCAACCTCGTCATCTCCGAGGGTCCTTTAGCTAGCATGCGCTAGGGGATATCTAATCTTGGGGCGAGTTTCGCGCTTAGATGCTTTCAGCGCTTATCTCATCCGGACATAGCTACCCGGCAATACCGTTGGCACGATAACCGGTACACTAGAGGTCCGTCCGACCCGGTCCTCTCGTACTAAGGTCAGCTCCCCTCAAATATCCTGCGCCCGCGATGGATAGGGACCGAACTGTCTCACGACGTTCTGAACCCAGCTCACGTACCGCTTTAATCGGCGAACAGCCGAACCCTTGGGACCTTCTCC
>JAYUAE010000123.1:0-10169 GCA_043741515.1 Candidatus Eiseniibacteriota bacterium | reverse complement strand
CGGGAGTTCTAGATCAGTCCACCCGGGGCGACTCCCGAGGGCAATCGGGAGGACAGTGACCGTGCAGTTCTCGCTGGCCGGACCGCGAGCGGCTCTGGGTAGGCCCGGGCGTCGCACCGGGGCGCGACGCTCCTATACTCCGCGGCTCCCATCGCCGTCCCGCCGATATCGCCCGGGACGCTCTCGGAGGTATCCCTTGGATCCGCTGCTGACTCCGGCCAACCGGGAGTGGAAGGAAAAGGCCCGCGAGATCGCGGAGCGCGTCGTGCGCCCGGTCGCCGCGAAGTACGACCGCCTCCAGGAGTACCCCTGGGAGGTCAAGGAGCAGCTGGCGGCCGCGGGCTTGATGGGCGTCTGGATCCCGAAGGAGTACGGGGGCGCCGGCGGCGGCGTGCTCGACCTGTGCCTCGTCGTCGAGGAGCTTTCGCGCGCGTGCGGCGGGATGGGCGTCATGTACGCCGTCAACGCGCTCGGCTCGTTCCCGATCATCTTGAGCGGGACCGATGCGCAGAAGCGCCGATACCTCCCGGAAATCGCCGCCGGTCGGAAACTCATCGCGTTCGGCCTCTCCGAACGCCAGGCGGGCTCCGACGCCAGCGGCCTCTCGACGCGAGCGGTTGTCGAGGGCGACTCGGTCGTCCTCGACGGCGACAAGAAGTGGACGACGAACGGCGGCGTCGCCGACATCTACACCGTGTTCGCCGTGTCGGATCCCGAGTCCCGCAGCCGCCGCATCTCCGGCGTGATCGCGGAGAAGGGCGATCCCGGGTTCGAGATCGGTCGGAACGAGGACAAGATGGGAATTCGCTGCGTCCCCGTGGTCGAGCTCCACTTTCGAGGGTGCCGCATCCCCGCGGATCGGATCCTCGGCGGCGAGCGCGGATACGGGTTCAAGCACGCGATGATGACGCTCGACTGCGCGCGGCCCGGAGTCGCGGCGCAGGCCGTCGGCCTCGCGCAAGGCGCGCTCGAGTACGCGCTCGTCTACACGACGGGGCGCCAGCAGTTCGGCGTGCCGATCTCGAGTTTCCAGATGGTGCAGCAGATGCTTGCCGACATGGCGACGAAGGTCGAAGCGGCGCGGCAGCTCGTGCATGCCGCGGCCCGCGCGATCGACGCCGGCGCAGGATCCGGCGTCACGCGCATGGCGGCGCAGGCGAAGTTGTTCGCGACCGACGTCGCGATGGAAGTCACGACGAATGCCGTGCAGCTGCTCGGCGGGTACGGGTACATGCGCGACTACCCCGTCGAAAAGTACATGCGCGACGCGAAGATCACCCAGATCTACGAGGGCACGAACCAGGTGCAGCGGATGGTGGTGGCGCGATCGCTGGTCAAGGAGTCGCTCGGCCTGAAGCACCTGCTCGATTTCATTCCCAAGGAAGTCCAGAAGGGCGTCAACGATCCGGAGACGCTGAAGCGGCTGGCGGAAGAGGCGAAGCGGATGGCCGAGGAGACCGCCGCCGCGCTGGACGTTCCGACGCACAATTCATGATCATCGGAGCCTGAGGAGGCTGCACGAATGGAAACCACCGCCGCGGACCGCACCTCGACCCTCAAGGTCGGCGACAAGGCGCCCGATTTCACGCTCTCCGACCAGAACGGGAACAAGGTCACGCTGTCCTCCTTCCGGGGATCGAAGAACGTGGTCCTCGTGTTCCACCCGCTCGCCTTCACGTCGGTCTGCGCGATCCAGATGCCGGGCTACAGCAAGGAGCGCCAGTCCTTCGAGGGGCTCGACACGCAGGTGCTGGGGATGAGCGTGGATTCGGTTCCGACGCACAAGGCCTGGGCCGAGCACCTGGGCGGCGTGCAGTATCCGCTCCTCGCGGATTTCTGGCCGCACGGCGAGGTCGCCACGAATTACGGCATCCTCCGTCCGGAGGGCTATTCGGAGCGCGCCACATTTGTGATCGACAAGCAGGGAATCGTGCGCCACATTGAGGTGCATGAGATCGGCAAGGTTCCGGACCGGGTCAAGCTGCTCGAGTTCCTGAAAGACTTGAGGTAGAGATACTCCCGATGGCGCAAATGGGTTGGGCAACCCAACGAGGTCCGTCAGGACCGCGCGGGCGAAGGGCGGCGGCAATGGCCGTCGCCCTCGCTTTGTTTCCGGCGCTCGCGCTCGCGGCCGCCTCCCTCGCCAAGGAGCCTCCGGGTCCCATGGGAAAAGCGGACGCGAAGGCAGCCGCAGTCGCGGCGCAGCTCAACAACGCGCTCGGGGGCCAGGGCGCCTGGGAATCGGTTCCCTACGTCCGCTTCGATTTCGTCGTGGTGAAGGACGGCAAGGAGGTCGCGCGCTTCCGTCACTGGTGGGACAAGCGCCGTGGACGCGACCGGGTCGAAGGCCCGGATGACAAAGGGCGCATCGATGCCGCGATCGTCAACCTCGCCAGCCGGACCGGGAAATCCTTCACGGCCGGGCTGCCCGACCAGGATTCCACGAGCATTGCGGCGCAGGTGCAGAATGGTTACGAGCGGTGGGTCAATGACAGCTACTGGCTCATGATGCCGTTCAAGGTGCGCGACCCCGGAACGAACCTCAAGTACGGCGGAATGAAGAAGGGGCCCAACGGGGTGGAATGGGATGTGGTGGAGCTGACCTTCGACAAGGGGGTGGGGCTCACGTCCGGGGACCATTACTCGCTCTACGTGAATCGCAAGACCCACCTGATGGACAAGTGGGATTTCCTGCTCGAGGGCGCCAAGCCTCCCGCGAGGACGGCTTCCTGGGAAGAGTGGGAGAAACTCGGACCTGTTCGGCTCTCGACGCTCCACCGTGTCGCGGGGACGCCCGCGATGATCCGCCTGGAGAATGTCGCCGTACCCGCCTCGATGGATGAATCCATCTTCACGGACGCTCGTCCGAAATACTGAAAATCTTCCCTAGAAGTACTGGTTTTTGCCCCCCCCAACGCGACGATCTTGAACCGTGCGCCGGCAACAATTACTATGCCGCCACGGATGGCAGTCCCGCTCGTCTCCTAAAATAGGAGTCATTCATGGCTGGGAAGCGCCCTGGTAAAAAGGCTAAGTCAAGCAGCCGCAAGAAAATAGGGAAGAGCTCCTCCTCGTCGAGGCGGAAGGCAAAGTCCGGCGCGCGGCCCAGGAGCAAGGCCAGGCCCGCGGCGCGCTCGAAGTCCCAGTCGAAGGCCAAGCGTCCAGCCAGGTCCGGGGCCAAACGCCCAGCCAGGTCCGGCGCCAGGCCCGCCCCGAAAGCGCGTCCGGCCGCCCCGCGAAGCTCCGCCGACGGCGGTTTGACGGTCGCGAGGGTGAACGCCGGCGCGGGCGGCATGACCGCAAAGCCCGCGCGGGGCAAGGGAAAGCTCGAAGCGCGCGGACCGGCCGCCCGCCCGTCGCAGGGGATGCTCGAGCTGGACGAGGGCCCTCCGCCGATCGGGCTGGTTCGGGATCCGTCGCTGGGTCCGCCGCCCATGCCGAAGAAGCGGCGCAAGGGCGGCCAGATCAACATGCTCGACTACCCGGGCGAGAGCCTGACAGTCGGGATGCCCGCCCCCGAGTTCTCGCTTCCCAGCACGCTGGGTCGCCGGGTGACGCTTGCCGAGTTCCGGGGCAGACGCGTCATCCTCTACTTCTATCCGAAAGACGATACGCCCGGCTGCACGATGGAAGCGTGCGGATTCCGCGATTCCTTCCCGCGCATCGAATCCAAGGATGCGATCGTGCTGGGTATCAGCCTCGATGACGAGCTGAGCCACGAGCGCTTCGCGCAGAAGTACAGCCTTCCCTTCCCGCTTCTGTCGGACAAGGACGCCGCGGTCTCGCGGCAGTACGGGACGTACAAGGAGAAGAGCCTCTACGGTAGGAGCTTCTGGGGGATCGAGCGCACCACCTTCGTAATCGATCGCGAGGGCAAGGTTGAGCACGTCTTCCGGCGGGTCAAGGTGGAGGGTCATGCCGAAGAGGTGATGGCTACGCTCGCCCTCTAGTGCGCCGCACAAAGATCATCGCGACCGTCGGCCCCAGCTCTGCCGAGGAGGTGGTGCTCGCGCGCATGATGCGCGCGGGAATGGACGTCGCCCGCCTCAACTTCTCCCACGGCAGCCGGAATACCCACGCCCGCGCCATCAACCGCATCCGGCACGCGGCCGCGCGAGTCGGCCGCCCGGTGGGCCTCCTTCTCGACCTCCAGGGTCCGAAGCTCCGCGTCGGTGAATTCGACGGCGGCGCCGTGTTCCTTCGCCAGGGCGCCCACGTGCTCTTCACCAACCGGCGCGTGAAAGGCACCGCGGAACTGATCCCCGCGGTCTATTCGGGCCTCATGCGGGACGTCAAGGTGGGCGACCGCGTGCTCCTCGACGACGGAAAGCTGGAGATGCGCGTGATCCGCAGGGAGCGGACGGGCCTTCGCTGCAGGGTTGTCGCCGGCGGAAGGCTGGCCGATCACAAGGGGCTCAATTTCCCCGGCGTGCGCCTGAGCGCCGATTCGCTCACCGCGAAGGACCGCGGGGACCTTGCCTTCGGGCTCAGGATGGGGATCGACTTCGTGGCGCTCTCCTTCGTGCGCACCGCCGACGATATCCTGAAATTGCGCCGGCTGCTCCGGGGCGCCAAGCGCGCTCCGCTCGTGATCGCCAAGATCGAGCGGCGCGAGGCGATCGAAAATCTGGAGCAGATCATGGGGGTCGCGGACGGAGTGATGGTGGCGCGCGGGGATCTCGGCGTGGAGTACCCGCCGGAGCGCGTTCCCATCTTGCAGAAGAGGATCATCCAGAGGGCGAACGTTCGCGAGGTTCTGGTCATAACCGCGACGCAGATGCTCGAGTCCATGGTCTCCTCGCCCCGGCCGACCCGCGCCGAGGCCTCGGACGTGGCGAACGCCATCTTCGACGGGACCGACGCGGTCATGCTGAGCGCCGAGACTGCGGTGGGGAAGTATCCGGACCGCGCGGTCCGGACCATGGGCCGGATCGCGTCGGAGGCTGAAGAGGTTACGATTCCCTTGCTCCGCCGCAGACTCGCCGACCACAAGAGCGTGCTCACGTCGCCGACCCATGCCCTGGCGCACACGGCCTACCAGGCCGCTTACGAGCTGCGCGCCAAGGCGCTCGCGGTCTTTACCCACACCGGCTTCTCCGCCCGGCTTGCGAGCAAAGCGCGCCCCTCGGCGCCGATCATCGCGTTGACCCCGCTCGAGTCCACCTGCCGCCGGCTCACGCTCGCCTGGGGGGTCACCGCGGTCCGAGTGCCGCTCTGGCGCACCGCCGACCGGATGGTCGAGCTGGGAATCCGGCAACTCCTGGAGCGGCGGCTCGTCCGGCGTGGGGATTGGGTGGTCGCGGTGGCTGGAACCACCACGCGCGCCGGAGGAACCAACCTCCTTCGCATCCTGCAAGTCGGCCGCCGCCCGGACACCCCGGCCGCCCTCAATTCGAGCCGAATCTCCAGGCCCCGTGGAACATCGAAATTGACATAGGGGAAAGCGCCGCCTACACTTGAGGTCAGGAGGAATCTCCCAATCATGGTTAATTTGACGGAAAAGGCCGCTGGCGAGATCAGGGCCATCATGGAGCAGAACGGCGGCACCTACCAAGGCGTGCGCGTATTTGTCGCCGGTGGTGGCTGTTCTGGTCTCTCGTACGGCATGGAGATCTGCGACGAGCCCGCGAGCGCCGAGGATCAGATTTTCGAGACTCTGGGCGTCAAGGTGATCGTCGATCTGGCCAGCTACGAGTATCTGAAGGGCGCGTCCATCGACTTCGACGACTCGCTGGGCGGGGGTGGCTTCAAGATCAACAACCCCAACGCGGTCAAGAGCTGCGGATGCGGCAGCTCGTTCGCGACGACCGAGGGCGGCGAGGAGCCTGCCTCGGGCGGCGGTTGCGGATGCGGTGGCGGAGGGTGCGGCAGCCACTAGGCGTCGTGCCCGTCACGAAGGACTTTCCGTCCGGCGTTCCCATGAGGGAGCGCCGGATTTTCGTTTCCGGAGGGCTTCTCGGTGGCGGCTGAATTCCTGAAAGTGGCCCGCGTGCAGGACCTCGAGCCGGGGAAGGGCGCGGTGGTCGTCGTGAAGGGGACCCGCATCGCGCTCTTCAACTGCGCCGGCGTTTTCTACGCGATCAAGAACACGTGTCCGCACATGGGCGGGGACTTGGGCGAGGGGTACCTGGAGGGCGACGTCGTGACCTGCCCCTGGCATGGCTGGCGGTTCAGCGTGAAGACCGGGAAGAATCCCGAGGCCGACGTGGTCGGCGTGCGCACCTTCGAGGTCCGCGTCGAGGGGGACGACGTCTACGTCGGGGTGTGAGGGGCTGCTCGAGGCTGGCGCTCGAGGGCGCCGGCAGCGCGCCGCTACGCCCCCGGCAAGAGGTGCAGCCAGTCGCGCAGCAGGAACTGGACGCGCGAGATGAGGAGCGACACGCGCGCCATGACCGTGTAGCCGAAGCTCGCGCCGAAGGCCACCATCAGGAAATAGACCCCGATCCTCGCCGCCACCCCCTGCACCCCCTTGTGCGGCACCGAGAAGAAGAAGTAGGCCAGCACCGTGAGGAATCCCACGAACACGAGCGCCGAGCTGATCGCGGCCCAGCCGGGGGCGAATGGCTTGGCCGCGTCGGCGAGCTGGGCGATGATCTGCGCCTGCATGTAGCCCGGGATCGCCACGCCGGAGTAGATGCCCACGTAGAAGGCGATCGCCCACCGCGCGATTCCCGCTCCCTTGGTGGAGACGCGCGCGAGCATCATGAGTCCGAGCGCGAGCGGAATGAGCACCACCAGGTCGTGATCGTGCGTGAGCGGGCGCCACACGTTCGGGATCAGCACGTTCTGCCACTGCACCGCGAGCAGGTAGCCGGCCGAGGCCCCGACGAAGAGGTGCTCCGCGAATCGGTAGAACGGGTTGTCCTTGTAGAGAAATGAGAAGACGCACAGCGTGAGGAGCGCCGCGATCCAGGTCTCGATCATCGCGGCGCGCTCCCGGGCCCTGGTCCGCCGGCGCCGCCCGCGTCACCCGTGCGCTTGCTGATGAAGAGCGCGGCGTTCCCCACGAGCACGAGCAGCACGATGATGACGTGGACCAGGCTCTGCGCATCCATCCCCCGCCGTGCGTCGCCAAACGTATCGATCAGGCGCTCGTATTCGGCGGCGCCCTTCATGCCGCCGATCAGCCCGAGGAGCTGCTTCGAGGAGAGATAGGGGTAGTAGTCGGTCGCCATGACCGCCGTGCATCCCACGACGAGCGGCGCGTGGAAGCGCCCTTGGGCGAACTGAATCCAGTAGTCGGTGCCGGACGATCCGCTCAGATTCACAACCATCGCCAGCTGCTTGTAGGTGTTCACCCCTCTCATGAGGGGGATCGAGTCCAGGGGCGTCCCGTAGAAGTCGACGGGATACATCCCGCGCAGGTTCTCCCCGATTCCGATCATCACGACCTGGAAGCCCGACTTGTACCCGAGCCACACGAAATCCTTGTTCCGGACGGCGCCCTCGGCCTTCGATGCCTCCCGGAGCGCCCGCTCGCCGAGCCCCGTGCCCGCGGGGTAGAGCGTCATCGCGATCACTTGCAGATGCTTCCGGAAGCAGTGGCGCAGCACCGCCACGGACATGGGCAAGAGCTCCGCCATGATGTCGGGTTCGTAGTCCATGGACACGAGAACTTTCGATCCCGGCGGGAGCGCGTCGATGGCGTCGAAGGCGGCCTGCACGCGCGGCCCGACAGCGATCGGCAAGTTCACGGGCATGAGGAGCGGGGCGATGACCCCCACCGCGATGAGAAGGAAGATGATGCGCCGGTCGATGGCCAGGAGCTTCCGGACCAGAGTCACAGCTCAGGATTTCCCAAGGTAGCTCTGCTCGATCCCGAGGATGATCTTGAGCGCGGTCGAGACGGCGCCCAGGCCCACCCCGATCGCGATCGCGCGCTTGGCGGCCAGGTTCGGCACGTCCAGGAGCCACTCGGTGATGGCGGGTAGATGATGCGAGATCTGCTCGCCGATCGAGACGCGTCCGATCATCATCACGATGGCCGTCGCGAGGAGCAGCGTCGCCTCCAGGCTTCGAGCGCGGAAGGCGCGGAACGCGGCCGACGCGATGACGAAGGCCAGGAGCGCGAACATCGTCGAGGCGAGCGGGGAGTTCACGGTGTTGTAGATCCGGCCCACCGGCGAATCCTCCGCGACCCCTTTCCATATGCCCAGGCCCGTGATCGCGAGGAGCGAGACGAGGGTCACGAGGCTGAAGCCCCAGCCCTCCGCCCGGTTCTTCACCTTCCGGACGTGGCTGTTCCAGAGCGAGGCGGAGCCCAGGATCAACGCGAACGCGTAGACGACCAGCGTCCACTCGAGGAGCTTGGAATTGACCGCCTGGGCCCTGTAGTTGGGGATGAAGAAGAGCGCCGCAACCGCGACGCCCGAAAGGAACGTGACGAGTAGGGGGCCGCGCCGCATCAGCGTGTCCGCTCCGGGGTCATCCGATCTTGAGCCACGAGATCAGCCACGTGTGCCCGGCGATCGAGAGCGCGAGCGCCGCGACCACGGCGACGACGGCCAGGGCCTTGGCCCAGTCCTGCGCGATGATCGTCGCGAGCTGGATCGGCTCCCTGCCGAGATACGCGCTGGCGGCGAAGAGCTCCTCGCCCAGGAGCGTGTAGTCGCAGGCGCAGACGAAGAACGGGAGCTGGGTGACCTTGTCGGTGCCGGCAATCTGGATGGCGCCGGTCGAGGCGCCGGTTTCTGCCAGGAGCAGCGACTCGGCGTAGAAGGAGCCCATGTAGATGATCGCAGCCGGGCGGTCGCGGAGCATGTACCCGTTCACCGCGGCCACGTACGCGAACTGCTGCGCGCTGACGTAATGCACCGAGCCCGGGCGGAAGGCGTCCGGGCGGCCCGCCTTGGAGTAGGCCTCGCGGACCGATCCGTCGAGGACGGTCATCACGACCGGGTCGTAGCAGGGGACGTCCAGGTCGCAGCCCATCTCCGCAATCCGCTGCGCAAGCCGGTAGAGGATGGTGATCGCCGCGAAGGTGCCGACCTCGCTCATGTCGCTCAAGCCGGGGACGTAGAGGACCGAGCGGCCCATCTCGGTCGCGCGCCCGATCGCCTCGTCGAGCGCCTCGAGGCCCGCGATGGGGCGGACGTAGAGGGTGCCCTTGGCCCGGGCGCGGAAGATGTTGATGACGAGGAAGGTGGTGAAAAGAAGAATGCCGACGAGGACATTCAAGCGGGCAGGGTCGAACCAACGCGTGTCGAGCGCTTGAGTCACGAGGCTGTGACCGTAGCACGGGGCGATGGGGGGGTCAACGCCGGGGCTCTTGCGCGGCGGGGCCCGCTCCTATACGTTCGCGCGGTCCACGGTGCCGCACAGGCCATCACCTCCCGCACAGGAGAACCGAACCCTATGCGACGGATTCTGCCGTTGGTGCTTGCTCTTTCCTTCCTGACCATCGCCTCCTTCGCCCTCCTCTCCTGCACCAAGCAAGTCTCCATGCCGCCGCCGGTCTCCGAGGCCGATCAGATCGCGCGGGGGAAGTACCTCACCACCATCGTGGGTTGCAACGATTGCCACACGCCCGGCTACCTGTTCGGCGCGCCGGACACGACGCGGCTCCTCTCCGGCAGCGAGCTGGGGTGGAAGGGTCCGTGGGGCGTGAGCTATGCGCGAAACCTGACGCCGGACCCGCAGAGCGGGATCGGGGCGTGGAGCGAGACCGACATCGTGACCGCGATCCGGACCGGGATGCGCCCCGACGGCAGGATGCTTCTCCCGCCGATGCCGTGGCCCGATCTCGCCGCGCTCACCGATGCGGACGCGGCCGCGATCGCTAAATATCTGAAGTCTTTGCCGCCGGTCCCGCACAATGTGCCGGAAATAGGCGCGCCGGACGCCAAGGCGATCGGCTCGATCATGGCGTTCCCGCCGCCGTCCGCCTGGGACGCGCCGAGGACTCCGCCGGCTGCGACGCCGGCGACGCAATGAGCCGAAGAGGAGCAGCAGCGGAGCCGCAGCCCGGAACAAACCAAGGGAGGCCTGAAATGGCCGACGTGATGGAAGAACGGATTCGATCCATCGAGCGGACCGCCGGCTTTTCGTTCGTGATCGCGGCGGTCATCCTGGGAACGACGATGCTCATCCATCCCGTCTTTCCCGACGTGAACAAGACGGGTCTCGTGCTCCAGACCATTACCGGCTCCAACGGGGAAGCCTGGATGCAG
>JAYUAE010000122.1:0-1771 GCA_043741515.1 Candidatus Eiseniibacteriota bacterium | reverse complement strand
TGAGCGTCTCCTTCTTCTGTTCGGGGCCCTTGGCGGGAACGATGATGAGCGCGCCGGGCTCGGGTTCCGGATCCCACCACATGTGCCGCGCAGACCGGACGCGGCCGTTGGGCTGGATCACCCGCACGCGCGACTTGTCCGACTTCTCGGTGTAGCCGCCCGCCTGATCGATGTAGTCGGCGAGCGATCGCCCGCCCTGGTAGATGACGCTCGAGGGGAGCCCTACCTCGCCCACCACCTTCACCGACCTCGGCTCCCGTGGTATGTCGATCGCGTCGCCGTCCTCGAGCACGATGTCGTTTCGCCCGCCGCGCTTTCGCGCGACGTTTTCCACGTCCACCGCGAGACGTCCGGCGTTTCCCTTCCTTCGCGTGAACGTCGAGGCCCGCGGATAGCCCGATGGCTTGATGCCGCCCGCGCGCTGAAGAAGTGATGAAAGCCGCTCGTCCTTCTTCTTAAGGGAATACGCGCCGGGGTACATGACTTCGCCGGTGATCATGACGTTCCGCTGCAGCTCCCAGTCCGGGATCTCGCGCACGAACACCTGGTCCCACTTCTGCAACGCAAACGAGGAATCCGCGGAGTGAAGCGCATAGTCGCCGGTGATGGGCACCTGATACACGGCCGCGGCCTTGGTGGTCGCGATCGTGGACGAGTCCACTCGCGAGACCTCGGCCCGCATCTTGTAGGCGGACTCCTGGAGCCCTCCGGCCCGGAAAATCAGGTCCATGACCGTCATACCATCGAGGTACTCGTAGGCGCCGGGCTTCCGCACGCTCCCGCCAACGGTCACCATGTGCCGATCGCGGATGTCCCACATGGAGGCGACCGCGAGCGAATCCAATTCTTGCAATTCGAGATCGTCCTCGGGTATTCGGGCGATGGCCTCGGCTAGGCTGAACGATCGCATACTTCGGGTGCGATCGGGATTCGTGCGGAAAAGCAGCGCGCGGTCGAGATACGCATCAGGATCCAGGCCCCCAGCGTCGTTGACGAGGTCGGAGACACGCATCCCGCGGTGCCACTGGAACACGCCCGAGTGGATCACCGGCTTGCCCGTGATCTCGACCGTGTTCCGGCGCGTGTCGCCAATACGAAAGATCTGGACGATGTCCCGGTCCATGACGGGAGGGTTTCGGGTGGAATCGGCGAGGATCTGGCGGAGCGGCAGGTCGAGCGCAACGCGATCCTGACCGCTAAGCGAATCCCGTTGGGCGAAAGGCACAATGCGGTCGATCAGGGCCCGATCGATCACGGCGGTCGTGAGCACACCCCCCGCCAATCTCAGCAGATCCTGGAACCCCTCGCCGGCCGCCAGCTCATAAATCCCGGGCCGGTGGACCTCGCCGACGACCGCGATCACCTTGCCGATCGGCGGAACGAACACGACATCGCCGCTCTGGAGCCTCACGTCCGCGGCCTTGCTCCCCGTCAGGATGTAACCGTAGAGATCGGCTCGCTGGTAAATCTGATTGTGGCGAATGATTCGAACGTCCCGCATGGAGCCGCGAGGCGTGGGACCACCGGAGTTGTAAAGCGCGTTCAGCACCGTCGCGACCGAGGATATGGTAAAGCCGCCGGGTCGCACCACGTCCCCAAGGATGAAGACCTGGATGGTCCGCAGCTTTCCGAGGGTCACGTCAACGAACGTGGTGGGCCTCCGGGCCCTGATTCCCGAGTAGACGGTCGCAAGCCTGTCTGAGATGAGCCGCTTTGCCTGGGAGAGGCTCAGACCGTTCAGCACCACCTGACCGATGTCCGGAACGCTGAT
>JAYUAE010000121.1:0-1785 GCA_043741515.1 Candidatus Eiseniibacteriota bacterium | reverse complement strand
GCGCCGACGTGCTGGAAGCGCTCGGCGCCAACATCGAGCTGGGGCCCCAGGGCGCTGCGCGCGCTCTCGAAGAGACTGGATTCACCTTCCTGAACGCGAGACGATTCCACCCGGCCATGCGCCATGTCGCGCGCGCCCGGACCGATCTGGGCATCCGGACCCTGTTCAACTGGCTCGGCCCGCTCTCCAACCCCGCGCGCGCCACGCATCAGCTCCTCGGCGTGGCGGACGGGAGCCGCGCCGCGATGGTCGCCGAGGTGCTCTCCAAGCTCGGAATCACGCGCGCGCTGGTGGTGCACGGGTCCGGAGGGATGGACGAGCTTTCGCTCGAGGAGGGGAACGTGGCCTACGAGGCCGGCCCGAATGGAGCGGGGAAGCGGCATGCCGTGGAAGCGGCGGCGCTGGGATTTCCCCCTTCGGGAGCCGGCGCGCTCCAGGGAGGCGACCCGGCAACCAATTCGGCTATCATCCGGGCGGTGCTCTCGGGAGAGCGGGGTCCGCGGCGGGACGCGCTCCTCCTGAACGCGGCGGCCGCGCTCTGGATCGCGGGCGCGGCTCCCACGCTCGCGGACGGCGCGGCCCTTGCGGCAGAGCAGATCGAGACGCGCCGGGCGCTTCACGTGCTGGAGCGATTCGTGGCGATTTCCCGAAAGCAGGGAGAGGAATGATGGCGGATTTCCTGACGACGATCGCGCGCGAGCGCCGGGAGCGCCTCGAGCGTGAGGCGGTCCACGTCCCGACCGCCGCGCTGAGGCGCGAGGCCGAGGCGCGCCGCGGCGACACGCGCGCCTTCATCGCCTCGCTGCGGCGCCCCTCCGGAGAGCCGCTCCGCGTCATCGCCGAGATCAAGCGCGCCTCCCCGTCCGCGGGGCTCTTGAGACAGGAGTTCGATCCCATCGGAATCGGGAAGGAATACGAGAGGGTGGGAGCCGCGGCCATCTCGGTCCTGACCGAGCCGCTCCGCTTTCAGGGATCGGTCGAGCACCTGCGCCTCGTTCGCGATGCCGTATCGATTCCCGTGCTCCTCAAGGATTTCGTGGTCCACGAGCGGCAGCTCTTCGAGGCGCGCGCCGCCGGCGCGGACGGAGCGCTCCTCATCGTCTCGCTCCTGAGCGCCGTCCAGCTCCGGGATTACGCGTCGCTCGCGCGCGAGATCGGGCTCGAGCTCTTGATCGAGGTGCACGAGAAGAACGAGGTGGAGCTGGCGGTGTCCCTGGACGGAGCGATCGGAGTGAACAACCGGAATCTCCGCACCCTCGAGATGCGGCGCAACCACGCCTCGGGCATCCTCCCGCTCATTCCCGCCGACCGGGTTCGGATCGCCGAGAGCGGATACAGCGCGCGCGAGGAGATGCGGGAGCTGGAACGGGTCGGCGCCGACGGCGTGCTGATCGGGGAAACTCTCCTCAAGGCGGAGTCGATCGAGGAGACGTTCGCCGCTCTGTTCGGCGCCGTGGTCAAGCCCGGCGGGAAGAAATCGGACTGATGCGGACCCGCGTCAAGGTGTGCGGCATTACGACCCCGGATGACGCGGCCATGGCTGCCCGCGCTGGGGCGGACTACGTGGGCGTGGTCCTGACCGAGAGCCCGCGACGCGTGACCACCGAGCGCGCGATGGAAATCGCGATCGCGCTGCCGGCCGGGACGCTCCTCGTCGCCGTGTTCGCGGGGGAGCCTGCCTACGTAGTGAGCCGGCGTCTGGAGGACCTTCCGGTGCACGCGATCCAGTCGCATTCGATCGAGGACGGCGCGGCCGCCGGGGCCTACGAAGTCTGGCGGGTGCTC
>JAYUAE010000120.1:0-4439 GCA_043741515.1 Candidatus Eiseniibacteriota bacterium | reverse complement strand
ATGGCGCGGCCCCGAAGAACAGGAACGAGAAGCGGTCGCGGTTCCCCTGGCTCTTGGAGCCGAGACGGTACCGCGTGAAGACGAACTCGACGAGCAGGAAGAGCGCGAAGTAGCCGTACAAGGACAACAGCACGAAGTCTTCGGTCACCTCAGTCTCCTTGGTCTGTGAGGAGCGGCGTGTAGTTCTCGCACGCGGTGACGCACGGCGGCCCGGGCGCGTGTAGGTACCTGGGCCCGCCCTCGATCCCGAGCGCGATGAGGCTGCTCGAGACGGTGGGGAAGACGTCGCGGTGCAGGCACACGGCAGGGCGCCCCTCGGCGCCGTGCGAGCGCAGGTAGCCCGACATGAGATCGAACGCCTCGACGACCGCGGCCGGCCGCTTCCCGGCGATATCTTCCAGGATCCACCGGGTTCGCGGCTCCTCCCGGTCATCCACGTCCTGGTGCGTGACGACGTGCCATCCGCGGGCGATCGCCTGGACGCGCGGCTCCCCGGGTCCCGCCTGGATCGCCCATGCTTGGCCATCCACGCCCACCCCGATCAGGGTGCAGGGTGCGAAGGAATCGCGCCGCAGGAGCCCCAGCGCAAGGTCGAGGTTCCCCCCCGCGGCCGCCTCCACGCAAAGGAGCCCGCGCGAGCGGAGCGTCCCGGGGTCGCGAGTGTCGTCCGCCGCGGGACGGCGGTTCATCAGCGCGGTCACGAACCGCGCCTCGCGGATGGCGAGCCAGGTTCCACCCGAGAGGAGATCGCGCCCGCCGACGACGCGCGGCGAATCCACGAGCGGGGCGGGGTGCGCGGAGGGCCGTGCAGGCGATTCGTCGCGGTTGGCCCCGAGAAGGAGCGATCCCGGGCCGAGGATCCCCAGGCCCAGGATCAGTGTGCACATGCGAACGCTCGAATGCCCGCGGGGCGCCTGCGCCGCGCGGCCGCCGCGCTAGGCCCGCTCGTCGATGGGGCGGTAGCGCTCGTTGTGCGTGCCCGTGTAGATCTGCGACGGCCGGTAGATGCGATTGTCCTCGAGCTGCTCGAGCCAGTGCGCCAGCCATCCGGTCACGCGCGCGATCGCGAATACCGGGGTGAAGAGCGAGGCGGGCATTCCCATCGCCTCGTAGACGACTCCCGAGTAGAAATCCACGTTGGGGTAGATCTTCTTCGCGGAGAGGTGCTCTGCCACCACCTTCTCGACTTCCTGCGCGACCGAGAGCAGTGGATCGGGGCCGCGCTTGGCGATCATCTGGGCGGCGAGCTTCTGCAGCACGAGGGCGCGCGGGTCCTTCACCTTGTAGATCCGGTGCCCCACGCCCATGATCTTCTGCTTGCGCTGGATCAGATCCTCGATGAAGGGCCGGACCTTCTCGACCTCGGCGATCTGCTGGAGCATGTGGATCACCTGCTCGTTCGCACCGCCGTGCAGCGGGCCCGTGAGGGCGCCGATCGCGGAGGAGACGACCGTGTACGGATCGGCCAGAGTCGAGGCGGTGACGCGCCCCGCAAAGGTCGAGGCGTTCATCGAATGCTCGGCGTGGAGGATGAAGCAGATGTCCATGACCCGCGCCACGTCGGCCTCGGGCTCTTCGCCCGTGACCATGTAGAGAAAATTCTCCGCGTGGGTCAGGTCGTCGCGCGGCGGGATGTATTCCTTGCCGTGACTCAGGCGGTGGTATGCGGCGACCAGTGTCGGAGCCTTTGCGATGATCCGGATCGTCGAATTGTACCGGTCGGAGGGATTCATCGGATCGCGGTCCGGATAGAACATCCCCAGCGCGGCGATCGCGGCCTGGAGCGCCTCCATGGGATGCCCCGTGTCCGGCAGGCACTTCAGGAGGTCGATCATCCGGAACCGGACGTCGCGGTTCGTCGCGAGGTCCTTCGTGAACTTCTCCAGCTCGGCCCTATCCGGGAGCTTCCCCCAGAGAAGGAGGTAGGTCGTTTCCTCGAACGTGCTGTGCTCCGCCAGCGCCTCGATGGGATAGCCCCGGTACTCCAGTATCCCCACGTCGCCGTCGATGAAGCAGATGCTCGAGCGCGCCGCCGGCACATCGGCGAGGCCCGGGATATAGGGTACGGTCGTGTGCCCCTCCGCTGTCGGGGGAGCGGTTCGCTCCGTCATTCGTGTCCTCCGATATCGATCTCGAGCCGGCTTTCGGCCGGAGCGCCAAAAGGTTCATCCGCATTCTACCGCGCTCTTCTTCCGCCGGGGGCCAGAGATTCGATCCGGCGGATGGACGCGGGATCGTCCTTCAAGAGCCCGGCCGGCACCAGCCGGGGCACCAGCTCCACCCAGCGGTGGTCGTGCGAGAACACCTTCCTGAAGATCGGGGTCGCCTCCTTTTCCCGGCCCAGCTGCCAGAGCGATGCCGCCTGCCAGAACAGGATCTCGTCGTTTCCGGGCGCCAGGCGGGCTCCTTCGGCGTAGGCCTTCATCGCATCCTCGATCTTCCCCTCGGTGGCGTAGGCGTCCCCCTGGTCCACGTTCCGGTAGGCCCTCCACGTGCGCACCAGACGCTCCAGCTCGGCGATCGGATGAGGGCTATCCTCGACCCGCAGGTCCATGACGCGATCGTTCCATGGCTTGTTCGAGCGCTTGCCCTTCACGATGACGATCGCGGCGGACTGCTGGCCCCGGATATCGCCGCCCGCGGCCTGTCCCGCCTCGAGCGCCGCCAGGAGCCGCGCCGCCAGATCCCCCTTAGCTTCCTCGTAGGCCCGGGCCATGGCGGGCCATATGCGGTCGCTGGACATGAGATTGGCCTGCACCGAGTACTGCGCGCCCACGTGATCTCCCGCGGCGGGAATGCACCGCTTTCCGGTCCACGCCGCCACCTCGCCGCGCGAATCGATCATGGCGACCTGTCTCACTTCCTTGTTCGGGTCCTGCGAGAGAAGCTCGTCCAGGGTCTGCTTGGCGCCCCGGCCGCTGCTCATCATCTGCAGCCCCTTCGGGCCGTAGCTGACCTCGACAAGCGACTGGGTCGCCACGGCCCCCACGCCGGGCTCCGCCCAGGGGACGATCGGGCCGACCGAGAAGTAGTGGGACTGCACCGCCACGCCGAGGTCGCCCGTTTCGGGGTCGCGGGCGACGATCGAGAAGGTGGCCTGGGCCGGTGGGGCGAGGGCGGAAACGAGCATGATACCGAGCAGGATCCGGACGAGCGCGAACATTGGGAGCCTCCGTGCGGGGAAGGGCTAAGTCCCGGTCAACTGCCAGGATACTAGGGGCCCGCCTGCCGCGGATCAAGGTGGATTGACGCGCTCCCGGGATTCGGGTATGGTCCCTCGGAGTTTGTGTCGCCTCGATCCGGCGCTCTGAGTCGCGAGCGAATCCTATAGACCAAAACCCAGGGTACGCGTGGATCTATTCGACAAGTGTAACCGCTTCAAAGAACACCGCTTGGCGAAGGCCGCAGGCATCTACCCTTATTTTCTCCCGATTGCCCAGAATCACGGCACCGAGGTAACCATCGATGGCCGCCGCATCATCATGGCGGGCTCGAACAACTACCTGGGCCTGACGAAGCACCCCAAGGTCATCGCGGCCGCACAGGATGCGCTGCTCAAATTCGGCACCTCGAACAACGGCTCCCGGTTCCTGAACGGAACGCTGGAGATGCACGTTCAGCTCGAGGAGCGCCTCGCCAAGTTCACGCGCAAGGAGGCCGCGCTCGTCTACTCGACCGGATACCTCACGAACCTGGGCAGCATTTCCGCCCTGATGGACAAGGGTGACGTGGTGGTGATGGACAAGGACGCGCACGCCTGCATCGTGGACGGCGCGCGGCTCAGCCCCGCGGATGTGAAGCGGTTCAAGCACAACGACGTCAAGGACCTCGAGCGCGTGCTGGGCTCCATTCCCGCGAAGGCCGGGAAGCTGGTCGTCGTGGACGGCCTCTACAGCATGGAAGGGGACATCGCCCCGCTGCCCGAAATCGTGCGCATCGTGCGGAAGTTCAACGCGCGGCTTCTCGTGGATGACGCGCACGGATTCGGCGTGCTGGGAAATCGTGGCGCCGGCGCTTCCGAGTCGCTGGGAGTCGAGGATCAGGTGGACCTCGTCATGGGCACGTTCTCCAAGTCCTTTGCCTCGCTGGGCGGTTTCATCGCGGGCCCGCGAGCGGTGATGGATTATCTGCGCCACCACGCGCGGGCGCTCATCTTCAGCGCGAGCATCACGCCCGCGAGCGCCGCGGCCGCGCTCGCATCGCTCGAGATCATCGAAAACGAGCCCCAGCTGCGGACCCGCCTCAAGCAGATCTCCGACAAGATGCGAAACGGATTCAAGTCGCTCGGGCTCGAAGTCGGGACCGGGATCGGGACGCCGATCGTCCCGATCTTCATCGGCGACCGGGTCAAGACCATGCAGGTCTGGCGGCGCATCCTGGATCGCGGTGTGTTCGTGAACGCGATCGTGGTGCCGGCCGTGCAGCCGGGGCGGGACCTC
>JAYUAE010000119.1:0-4458 GCA_043741515.1 Candidatus Eiseniibacteriota bacterium | reverse complement strand
CGCCGCGCCGCAGTTCGGTTTACTCGACGTTGCGTTCGAGGGCGCATACGGAAGGTTGGGGAAGGAAACCCAGGGCTCGTTCGGAGCCTCCCTGAAGCTGCTGAACATCCGTGGCGGTTTCGAGTACGCCCTCGATGAGTCGAAGCCCTACGTCAAGCTCTCGCTTCAGGGCGCCCCTCGAAGGGGCGGGATCTTGGGGCGGGGCGATCGGGTGCGCATCGACTACACGCCCGCCCGCAGAATACTCGAGGCCGGGATCAAGATGCCGCTCCCATGGGCCAACTACCGTGCGACACGGCCACGCAACGCCGCCGTCGCGATGCCTCACGGCAGGCTTCCGGGGCGGGCCGCCGTTGATTCCGCATTCTGGGCCGCGGACGAAATGGCTCGCGTGCGTCATTCGATGGAGTGGGTGGACAGGCTGCTCACCCCGAATCTGACGCCGAAGAGTCTCACAGGTCGCAAAGGGCGCACCGCGTTCGAGGCCGAGGCCAAGGCACTGGCCGAGCACCTCCGGATGCCCGGGCACTCGTTCGCCGCGGAGGATTCCGCGTATCACGCCGGGCTACGCGCGGTGTTCGCGGCCGCGGCCGGCCATGACCCCGCGGTCGGCGAGGCGCTGGCTTCGGCCGCCAGAACGACGCTCCTTCGCCGGGTGATCGTTCCCTACAATCGCCTCCTCGGCCGCATCAGGCGGCCCGGCGAGTTGACGGGCTTCCTCGCACAGGCGGATACGGAGTTCGAAGCAGCACTCGGCCAGCCGACGTTCGATCTCGACGCGGGGCAACAGACCGCTGCCCTAGAAGTCTTTCGCGAGATCTTGATCCAGCTCGGTGATACGGCCCGCGCGGCTCGCCACCGCTGGGGCTCCTGGCGGCTTGTTTGGATCCCCTTGAATTTCGGCCTCCGGCCTGATGAATACGACACCCAGGCGGAGGTCAACGCGGTCATCGGTGAGTTGGAGGGTCACCCGTTCTCGTCGACGAACACGGTTCGCTACATATTCAACGATCAATTCCTGCAGGAGCTGCGGCGATCGATCCTCGAGACCCGCAGCTACCATGTCCTTTGGATTCACGATTACAGCGGACGGAACGGGACCAAAGCTCCCGACCGGATTGCCTGGGGCCTCGCGGTGGATGGCTACCTCGAAGCGCTTGTGAAGGCAATCCAGGCGATGGACCGCGGAGAGCGGGACGACCTGCCCGAATTTCTCATCCTCCTCGACGAGTTCTACTACCGCGGCAACGGGTCCGAGGCGGTGGTCTCCTTTCTGGGGAGCCTCGGATCTTCGAGCGCGATCGACCTTCCGGACGGAGCGCTCCGGACCCGAGTCCAGGCAGGAGTCGCCCGTCTGCGCGAGGCGATCGCGAACTCGAAGGCGCTGCGCACTCGAGGCGCGCGCTACGTCCGTCAGCGCGTCAAGGTTCAGGTCGTGATCACCCATCCGTACGATCCGACGTTCGTCGACGACATGGTCATGCGGGATCACACGAAGCTCGCCTTCCACGACGTCTTCGAGGAAGACCCGGCATCAGGCGAGGCGTTCTTCACCGGCATGGGGGTCGGCGAACACTATGTCGGGCCCCATTGGGAGGATCGTACCCTCGCCGTCCGGGGCACCGAGACCGTGAGCGTGAAGACCGCGGCGCGCGCTCTCTTGATCTCTCAGGGTCTGAGGCCCGACGAGCTGCCGGGCTTCCTGCGTGAACGGCCTTATCCGGCGACGTTCGGTCAGACCTGCGACTCCCTGCGCGTCGCGGGGTGGACCGCGAACGTGCTCACGGTGACGAACGGCACCGGATTTCGGACCAAGTACGCGTCCGTGCTCAAGGCCGCGATCTACAACTTGATGCAGCGCGGCGCCGTGCTCCTGGCGCCGGACTCGCTCTGGACCTGCGATTTCTGGGCCGCGATGTTCGTCTCCGCGGCGATCCGTGGTTGCCACGTCTTCCCGATCGCGCCCGCTCTGGAGAACGCACCGAGCAGCGCCCTGTCGACCATGGGCGTCATGCACGAGACGATGTGGATGCTCTTTCGGTCCTCCGAGCTGCTCGCCGATCCGATCCGAACGGCGGGGGGAACACTGCGTGTCGGCCTCTACACCAATCAAGTGGACGTGGGGGATGTCCGCTCTCTCATCGGGCGCATGCTCGAGAAGGATTGGCGGAATGCGCCCTTGCGCGATCAGATCCGGATCCATCCCTCGGTTGTCCGCGTTCTGCGAGAGGAATACGAGAGGATGCTGGCGGATTCAGCCGCCCCCGTGCATGCCATGAAGGTCGATCACCCCCACAAGCCGCACCTGCATCTCAAGGCTCAGTTCTTCGCGAACGAAGCCGCGCTCTCCCTCCTCGCGCGCGAAGAATGGGCCAGCGTATTGGCCCGGTACCTTGAAGTGCGACGGCGACAGTCGTGCGGGATCGCTTCGGACAAGGACGCGGTTTGCCCCTCCCTCATCCGGGAATGCTTCGGGCAAGCGGGGCCGACCGATGCCGGGCGTATGTCTCCGGATTCTCTTGGTGCCCTCGGCGCGTTCAAGCGCGGGAATGCCGTCGTCATGTCCACGCTCGGTTCTCACAATCAGGACAGACGGAGCATGCTCCTCGACGGAGAGGTTCTGACCGCCGTGGCCGGAGAGGACGCCCTCCCTGCCATGATCGATTTCGCGTTCCTGATGGAAACCGCGACCTGGCCCGAGAAGATCGAGGAACTCGATGCCTGCTACCCTCGGACGAGTAGCTTCCTTCGCAAGCTGAGCCGCTGGCTGCGCGACATGATCTAGGACCGGCTGGGCTGCGGAATCTCGGATCATTGGCGTCCAATATCGTGGACCGCAGTTCGGTTGGAACAACTCAGCCGGTAGGAAAGTGATCAGCCGCTTGTGGGCAAGCCCTCGAGCAGAATGATTAGGCTCGGCGCCGGTTACTTCCCCTTCTCGAACTTGAGCGACGCGGAGTTGATGCAGTAGCGGAGGCCCGTGGGCTTCGGCCCGTCGTCGAAGACGTGGCCGAGATGCGCGCCACAGCGCGAGCAGACCACCTCATCGCGCTCCATGAAGAGGCTCTTGTCGGAGGAGGTCCCGACATTTTCCTTCGCGATGGGCGACGTGAAGCTGGGCCATCCGGTCCCCGACTCGAACTTCGTGTCCGACGTGAAGAGATCGTTTCCGCAGCAGACGCACTTGTAGATGCCCTTCTCGTGGTTGTTCCAGTAGGCGCCCGTGAACGCCCGCTCCGTCCCCTTCTTCCGGGTCACGGCGAACTGCTCTGACGTGAGGCCCTTCTTCCACTCCTCGTCCGTCTTCTGCACTCGATCGGTCATGACGTAGGTTCCTTTTTTGGCCGAAAAGACTTTGATCTGACGCGCGGCGGCGCCGTAAGACGCAGGTGCGCTCGCGATGATTACGGTAAGAGCCAGGAATGCGATGCTTCGTTTCACGATGCCTCCGTGGATGAAAGTCGTTCGATTGAGTGGATCTTGCCGACGTCGACCGAGAGCGGGCCGCCGTCGCGCGGCCGCCGGAAGATGTCCCGGAACCGGGCGTTCCACACGATCTCCTCCGGCTTGTAGGACGACCGGGCCTGCACCGTCTGCGAAAACGTCTCGTCGATCCCGGTCAGGAGAATCAGGAACTCCGCGTCGGAATCGACCAGATCGCGGTGCGTGAGGCCGCGAAGCGGGCTCGATTCGTCGATCGGGTGCACCACCGTCCAGCTCAGCGGAAAGAATACGACCTTCTTCCGTTCCAGTGACAACGTGTGGAAACGGCGCGTCCGGTCCGGCCCCTCCAGGCGGCTGAACAGGACCTCCGCCTGGAGCTCTAACACCTCGTTGCTCCGGCGGTTCGCGATCCGGAACTCGAAGGCCTGGATGTCGCCGTAGGGGGCGACGATGGCGTTTTGGCTGAAGAGGATGTCGGCCATCGGGCGCGAGAACCGCGCGAAGAGGATCCCGGCCGCCAGGGCGAAGCCCAGGAGCCCGACCAGGGACTCGATCGTCACGAGAAGGTTGGCGGCCGTCCCCACCGGCGCGGTCCGCCCGTAGCCGATCGTCGCGAGCGTCTGCACGCTGAAGAAGAATGCTTCCAGGAAGGTAGCGTGCCGGGCGCCCGCGACCTCCAGCGCCCCCGGACCGGACATCTCATAGGCAAACGCGAAGAGGAGATTCGTGACCAGATACGCCGTGACGACGAGCGCAAAATAGACGCGCCAGGGCATCGTGAGGAGCGAGTGGTAGGGGCTGATCGACGCGAGGAATCCCCGCCCGCGCCGGACGACACTGAACGAGCCGTCCTTGTTCAGGAGCCGTTCGCGGCTTTCCCGCGCGACGACGGCGCCGAAGCCTAGATCTTGAAGCTCCTCTTCCTCCTGCGGCGCGCGCCCGGGGCTTGTGCTCACCGGGAGTTGGGTTCCGGGCGGCTACGCATCAAGTCCTCGATCGAGCCCGCAAAAAAGG
>JAYUAE010000118.1:0-4461 GCA_043741515.1 Candidatus Eiseniibacteriota bacterium | reverse complement strand
GCCTCGGCCGCGTCCTCCGGGCTGACGGCGATCCGCCGCTCCCACGCCTGGTCGTTCAACGCCAGCGGAAAGGCGGTGCGCGAGTTGTCGCTCAGGACGGCGGCGTCGATCCCATGGGTCTCGAGCAGGCCGCGGACGACGGACGCCTCGACCTCGGACGGCGTGTGGAAGATGACGACGAGCTCGCTCATACCGCCACCCTCCGCTCCATGACGACCGGCTCCTCGATCTTGATCAGGATCATCGTCATGTCGTCGTGCTGGTCGGCGCCGCCGACGAACGACTCGATCTCGCGGAGGATCCGCTCCCGGAGGTCGGCGGTGTCGAGGTGGCCGTGCTCGCTGATCAACCGGCCGAGGCGCGCGTCGCCGAAGAGGTCGTTGCCGGCGTCCATCGCCTCGGTGATCCCGTCGGTGTAGATGACCAGCATGTCCTCCTGACGCAGGGTGAGTCGCTCGACCGAGATCGTGCGCCGGAACAGGTCCGCGTCCGGAGCGTCGATTCCGACCGGGATCCCCTTGGGTTTCAGGAAGTAGGTCGCGTCCGATTCGCCTCGGTAGAGGATCATTGGATTATGCCCCGCGCTGGCGTAGCTCACGACGCGGTTCACCGAATCGAGGACGACGTAGAACATGGTGACGAACATCCCCTTCTTCATGTCCTCGGTGACGAACGTGTTCATGCGGGCCATGACGTCCGAGGCCGAGCGGTTTCCGCGCGCTTCCATGCGGAGGGCCGTCCGGATCATCGTCATGACCAGCGATCCCGGAACGCCCTTGCCCGAGACGTCGGCGACCACAACGCCCACCGTACGCTCATCCACCTGCACGAAGTCGTAGTAATCTCCTCCGACCTCCTTCGCCGCCCGGTAGAGCGCGCCGATCTCGTAGCCCTCGATCTCTGGAACGCTGCGCGGCAGGAGGCTCTGCTGGATCTCCTGCGCCACCTGCATCTCCTTCTGGAGACGCTCCTGCTCGACCAGGTTTCCCTGCGCGGCGCGGAACTTGGCGGTGACCTCGTTGAAGGCGCGCGCGATCTCGTCGATCTCCTCGTTTCCGGAGCCGCCCACCTCGGCCACCATCGTACCCTCGCCGATCGCCCGCACGCTGTCGGAGAGCGCCTGGATGGGGCGCACGAAGATTCCGATCAGGATCACCGAGAGCACGCAGCCCAGCAACAGCGTGAGGAGCGCGATGCCGGCCAGCTCGGCTCGCGCGGAGAGAATGCGCGTCCCGATCGCGCGCTCGCTGACTCCGATCTGCACGTAGCCCAGAATCGTCGAGTACGCCTTCCCGGTCGTGCCGGCCCGCACCGGCTCGACGATCATGCCCACGCCGTTGCTCACGAGGTAGTCCGGAGGCGCCCACATGCCGCCGAGCCCGGCGCCCGATCCCTTGCGGGGCCCGGCCCGCTCCGTGGTGAACAGCTCCTCGAAGCGGTTGCTTCCCCACACCCTCCCCGTCGTGTCCAGCACGCGCGCGGAGGCGTATTCCGGATTGGACTTGAGCGCGGCGCGGATCGACTGGCCAAGGAGCGTCTGCTCGATCGACATCGGCTCGGGGCGCGATAGGACGTCGCACGCCGGCTGCGCGAGCCCGCGTGCGACGCTTCGCGCGTGCGAGACGACCTCCTGGCGCAATGCCTGCATCTGGCGCGCATGGATCACCGAGAACGCGATGGCCACGAGCAGCGTCATGGCCCCGAAGGCCTGCAGCGTGTAGGCGAAGCGGAGCGAGCGCGGCCGGGCGCCCATGTCGGCCCGGCGCCGGCGGCGCCCGAGGCGCTTCGACATCAGGAGGATGTTTCCGGCGTCCGCGACCCGGTAGCTCACCTCGTCCATGAGCTGGTTCATGATGAAGACGCCGAGGCCGCCGCGCCTCCGGGTTTCGACGTACATCTTGAGGTCGGGGCTCTTGACGTTGCGGAGATCGAAGCTCTCGCCCTGGTCCCGGATCTCGATCGAGAACTCGCGCAGGTTCCCGGTCACGACCACCTCGATGAAGCCGCTCCGGCCCTTGTAGCCGTGCTTCACGACGTTGGTGCAGGCTTCGTCGACCGCGAGCTTGGTGTTGGCAAGGACCTTTCCGGGGATCTGAACCTTCTCCCCGACCTCCTGGATGAAGTCGCGGATCTCGACCAGATGCCGGTCCTCGGCGGGCACGCGGAGCTGGAACCGGCGGGTCGGTCCGGCCTTCGGCCTCATCGCCGGGCCTCGGACTTCATGCGCTCGCGCGCTTCGAGCACGTTCCGGCGCGCGCTCTCGTTCAGCGGATCGAGCACCAGGATCTGCTCCCAGTTCCGGAGCGCCTCGCGGTAATCGCCCGCCGTGAAGGCCTCCATGCCCTTGATGTAGAGATGCTTGATCCGCGCGTCCAGCTCGGGCTTCGGCGTCGAGAGCCTGCGCTCGATGCGGTCGCGCCAGTCTCGCGCCTCGGGGCTCAAGGGGTCGAGCGCGAGCGCGCGCTGCGCGGCGGCGCTCGCGTCCGGGTAGCGACCCTCGGCATACGCACGCGCGACGTCGTTCAGCGAGGCGAGCGCCGCGAGCTTGCGGCTCAGGCTCTGCACCTCGGCCGCGCTCTTCCCGAGCGAGGATTCGAGCTCGCTCCAGCGCGCCTTCGCGAGGGGATCGTCGGGATTGAGCCTCAGGGCGAGCGCGACCTGGCCGGCTGCGTCGAACACCTTGCCCCTGCCCTGGAGCGAATCCGCGCGGGCGAGCGCGCGAGCCACGGCCAGGTCGCGCGCCCTCGCGACGTCGCTCGCGAGCCGGGCGAGCGTGTCCGCGAAGGCGCCCGTGCCGGCCGCGCCCTGTGCTGGGATCCCGCGCATGAGCCCCGAAGCCTCCTCCGCGTCCCCGCGCGCGAGCGCTTGCCGCGCGAGATCCGCCAGCGCCCGCGCGAGCCTGCGCCCCCCCTCCGCCTCGATCGCGGCCTGGGCGCCATGCTCGATCTCCCCCCGCACGATGCCCGCGCGCGCGGTGTAATCTCCGCGACCCGGGTCCGCGCGCTCCAGCACCTGCCAGAGCACGAGCGCTTCCTCAAGGTCCCCCGCCCGCTCCGCGGCCTCGGCCTTGGCGCGATCGCGCGCGATGTCCCCCGCGCGCTGCGCGCGAATCGAATCCTCGGCGACTCGGCGCAACTCGACGAGACGGCGGGCGTCGTACTGGCTCAGGGGCACGCCCCAGTTCAGGCGCACCGCGAACTGCTGCGTGGCCGAGACGCTGCCGCTCTGGTAGGCGTAGTCGAATCCATAGCGCCGGAAGTTGAACCCCAGGCCAAGGACCGGACCCCCGCTCGAAAAGCCCGCGCGCACGGCTCCAAGCCCCGCGCGCGAGAACTCGGCGCCGAGACGCGGCTTCATGCCTTCCTTGCCGCGCGTGGCGATGTCCAGCACCAGACGTCCCGAGGAGAGCGCGTTCAGCCGCCACTCGGGGCTCCCGAGCCCCACCCGGAAGGAGCGGTCGAGCGACGGCGAGGTCCCTCCCAGATCCAGCGATCCCGCGAGGACGTTTTGAGCCGAGATTCCAAGCTGGGCTCCCCGGAGCGCCGAGGAGCGGTAGAGCAGGCCGAGATCCAGCGCGGGCGCGGATGCCGAGACGCCGCCGAGCGACTGGCCCAGGATCTTGAACGTGATGCCTCCCCACAGCGGACCGCGCAGCCTGCGCGCGACGCTTGCCGCGGCCGCGGTCTCGCGATAGGTCAAGGAACCCGTGGGGCGGTTCTGGGAGTCGTAGCCCTCGATCCCTCCCGTTCCGAGCCGCGCGAAGCCGAACCCGATCCCTCCCAGGCCCGGCACCGGATAGGAGACCGCGGCCATGTCCCAGGTGGTGGCAAACTGGAGCATCCCGTGATGGACCAGGAGCGAGCGCTCATCCTGCGTGGCGAGTCCGGCCGGATTCAGGTAGATCGCTAGCGGATCGGACGCGGTCCCGGTGAAGCCGCCGGCCGCGCCCGTGCTCGGCCACCCCACGGGCGACGAGAGGAGGTTGGCGGTTCCGGCCGTCTGGCCCGAGGCCCGCGCCCGCGTGGCGAAGAAGGCGGCCAGGAGGAGCGAGGCGGCGATGAGCGCTCGGATCATCCGGCGCGGCGGGAAGCGCCGAAGGAGGCGCCGGCGCACGGCGCGGCCGCGCTTCAAGCGGCTCCGTCTCATCGCAGCACCCCCACCTTGATCTGCTCGCTCAGGCCCGGTCCGTCGATCTTCGCCACGTAGACCCCCGGGCGAACGATTTCGCCCTTTCCGTTTCGCCCGTCCCAGAGAACCTCGTTCAGGCCCCCGGCGCCGCCCCGGCCGCCGGCGGCGAGCGAGATCTCGCGGACCAGGTCGCCGAGGAGCGTGTAGATCGACACCTTCACCGACGCGTCTTGGTCCAGAACGTAGGAGAGGCTTATCGCCTCGCTCCCCGCGTGGAATGGATTGGGGTAGCCGTGCGGGCGATCGAAGAACGTGATGCCGGCGGACGTGAGC
>JAYUAE010000117.1:0-4506 GCA_043741515.1 Candidatus Eiseniibacteriota bacterium | reverse complement strand
GGCAGCCGGGCCTCATCATTCCCGTCGTGATCACGGTCTACAGCGACCGTTCGTTCACCTTCATCACCAAGACTCCTCCCGCCGCGGTGCTGCTGAAGCGCGCTGCGGGCATTGCGAAGGGCTCCGGCGAGCCGAACCGGAACAAGGTCGCGAAAGTGACCGCGGCCCAGGTTCGCGAGATCGCCGAGCTCAAGAAGCCCGACCTGAATGCCAATGACGTGAACGCGGCGGTGAAGATGGTCGAAGGCACCGCGCGAAGCATGGGCATCGAGATTTCGGGTTAGGGGGGGCGATGAAAACCGGAAAACGCTATCGGAACGCCGCAACGAGCGCGGGAGTCGAGGCCGGAAAGGTCTCGAGCCTCGCGGAAGCGATCGAGAAGCTGAAGTCGTCGGCCACCGCCAAGTTCGACGAGACGGTCGAGGTCGCGATGCGGCTCGGCGTTGATCCGCGCCATGCGGAGCAGCTCGTGCGCGGCTCGATCGTGCTGCCCCACGGCACCGGCAAGAAGGTCCGGGTGCTGGTGCTCACGAAGGGGGACAAGGAGCGTGAGGCGCGCGAAGCGGGCGCGGACTTCGTGGGCTCCGACGAGTGGATCAAGAAGCTGAACGAAGGCTGGGTGGACGTGGACAGCATCATCGCCACGCCGGACATGATGGGCGAGGTCGGGAAGCTCGGCCGCGTCCTGGGCCCGCGTGGCCTCATGCCCAATCCCCGCAGCGGAACGGTCACCTTCGACGTCGCGAAAGCGGTCCGCGACGTCAAGGGCGGGAAGATCGAATACCGGGTGGACAAGGCCGGCAATCTGCACGCGCCGGTCGGCAAGGCCTCGTTCGCCAAGGAACAGCTTCTCGCGAACGTGGAGACCCTGCTGCGCGAGGTGGTTCGCACCAAGCCGCCCGGGGCCAAGGGGCAATTCATCCGTAGCGTCACGCTGAGCTCGACGATGGGCCCTCCGGTCCGTCTCGATCCGGCCACCGTCCAGGCCAGCTTCAAGGCCTAGCGTCCTTATCCAGCAGCGATTCACGAAACGGAGATCTCGCGTCCCATGTCGACGTCCGAGAAAGAGCAGCGAGTTCAGGAGCTGACCGAGGCGATCGCCCGGTCGAAATCGATCGTGCTGGCCAATTTCACGGGAATGAACGTGGACCTGGTCACGAAGATGCGGCGGAGGCTGCGCGACGCCCACGTGGAGTTCATCGTGGAGAAGAATACGCTCGCGAAGCGCGCCTTGGCCCAGAGCGGCGTCAAGGATCTGGACCCCTATCTCGAAGGCCCCACCGGCATCGCTCTGGGGCAGGACGAGATCGCGGGCGCCAAGATCCTCGCCGAGTTTTCCAAGGAGTTCGAGAAGCCGGCCCTCAAGGCGGCGTACGTCGGCGGCCAGCTGTACGGCCCCGACGGGATCAAGATGCTGGCCCAACTGCCTCCGCGCGAGGTGCTGCTCGGCCAGCTCATTGGTGCGCTTCTTTCGCCGCTCCAGGGATTCGCCGGCGTGCTCTCGGGCTCGCTCAGGCAGCTGGTGGGGACGATCGACGCGGTCGGCAAGAAGAAACAGGGCTAGGGTCCGCGCGCAAGGAAGGACCCCCCGCGATTCCGGAGGAGGAATTCAAACGTGGAAGCAGGAACGAAGGAAAGCCAGATCATCACGATGTTGGAGAGCATGACGATGCTCGAAGTCTCGGGCCTCGTGAAGAAGATGGAAGAGCATTTCGGCGTCACGGCAGCCATGCCGATGATGGCCGCAATGCCCGGTGCGGGAGCCGCCGCGGCCGCCGTCGAGGAGAAGACCGAGTTCGACGTCGTGCTGATGGGCGCGGGCGACAAGAAGATCCAGGTCATCAAGGTGGTCCGCGAGGTCACGGGCCTGGGCCTCAAGGAAGCGAAGGATCTGGTGGACGGCGCTCCCAAGCCCGTCAAGGAGAAGGTCTCGAAGGAAGAGGCTCAGTCGATCAAGCAGAAGCTGGAGGAGAACGGCGCCGCCGTCGAAATCCGGTAATTCGCCGCCGGTCGCGGTTCCAGTGGGCTTTATCGAAAGGGTGAAAACGACGTGATAAAAGCGATACGCGGCAAAGAGCGGCGGAGCTTCAGCAAGATCGAGCGGGAGTGGGACATCCAGATCCCCAATCTCCTCGACGTCCAGCTGGAATCGTTTCGCAACTTCATCCAGGCCGATGTCGAACCCCTGAAGCGCAAGAACGAAGGGCTTCAGGAGGTCTTCAACAGCGTGTTCCCGATCAGCGACGCGCGCGAGTACTTCTCGCTGGAGTTCGTGCGCTTCGACCTCGGGGATCCGAAATATTCCGTGGACGAGTGCCAGGAGCGGGATCTGACGTATTCGGTCCCACTGAAAGCCACCCTGCGGCTGCGGGTCCGCGAGGACACCGAAGAGGGCCGCAAGGACAAGAGCATCATCGAGCAGGAAGTCTACCTGGGCGAGTTGCCGGTCATCACCGACAAGGGCACCTTCATCATCAACGGTGCCGAGCGCGTGATCGTGAGCCAGCTCCACCGCTCCCCGGGCGTCTTCTTCGACGATCTGATCCATCCGAACGGTAAGAAGCTCTTCACCGCGCGGATCATTCCGTATCGCGGGTCGTGGGTCGAGTTCAGCCTCGATGTGAACGACATCATGTACGTGCACATCGACCGGAAGCGGAAGCTCCCGGTATCGGTGCTGCTCAAGGCGCTCGGCTACGTGACGGACCGTGAAATTCTCGAGCTCTTCTACGACACCGAGGAAGAGGAGATCGGGGGAGCGCGCAGCAAGCGCGAGCCGGACGCCGTCGGAAAAATCGCGGCCGAAGACGTCGTGGACGAGCGGACGGGCGAGGTGCTGCTCGAGGCGAACGAAGCCATCACGATGGAGCGGATCGAGGGGCTGCGGAAAGCCGGATTCGCCACCGTGAAGACGTTCGTCATTCCGCACCGCGACGAAGCCGACATCGTCCGGAACACGCTGAAGAAGGATTCCACCAAGACCGAGGACGAGGCGCTCACGCGCATCTACAACCTCCTCCGTCCGGGCGAGCCGCCGCGAGCGGACACGGCCCGGGACATCTTGAAGAAGCTCTTCTTCAACGCCAAGCGCTACGATCTGGCCCGGGTCGGACGGTACAAGCTGAACAGAAAACTCCCGCACGAGACGCTCCTCGGCTCGAAGGACAAGCGGAAGCGGCTCACGCTCACCGTTCCGGACGACGAGCTGGCCACGCTCTGTCCGGAAGATTTCATCGTCATCATCGCGTACCTGACCCACCTGAGACTGGGCACCGAGGTGCCGGGCATCCCCGTCACCACGGACGACATCGATCATCTCGGGAATCGCCGGGTGCGCGCGGTGGGCGAGCTTCTCTCCAACCAGTTCAACGTGGGTCTGGCGAGGATGGCCCGGATCATCCGCGAGCGCATGACGCTCCAGGATGCCGAGCAGATCACGCCGTACGACCTGATCAACGCCCGCACGATCTCGGCGGTGATCCAGAGCTTCTTCGGCTCGAGCCAGCTCTCGCAGTTCATGGACCAGACCAATCCTCTGGCCGAGCTGACGCACAAGCGCCGCCTCTCCGCGCTCGGACCGGGCGGATTGACCCGGGACCGCGCCGGGTTCGAGGTGCGCGACGTGCACTACACGCACTACGGGCGCATGTGCCCGATCGAGACGCCCGAAGGCCCGAACATCGGACTCATCTCCTCGCTCGCGACGTACGCGCGCGTGAACGACCTCGGTTTCCTCGAGACGCCGTACCGACGCGTGACGAGCGGGGTCGTGGACAAGAAGCAGGTCCAGTTCCTCTCCGCGGACGTGGAGGACCGGTTCAAGATCGCGCAGGCGAACGCGGCCGTGGATCCGAACGGTCGTCTCGTGGGAGAGCAGAACGTCCGCGAGAAGGGCGAGTTCCCGATGGTGGAGCCCAAGGACGTCGATTACATGGACATTTCCCCCATCCAGCTCGTGAGTCCGGCCGCCGCGCTCATTCCGTTCCTGGAGCACGACGACGCGAACCGCGCCCTGATGGGTTCGAACATGCAGCGGCAGGCCGTTCCGCTCCTCTTCACCGAGGCGCCCCTGGTGGGCACCGGCCTCGAGGGGAAGGTGGCGGAGGATTCCGGCGCGCTCGTTCTCGCGCGCCGGGGGGGCGTCGTGGAGACGGTCGCGGGGGATCACATCTTCGTCCGCTACGACCAGCCCGAGGGGAAGCCGCGGACCATCGATTACTCCGAGATGGCGGGAGTCGATTTCTACAAGCTGACCAAGTTCAAGCGGTCGAACCAGGACACGTGCATCAACCAGCGCCCGCTGGTCTCCGAGGGTGACCGCGTGAAGCGCGGGCAGCTCCTCGCGGACGGCGCCGCCACGAAACACGGCGAGCTGGCGCTCGGCTGCAACGTGCTCGTCGCGTTCATGCCGTGGGGCGGTTACAACTTCGAGGACGCCATCCTGGTCTCCGAGCGCCTCATCAAGGAAGACCGCTTCACCTCGATCCACATCGAGGAGTTCGAGCT
>JAYUAE010000116.1:0-4513 GCA_043741515.1 Candidatus Eiseniibacteriota bacterium | reverse complement strand
TCGCGTCCGGGCTCGTGCCCAGGATGCGCACGCCCGCGTGGTGGAGCGGCAGCGCGAGCCGGAGCGGGGTCTGCCCCCCGAACTGGACCACGACGCCTTCGGGGCGCTCCAGCTCGACGATGTTCATCACGTCCTCGAATGTGAGCGGTTCGAAGTAGAGCCGGTCGGAGGTGTCGTAATCGGTCGAGACCGTCTCGGGGTTGCAGTTCACCATGATCGTCTCGTAGCCCGCCTCCTGGAACGCGAAGGAGCCGTGGCAGCAGCAGTAGTCGAACTCGATCCCCTGCCCGATCCGGTTGGGCCCGGAGCCCAGGATCATCACCTTGCGCCTGTCCGTCGGGTCGGCCTCGGACTCCTCCTCGTAGGTGGAGTAGAGGTAGGGGGTGTGCGACTCGAATTCGGCCGCGCAGGTGTCCACACGCTTGTAGACCGGCAGGATGCCCGCGCCCGCGCGCCGGGCTCGGATCGAGGCCTCGCCCGCGCCCGTCAGCTGGCCGAGCCTCGAATCCGAGAACCCCATCCGCTTCGCTTCTCGCAGGGCTTCGTCGTCGATTCCGGGACCGATCGTGCGCTCGAGGTCCACGATCTGCTGGATCTGGTCCAGGAACCAGGGATCGATGCCGGTCATCTGGTGGACCTTGGCCTGCGTCCATCCCAGGTCGAGCGCGCGCTTCACGTAGAAGATCCGGTCGGGATCGGGCGTCAGCAGCTTCTCGTGGATGCGCGCGTCGTCGAGATCCTCGCGCGAGAACCCGCTGGCCCCGATCTCGAGGCCGCGGAGTCCTTTCTGGAGCGCCTCCTTGAACGTGCGTCCGATGGCCATCACCTCGCCCACCGATTTCATCTGCGTGCCCAGGCTCGGATTCGCGTCGCGGAACTTCTCGAACGCCCAGCGCGGGATCTTCACCACGACGTAGTCGATGGCGGGCTCGAAACAGGCAGGCGTCACGCGCGTGATGTCGTTCTGGATCTCGTCCAGGGTGTAGCCGATGGCCAGAAGGGCCGCGATCTTCGCGATCGGAAAGCCGGTCGCCTTGCTGGCCAGAGCCGAGGAGCGCGAGACGCGCGGGTTCATCTCGATGACCACCATGCGCCCCGTCTTGGGATCGACGGCGAACTGGATGTTGGAGCCGCCGGTTTCCACGCCGACCTCGCGGATCACACGTCGCGCCGCGTCCCGCATCGCCTGGTACTCGCGATCGGTCAGGGTCTGTGCGGGCGCCACCGTCACCGAGTCGCCCGTGTGGATTCCCATCGGATCGAAGTTCTCGATCGAGCAGATCACCACGAAGTTGTCCGCGTGGTCGCGCATCACCTCCAGCTCGTACTCCTTCCAGCCCAGCACCGATTCCTCGACCAGGATCTCGTGGACCGGCGAGAGGTCGAGCCCCCGCGCCACGATCTCCTCGAACTCGTCCTTGTTGTACGCGATGCCGCCTCCGCTCCCGCCCAGCGTGAAAGAGGGCCGGATCACCACCGGCAGGCCGGTCTGCTCCAGCACCCGGGACGCCTCCTCCAGCGTCCTCGCAAAACCGCTGAACGGAAGGTCCAGACCGATCCGGATCATCGCCTCCTTGAAGAGCCTCCGGTCCTCCCCGACCTCCACCGCCTTCCGGCTCGCGCCGATCAGCCGGATTCCAAGCCGGTCCAGGACGCCGCGCCGCGAGAGGTCCACGGCCAGGTTCAGGGCGGTCTGCCCGCCGACCGTGGGGAGCACCGCGTCCGGGCGCTCGCGGATCAGGATCTTCTCCACGATGTCCGGCGTGAGCGGCTCGACGTAGGTGCGGTCCGCGTACTCGGGGTCGGTCATGATCGTGGCGGGATTCGAATTCACGAGCGAGACGCGGATGCCCTCGCGGCGGAGAACTTTGATCGCCTGCGTGCCGGAGTAGTCGAACTCGCAGGCCTGCCCGATCACGATCGGCCCCGACCCGATGACGAGGACGGAGCGGATCGAGGGGTCTCTAGGCATGCGCCATCAGCTTGAGGAATTGGTTGAAGAGATGGTGGCTATCATGCGGTCCGGGGCTCGCTTCGGGATGGTACTGAACTGAGAACGAAGGGAGGTCTCGGAGGCGAAATCCCTCCACGGTGCCGTCGTTCAGGTTGAGATGGGTGAGCTGATACTCGGGATCGGTGAAGAGCGACGGATCCACCGCAAAGCCGTGGTTCTGCGACGTGATCGCCACCTGGCCGGTCTCGAGATTCTTCACCGGATGGTTCGCGCCGCGGTGTCCGAACTTGAGCTTGAAGGTCCTCCCGCCGCAGGCGAGCCCCATGATCTGGTGGCCGAGGCAGATCCCGAACGTCGGACGCTCCCGCATCAGCTCGCGCGCGGCCTCGATCGCATAGCCGCACGGCTCCGGATCCCCCGGCCCGTTCGAGAGGAAGACCCCGTCCGGGTCCAGGCGAAGCGCCTCGGCGGCTCCGGTGGTGGCGGGCACCACCGTGATGTCGCAGCCCGCCGCCGCCAGCATGCGAAGGATGTTCCGCTTCATCCCGAAATCGTACGCGACGACGTGGAAGGTCCGGTCCCGGACCGAGAGCGCATCCGAGGCGGGCTTCGCGGTCGCCGCGCAGGTGTAGGGGCCGCCGCACGTGACCTCTCTCGCCAGGTCGAGTCCGGCCATGCTGCGCGAGCCCCTGGCGCGGTCCACGAGGGTGTCCGCGTTCTCCCCGATCGCCGAGATCACGCCGCGCTTGGCGCCATAGACACGTAGGTGCCTCGTCAGCGCCCTCGTGTCGATGTCGCTGATACCCACGACGCCCGCCTCATCGAGGTAGCGGTCAAGACCGCCGGTCGCGCGCCAGGACGAAGCGACCGCCGAGAGCTCCCGCACCACGAAGCCCGCGATCTGGGGCCTGTCGGATTCCACGTCCTCGGAGTTCACGCCGTAGTTTCCGATGTGGGGGTAGGTCATGGTCACGATCTGACCGGCGTAGGATGGATCGGTGAGGACTTCCTGGTACCCGCAGAGCGCGGTGTTGAAGACCACTTCCCCGTCGGTCTCGCCGATCCTGCCGAACGAGAGCCCATGAAACAAAGCGCCGTCTTCCAGGGCCAGGATGGCTCTCGTTCTGCGGGGATGGTGCGGGGAGGGGACGCTCTGGCTCACGAGCGCCGAACGTAACACATCAAAGGGTCGGTGCTCCACTCCGGTAATGCTGCCGCGACGGAGAGGCTCCCGCGCTACCGCGCGCGGCCGGGATTCACCGCGCTCGCCGGGCGATAGGCCTCGGAGTCGGGGTCGGCTGCGGGCTTGTGCGCGATCTCTGCCGCGTCGAACTCGTCCACCTGGATGGCGTCGTCGCGGGCCCTCTCCGCCTCGCGGACCCGCTTCATGGCAGCATCGTCGATCACGCCCGCCTTCAGGGCCCGTTCCAGGAGCGTGGCCTCGGGTTCGCGCGGGAGCTTCCCCGCCCGAACCGCGGCCTTGACGGCCTGGGCCGCGGGTGCGGCGGCCATCACCTTGTCGAGCGCCAGCTCGAGACGGCCGAGCCCGGGATCATCCGGGGGAGGGACGTAGATGTCGCGCGTGAGGCGCAGGCGCTCCTCGCGATCGTCCAGGAGCGCATGGGCCACCTTCGCGCCCAGCGCGTCGCTCGGCGGAACCGCGTGCGAGCCGAGCGGAAAGATCGCGGCGCGCAGCATGGCCGCGGCCGCGCGGTTGGGCAGGTTCTCCAGCACGCCGAGGAGCGCCACCTCGATCTGATGGAGCGATTTCTCGCAGCCCCACCTCATGAAGGGGATGTCCGCTTCCGGTTTCCCGTCGTCCCAGAACTTCTTCACGGTCGCCGAGCCCATGTAGAGCCATGCCAGCGCGTCGGCAAGGCGTCCGCTGAGCTTCTCCCGGCGCTTGAGCTGGCCGCCGAGCGTCGCCATGGCCGCGTCCGAGATCAGCGCGAACGCGGCGCTCAGGGCAGTCAGCCGCGCGAGATACTCGGCGGCCGGCCTCGGGACCCCTCGCGGCCGCGCGAAGCGGGAGCCGGTGAGCGCGTGTCCGAAGCACCGGGCGGCGTTCCTCGCGATGAATCCCATGTGCGCGAAGAACGCGCGGTCGAACTTCTGGAGATCCTTCGCAGCCACCGCTTCCATCTCGCTCCGGACGTAGGGGTGGCAGCGGATCGCGCCCTGCCCGAAGATGATGAGCGTGCGCGTCAGGATATTGGCGCCTTCCACCGTGATCCCGATCGGCACCGCGGAGTAGGCGTGCGCGAGGACGTTCCGCGGGCCCTTCGAGATTCCGGCGCCGGCCTGGATGTCCATGGCCGCGTTGACGACCGTGCGCATTCCCTCCGTGAGATAGGCCTTCATGATGGCCGAGATGACCGCGGGCTTCTCGCCGGCGTCCACGGCCCCGGCCGTCAGGACGCGCGCGCCGGACATGACGTAGGTCATGCCGCCGATCGTCGCGAGCTGTTCCTCGATGCCCTCGAACCGTCCGATCGGCAGGTCGAACTGCTCGCGCACGGTCGCGTAGGCGCCCATGGCGCGCGAGCAGAGCTGGGAGGC
>JAYUAE010000115.1:0-4514 GCA_043741515.1 Candidatus Eiseniibacteriota bacterium | reverse complement strand
CGCCCGCGGCGGGATCGAGCGCGCGAGCGCGCGTCTCGAGCGTTTCCCGCAGCGTGAGGAGGCCCGTGAAGTCGGTGCGATGCTTTCGCGCCAGGCGGTGGATCGTGTCGAGCCTGCCCTCGATCTGGTCGAGCGGGAGCGGGTCCTCCAGCGCCTTCGCCTCGGCGTCCTCGAGCCTTCCCGCGAGTGCGTGCACCGCATCGAGCAGCGCCTCGGACTCCTCGGCCAGCGCGGTCTGCTCCGGGACGGCCGTGGCGAGCGCGCGGAGCGTCCGCGAGGCGCGTCTCACGGGGCCCTCGATCCCGCCCTCCTCGGCCGCGAGGGTCTGCCGGGCCAGGCGCAGGGCCTCGACGATGCGCTCGCGATGACGGAGCCGCTCCCGTTCCTGCTTCAGGGCCTCCTCCTCCCCGGGCTGGAGCGCTGCCTTCGCCAGCTCCGCCAGGTCCTCGCGCAGGCCCTCCTCGCCGGTGCGATCCCGTTCCCAGGCGCCGCGGTCCTCGGCCAGGCGGCGCCGTTCCTCGAGAAGCGCCGCGCGCTCGCGCGCGAGACCCGCGCGTTCCTCGGCGAGACCCGCCCAGGCGTCATAGAACTCGGTCTGGTTCTCGGAACGGAGCAGGAGCTGGTGCTCGTGCTGGCCATGGAGATCGACCAGCAGATCGCCCAGCTTCCGGAGCTGCGAGAGGAGGACGGTCCTCCCATTCACGAGCGCGCGGCTTTTGCCGTCGTCCGTGAGCTCACGCCGAACGATCACGCGGTCCTCCTCTGGTTCGATCTCGAGCGCGCGGATGGACTCCACGAGGTCGTTCCGCCCAGCGAGCTCGAAAACGCCCTCGACGAACCCACGCTCCTCGCCGGCGCGGACCCAGTCGGGATCCGCGCGCTCGCCGAGAAGGAGCGCGATCGAGCCCAGGATGAGCGACTTTCCCGCGCCGGTCTCGCCGGTGAGCACGTTGAGGGACGGATCGAAGGAAAGCTCGATCCGCTCCACGAGGGCGAGCCCCTGGATCGAGAGCCGGGCCAGCACGGGCTCAGTCCTTGAGCCGCGTCCGTGTCGGCGGACCGGCCCACGCCAGCTTCTCGCGGAGCACTTCGTAGAAGGACTCCCGCTTCAGGGACAGCATGGAGACGCGCGTCCTGGCGCGGCGGATCTCAACGTCGTCCCCGGCGGAGAGCGGCCGTGAGATCTGGCCGTCCACCGTGAGCCGCGCGCGGTTCACGTTCGGCCCGACGCGGATGCGGAGCTTCTCGTTCGCTCCGACGAGGAGCGGCCGGAACGCGAGCGAGTGGGGGCAGATCGGCGTGGCGAGGAGCGCTTCGATGGTGGGGCGCACGATCGGCCCTCCCGCGGAGAGCGAGTAGGCGGTGGAGCCGGTGGGCGTGGCGACGATGAGCCCGTCCGCCGCGAGAGTGCCAATCGCGGTTGGTCCGATGCGGATGTCCAGCTGCACCATGCGCGACTCGTCGGACTGGTGGATGACGACGTCGTTCAACCCGCACCCGGTCCAGGTTGTCTTGCTTCCGCGTGAGCCGACACGGGCCTCGACCATCATGCGCGAATCGATCTCCACGTTCCCGGCCAGGAGCCGCTCGAGCGCGGCGTAGACATCGGATTCCGCGGTCTCGGTCAGGAAGCCGAGTCCGCCCAGGTTCACGCCCAGGATCGGAACGTCCGCGTGCGCCGCCTCGCGAGCCGCGGAGAGGAAGGTGCCGTCTCCGCCCAGCACCAGCACGGCGTCCACGCGGGAGATCAGCGACTTGAGGGAGACGCCCGCCCCGGCGCCGCGCACGGCCGACGCGATGCCCTTCTCGAGGGTCACGCGCACTTCGCGCTCGCGCAGCCACCGGACCAGCGCGGGAACCAGCGCCCGTGCTCCCTTCTTCTCCCGGTTCCCGACGATTCCGATTCGGCGGGGTGGAATCGTCATGCGTTCGATCCGACCGGCGCGAGCGGTTCCGGTTTCGGCCGGGGTTCCTCCTGGAGCCAGCGCTCGATCTCTCGAGCGATCGTCGGAGCGTCGAGGCCGGCCTGGCGAAGAAGCGACTCGCGCGTGCCGTGGTCGAAGAATCGGTCGGGAATGCCGAAGCGGATGGTGCGCGCGGCGAGACCGGGGGTCCGCGAGCAGAGCTCCAGCACGGCGTCCCCGAATCCGCCGGGGAGCGCCGCCTCCTCGAGGGTCGCGATGCGTCCCGTGAGGCGCGCCCATTCCAGGATCAGGCGCTCGTCGAGGGGCTTGGCGAAGCGCGCGTTGATGACCGCGGCGCGGATCCCGCGCTCGGCGAGCAGCTTCGCGGTCGCGCGCGCCTGGGCCACCATCGAGCCGTAGGCGACGAGCGTCAGGTCCTCGCCCGGGTCCAGGAGCTCTCCTTCGCCGATGCGCAGCGGCCGGAGCTCAGGATCGAGCGGCACGCCCAGCCCGCTCCCTCGAGGATACCGGACCGCGATCGGTCCGGCGTTGTGGGCCCCCATGGTCGCGAGCATGTGGCGGAATTCGTTCTCGTCCTTGGGTGCCATGAGCACGAACCCGGGCAGGCACCGGAGATATGCGATATCGAAGACGCCGTGGTGCGTGGCGCCGTCCTCTCCCACAAGGCCGGCCCGGTCCAGAGCGAAGCGAACCGGCAGGCTCTGCACGGCCACGTCGTGAATGATCTGGTCGTAGGCGCGCTGCAAGAAGGTGGAGTAGATGGTCGCGAACGGCTTCGCGCCGGCCGCGGCCATTCCGGCCGCGAAGCAGGTGCCGTGCTGCTCGGCGATGCCGACGTCGTGGAAGCGCGCGGGGAAGGAGGTCGCGAACTTCGCGAGGCCGGTTCCGTCGGGCATCGCGGCCGTGATGGCGACGACTGCGGGATCCTTCGCGGCCAGGTCGCAGAGCGTCTGGCCGTACATCTCGGTGTACGTGGGCGCGGACGGCTTCTTGGCGCTGGTTCCGGTGAGCTTGTCGAAGGAGCTCACGCCGTGGAATTTCCGCGAATCCTCCTCGGCGAACCGGTAGCCCTTCCCCTTCCGGGTGAGCGTGTGGAGCAGCACCGGACCCTTGATCTCCTTGAGCTGCTTCAGGACGTCGATGACGGTCGGAAGATCGTGTCCGTCGATCGGCCCGTAGTACTTGAAGCCGAATTCCTCGAAGAGGATGTTCGGCACCACGAGGTTCTTCATGCTCTCCTTGATCCGCCGCACCAGGGTCCGGGCCTTTCCGCCGGCAGGGACCTTGCCCAGGAGCTCCCAGACGTCGACCTCGAGCCTCCGGTACACCGGAGCCGAGGTGATGCGCGTTAGATAGCGCGCGATCGCGCCCACGTTCGGGGAGATCGACATCGAGTTGTCGTTCAGGACCACGAGGAGATCCGTCCCGACCACGCCCGCCTGGTTCAGCCCTTCGAAGGCGAGCCCGCCGGTCAGCGCGCCGTCCCCCACGACCGCGATGACCTTGTGGGTCTCCTTGGCGAGATCGCGCGCGCACGCGAAGCCCAGCGCCGCTGAGATCGCGGTCGAGGCGTGGGCGGTCCCGAAGGCGTCGTATTTGCTCTCCGCCCTTCGCGGGAATCCGGAGAGGCCGCCTTCCTGGCGCAGGGTCTCGAAGCGGTCGTTCCGGCCCGTGAGGATCTTGTGGCCGTAGCTCTGGTGCCCCACGTCCCAGATGACCACATCGCGCGGGGTGTCGAAGACGTAGTGGAGCGCCACCGTCAGCTCTACCGTCCCGAGACTGGGCGCCAGGTGGCCGCCGTTCTTGGAAACCACATGCACGATCCGGTCGCGGATCTCCGCCGCGAGCGCGGGCAGCGCCTCGGCGGGGAGCCGTTTCAGGTCATCCGGCGAGTGAATCGAGTCGAGGTGCTGGGTGCTCACGGGCCTCCCGGCGGGCGGAAGAGGGCGATGGAATAGAGGACGCCGATGATGGCCCCCACGAGCACCTCGAGCGGCGTGTGCCCCAGGAGCTCCCGCAAGCGGTCTTGCGGGGGCCCGGGCAGCTGGATGTGCTCGTGCAGGATCCGGTTCAAGAGCGTCGCCTGACGTCCCGCCGCGCGCCTCAGGCCCGCGGCGTCATACATCACGATGAGGCTGAAGAATACGACGACGTTGAACAGGACGGAATCGAAGCCTTCCAGGAGTCCCACGCACGTGCTTAGCGCCGCGACCGACGCCGCGTGCGAGCTGGGCATCCCTCCTGTTTCCACCAGCCGCCGGAAGTTGATTTTCTTCTCCCGGACGAGGAACGTCAACACCTTGCTCAGCTGCACCAGGAGACCACAAGAAAGCGCATGGAAGAGCGGATTGGAGGCCGGTGACATGGGGCGTTCCCTTCCCGCGCCTAGCTGGTCCGCACGAGGAGGAAATCGGTCAGGGATTCGAACTCCGCGGCCCGCTTTCCGAGCCCTCGGGCGATGCGCTTCGCCTCCAGGAGCACCCGCTCGGCCTCCCGCTCCGCGCGTTCCATGCCGACCGAGCCGGGCACGGTCGCCTTGCCCCGGGCCTTGTCCGACCCGACCGACTTGCCGAGCTTCTTCCGGCTCGA
>JAYUAE010000114.1:0-4520 GCA_043741515.1 Candidatus Eiseniibacteriota bacterium | reverse complement strand
TCGAGGGCAATCCGTTCAAGCCGGGCCCGTTCACGATGAGGGTGAAGATGCCGGATGGCTACCGGATCCCGGCGCACTGGCATCCGGGCGTGGAACACGTGACGGTGATGTCCGGCACGTTCCACTTGGGCATGGGCCCGAAGTTCGACGAGAAAGCCGGACAGGCCTACGCGCCCGGGTCGTTCGCTTGGATGGCGCCGCACATGAAGCACTACGCCTGGGCGACGGGCGAGACCGTTATCCAATTGCACGGGACGGGCCCGTGGGGAATCACGTACGTGAATCCGGCCGACGACCCGCGTGGGGCAAAGAAACCCTCCTGACCGGGCGCCCCAGCCTGGGGAGAGTCAAGGTGGATGAATCGGGGTGGCAGGCCCACCGGGGTCTGCCACCCACCCATCCGGGGGGCCATGGGGCTTGCTCTGCAGCGCCGGGAAGAGCGGACCCGTGATCGAACCCGACGGCCCTGACCGGCAAAGACCGCAGCACTACACCGCATTCGCGGGGATGTGCCTCATTTGGGGGAGCACGTTCCTCGTGATCCGGATCGGCGACGAGTCGATCGCTCCCGAGTGGGGCGCGACGCTCCGCCTCGTGATTGCGGCGGCGCTTCTCCTTCTCCTGGCGCGCGCGACGGGCGCACGCCTGCCCCGCGGAAGAGCCCTGCTCGGCGCCGCCCTTTACGGGTTCCTAACTCTCGGTTTGAACTTTGCGCTCCTCTACTGGGGGGAGCGCACGGTTCCGAGCGGAATCGCGGCGGTGCTCTACGCGACAATGCCGATCTCGAGCGGAATCTTCGCGGCGGCGCTCGGCGTGCAACGGTTGAGTGCGGTGCGAATGGTGGCCGCCGCGATCGGACTGTCGGGCGTGGCGCTCATCTTCGCGGGAGAACTCCGAATCGGGGCGCCCGCGCTCGCGTTGGTTGGCGTCTCTTGCGGTGCAACTCTTGCCGCGCTCTCGGGAGTCATATTGAAGCGATTACCGGCGAGTTCTCCGCTCGCGACGAACGCTGTCGGCGCGCTCATCGGCGCCGCGGTCTGCTTCGGTGCCAGCGTGTTGATGGGCGAGAATCGGCACCTTCCCCGCACGTTCGGCGGATGGGGACCGATCCTTTATCTCGCGGTCCTGGGGAACCTCGGCGCGTTCGTCTTGTACACGTGGCTCCTGAGCCAATGGCGTGTCACGAGCGTGAACATGGGCTCGTTGATCGTGCCGGTCCTCGCCGTGATCCTGGGCGCGGCAGTGAAGGGGGAATCGCTGCACCCCTCGAGCTATGCGGGCGCGGCGCTCGTGCTCACCGGCGTCGCGGTTTCACTGCGCGTAGGGCGGGACGCCTCACCGCCCGGTCGCAGGATGGAATGAAGCCCGGTGCCGAGATGGGCTCCTGAGCCATCCCGCCCGAGCAGGTCCTAGCCGCCGAGAAGCGGGGTTTCTCCCGGGCTGGGCCGAGGTGCGGCCGGGGAGAGGAGCCCCGGCCGCGTTCCGTTCAGATCAGTGTTGGTTGATCGGAATCAGCGGGCACTCGAAGCGCTTCACGACCGGCCCGATGCTTATCTGGCCGGCTTGGGCCGCTGCGAGGATCTGCTCCGCGTTGGTGAACTGCGTGGCGGCGATGGTCAGAAACGTCACCGGATGAACTTCCCAGCGGCCACCGTTGTACGACTGATCGCCGGGAGCCGCGTCGGCAACCGTCGTCAAGCCCGAGCCCAAAACGAAGATCTGGTCGAATTTCCCCTGGTCGGGCAGTTCCGTGGGAGTGAGCACGCCGTTATACAGCCGGTCGTGCGCATAGGTGAAAAAATTGGGCGGGCCTGCTCCCGCCAGGGCTGCCGGAGTGAGGCTTACAGCGAGCAAAGCGATGAGGCCGAACATCGTCGCGGAACGGCTTGAGGTGCGCTTCATTTGGTACGCTCCTATTCAGGGATCAAAAAACCGGCGAACTGCGCTGGACGCGAGCATTCGTCACATACTGGATACGAGGGCAAGGCATCTCATGTGAGCCGGATTCTTCATGAGGTGCCCAGACGGGCCCCCGAGCAAGGCGCGTCGCAGGGCGGAAGTTGAAATGTCGTGATCGTTCCCGTAGCCTCGGCCGTACCGTAGTTGCTAGAGATTTGCGCCACCAGGCGTCCATCAGGCGTCCATCGCCGGGCCTGCACGTGCCTCTCGTTGGGATGAGTTCGAGCCTATGCGTCGTACAGGTAGTGAGAAGGCATCTCGGGCAGAAGCGATCGTGTTTCCGCCAGGACTTCTGGAGCGAGCCCGGACCGGGAAACCTGAAGCGCTTGGCGAATTCTTCGACCTCGTGTTCGACCACGTGTTCAGCCTGGTCTACCGCCTGCTGGGCGAGAGGGCCACTGCCGAGGATGTCACGATCGAGGTCTTTGTGAAGGTGCAGAACTCGATCGACCACCTCGATCCACAGCGGGATCCCGTACCTTGGCTGCATGCCATTGCTGTCAACGCGTGTAAGGATTACTGGCGCTCCCACGCTCACCGCATGAGAACCGCGAGTGTGCCGCTGGATCACGCCGCGGCACTTTCCCTCGTATCACAGACAGACGATCCCGAGGAGCAAGCGGAGTCCGCTGAGCGCGATCAGCTGGTACAGCAGGCCATTTTGCGTCTTCCCGAGACGCTCCGCCTGGCGGTGGTACTGCACGATTACGAAGGATTGGGCCACGAGGAGATCGCGCGACTCTGTGGCGTCGGGCACGCCGCCATGCGCAAGCGTTATTCGCGGGCGCTCGAAGAGCTGGCGATCCTGCTCAAGGGGATGTGGAGGACATGAAGGACAAGTACGAAAACCTGACCCCGGGCGCGAAGAGCTCCCGAGAGGCAGTGGAGAAGTTGGGTGCCGTACCCGCGGAGCCGAACTACCGTGCGCGTGTGAGGGAGGGTTTTGTCGGCAGAACGCTCGCGGGGAGTCACCGCCGGACTCGGGATGCCTTGCGCTCCTGGCGTGCAGCCCCACTCGCGGCGGCAGCAGCGGTGGCCATCGCGATCGCTGGAATCGCCTGGGGGAACCGAGGGGAGCCCTGGCGGGTCGTCTCGTCGACGGGCGCAGGCCCTGTGGTTGTGGATGGACGAACTATATGGCCCGCTGATTCGGCCACCTTGTCCGGTGCGATTCACCCTGGCACGCGCATCCGCATGCCCGAGGGAGCCCAGCTGGACCTGAGCGCCGCGGGCACCCTTCTCATTCAAATCACAGCAGGGACTGAGGTCACTGTGCCCCCCTCGCCCGGTCGCTGGTGGCGCAGGGACGTAAGTGGGCGCATCTGGGTCGGTGAACTGCGCGTCACGACTGGGCCCCGCTTCCACGGCGCGCGCCTCAGCGTGGAGAGCCCCGATGCCCGAGTGAATGTGTCCGGCACCACCATAGCGGTGATCAGGAATTCCCTTGGGACTTGTCTGTGCGTATTCGAAGGCACTGCGCGCATCGCCGCTGCAGGGCGCTCCTCCGAGCCACTCGGCGCGGGTCTCCGCCGCCAACTCTTCAAGGACGGCCGTCCTCCGCTCACCGAGCCGTTGCGTCCCATGGAGCAAATGAAACTCTCGATGCTCCGTGATCAGGGACGCGAGAAACTCGGTGGAGACCGTTGATCTCTCTTCAAGACGCAACTTTCTTGGGGTCGCGGTTGCGCGCGGTGACGTTGTCACGGCGCTCCCCCCCGTCCGTACTCGGATCATGATGCTCTTCGCCCTCGCACTCATAGCGCTCCTCTCGAGCGCCCCTGCGGGCAACGCCCTGGCGATCAGGTCCGCGGCTTCGGCCGACCCTGGCCGGCGCCCAGCCCCTCCGATCGTGAGCAAGACCTGGATCAATTCCACGCCGATCCGACCGTCCGATCTGAAAGGCCGTGTCGTACTCGTGGAATTCTGGACCTTCGGATGCGGGAACTGCCAGGCGACGGTTCCGGCCATGCAGCGACTCTGGAGCGATTACGGGGAGCGCCGCCTCGTAGTAGTCGGAGTTCACACTCCGGAAACGTCCACGGAGCGTGAGCCGGGAAACGTGCGGGCGGCGATCGCGGAGCAGAAGATCTCCTTCCCGGTCGCCCTCGATAATGATTACCGGATCTGGAAATCCTTCGGCAACCGGTACTGGCCGACGGTCTACGTGATCGACGCGCGCGGGGCGCTTCGATTCACGCACATCGGGGAGCTGCACGTAGGCACAAGCGAGTGGCGAGACCTGACGCGTCGCATCGACGCGCTGCTCAGGGAAGCGCCCCCCTCCTGACCGCTTGAGGAAACCATGAGCTATCACCAGACGACTCGAGCACTTTATCGCGAGGCCGCTCTGACGCCTCGACCGTCTCTGTGCTGCACGCCGGGACCCGCGTTTCGCCTTCCCGGCCTGCACATCCCGGCGGAGATGCAGGCGATGAACTACGGGTGCGGAACGACAGTTCACTTCCAGGACCTTTCCCCTGAGTTGGACATCCTGTACCTGGGTGTCGGGGGCGGGCTCGAGGCGCTGCAGTTCGCGTACTTCACCCGCCGGTCAGGGTCGG
>JAYUAE010000113.1:0-22859 GCA_043741515.1 Candidatus Eiseniibacteriota bacterium | reverse complement strand
ATGGCCGAATACCTGAACCTCATCGCGGCATCGGCCCTGATGGCGACGCTCTATTTCGGCGGCTGGTCGCTCCCCGGCCTGCACCTGACGGGAATCCTGGGTGGCGTGGTCTCGATCGCGGTCTTCGCCGCCAAGACGGGCTTCTTCATCTTCCTCTTCGTGTGGGTGCGCTGGACGCTTCCTCGCTTCCGCTTCGACCAGCTCATGAACCTCGGCTGGAAGGTGCTCCTGCCGCTGGCGCTCGCGAACATCGTCTTCACCGCGCTGTTCGTATGGTGGAGGGCTCAGGGATGATCCCGGTCCTGTTCTTCGCCTTTGCAGCCCTGCTGGTGGGCTGCAGCCTCATGGTCATCCTGCACCGCAATCCGGTGACGAGTGCGTTGTTCCTGGTGTTGGCGTTCTGCTCGCTGGCGGGGATCTACCTCCTGCTGCACGCGGAGTTCCTCGCCATGGTGCAGGTGATCGTCTACGCCGGGGCGATCATGGTGCTGTTCCTGTTCGTCGTCATGTACCTCAACCTCAAGCGCGACGTGGAGCATGGCGTCCACATCGCGCTCCGTCGGGGCGCCGGGTGGATCCTCGGCGCCCTGCTGCTGACCGAGGGTTTCTGGTTGTTCGGGCGCCACTGGGCCGCCGGGCCGGCCTCGCCGCATGAAGCCCTGTCCGCACCGGTCGGCAACACCGAAGCGATCGGCCAGGTGCTCTACAGACGCTACCTATTCCCGTTCGAGATCACCTCGATCCTGCTGCTGGTCGCCATGGTGGGGGCGGTGGTGATCGCCAAGGGCCGCGGACCGCACGTGGGCCGGACCCCGTCTCCCGGCGCCGCCACCGCTCCTCCCGCCGGCCCCCAGGAGCCTGCATGATCCCGCTCTCGTGGATGCTGGCGCTCAGTGCGGTGGTGTTCGTGATCGGCGTCGTCGGCGTGCTGGTGCGCCGCAATGCCCTCATCATCTTCATGTCGATCGAGCTGATGCTGAACGCGGTGAACCTGAGCTTCGTCGCGTTCTCCAGGCAGCACGGTCAGATGGACGGGCAGATCTTCGTCTTCTTCGTGATGTCGGTCGCGGCCGCGGAAGTGGCCGTGGGTCTGGCGATCCTGGTCGCGATCTTCCGGAATCGGGAGACCGCGAACGTGGACGACGTGCACCTCCTGAAAGGATAGCGTGGGGCTCTCGCTTCTCTGTCTCGTGCCGCTGGTTCCCCTGCTCGGCGCGATCGTGAACGGAATCGGCGCCGGAAGGCTGCCGCGCAAGGCGGTGAGCGCGATCGGCGTCGGCTCGATCGGGATCTCGCTCGCGATCGCCGCCGCCTGCTTCGCGGAGCTGCTCGCCCTTCCGCCGGAGGGGCGCCACGCAACGCAGGCGCTCTTCACGTGGATCCAGTCAGGGGACTTCCACGCCGAGATCCGCTACGCGCTGGACCCCTTGAGCGCTCTGATGATGCTCGTGGTCACGGGCGTGGGCTTCCTGATCCACGTCTACTCGACCGGATACATGGGGCACGAGAAGGCGTACGGGCGGTTCTTCGCGTATCTCAACCTCTTCACCTTCTCGATGCTCACGCTGGTCCTGGCGGACAACTTCGTGCTGATGTTCCTGGGCTGGGAAGCGGTCGGGCTCTGCTCCTACCTCCTGATCGGGTTCTGGTACGAGCGGCCCGCGGCGGCGGAGGCGGGGAAAAAGGCGTTCGTGGTGAACCGGATCGGAGACTGGGGATTCTTGCTCGGCATCTTCCTGATCTTCGTGACGTTCGGATCCGTGGACTTCGCTACCGTCTTCGCGCAGGCGCCGCAGCGCCTGGCGGTGGGGAGCTCCGTGGCGACCGCGATCGCGCTCCTGCTTTTCCTCGGCGCGACCGGGAAGAGCGCGCAGATCCCGCTCTACGTCTGGCTTCCGGACGCCATGGAAGGGCCCACACCGGTGAGCGCGCTCATTCATGCCGCGACCATGGTCACCGCCGGCATCTACATGCTGGCGCGCTGCCACGTGCTCTATCTCCTGTCGCCGGTCGCGCTGCAGGTGGTCAGCATCGTGGCGATCGCGACCGCGCTGCTCGCGGCGACGATCGCGCTCGTCCAGAACGACATCAAGCGGGTGCTCGCGTACTCCACCGTGAGCCAGCTCGGCTACATGTTCGTGGGCTGCGGCGTGGGCGCCTTCACGTCGGGAATCTTCCACCTCATGACGCACGCCTTCTTCAAGGCGCTCCTCTTTCTCGGCGCGGGGAGCGTGATTCATGCGCTCTCCGGAGAGCAGGATGTCTGGAAGATGGGCGGGCTCAAGTCGCATCTCCCGAGGACGCATCTCACGTTCCTGATCGGGACGCTGGCGATCGCTGGCGTGTTCCCGTTCGCCGGCTTCTTCAGCAAGGACGAGATCCTCTATCAGGCCTGGCTCCGAGGGGGACCCTTGCTCTGGGGCGCCGGCGTGGTCGGAGCCTTCCTGACCGCGTTCTACATGTTCCGGCTCTACTTCCTCGCGTTCCACGGTCCTTCGCGCCTCACCGAGGAGGCGAAGCATCACCTCCACGAGTCGCCGAGCAGCATGACCGTTCCCCTGATGATCCTGGCCGGGCTGAGCGCCATCGGCGGCTTCATCCAGGTGCCGCTTCTGGCGGGAGGGCGCAGGCTCGACCGCTTCCTGGACCCGGTGTTCGCCGACGCGGCGGCCCTCATGCCCCCGGCGCACGCGGGCCATTCGGAGGGCGCCGAGATCATGCTCATGGTCATCTCGCTCCTGGTGGCCCTCGTCGGAATCTTCGTGGCGTATCGATTCTACGTCGCGGATCCCGCGATCCCGCGCCGTCTGGCGGAGCAGGCGCGGGGGATCCACAAGGCGCTCTTCAACAAGTACTGGGTGGACGAGCTCTACGAGTCGTCCATCGTGCAGCCGATCTACCGGGGCTCCGTGAAGCTCTGGAATGACTTCGATTCCGCCGTGATCGACGGGGCGGTGAACGGGGTGGGACGCATGATCGAAGGAGGCTCCGGACTCTTGAAGCAGGCCCAGGTCGGGTACGTTCAGGTTTACGCGCTGCTGATCACGCTGGGAGCGGTGGTGGTGATCGGCTACCTGGCGCTCCGATGACCTACACGATCCTCGGCATTCCGATCCTCACGTTCCTGATCTTCTTCCCGACGGTCGGCGCGCTCCTGATCTTGCTTCTTCCGTCCTCGAAGCCCCGCACGGTCCGGGTGAGCGCCTTCCTGGTATCGGTGATCACCTTCGCGGCGTCGATCCCGCTCTTCACGCTGTTCGACTCGACGCACCACGGCATGCAGTTCGTGGAGCAGGCCGCGTGGACTCCCGGGCTGGGAATCAGCTACCACCTGGGCGTGGACGGGATCAGCATGCTCCTAATCTTGTTGACGACGCTTCTCACGGCCGTCTCCATCCTGTCCTCCTTCACCGCCATCACGAGCCGGGTGAAGGCCTACATGGTCACATTCCTCCTGCTCGAGACCGGGATGATCGGAGTGTTCGCGTCGCTCGATCTCTTCCTCTTCTACATCTTCTGGGAAGTGATGCTCATTCCGATGTACCTCCTGATCGGCGTCTGGGGAGGGCCGCGACGCGTCTACGCCGCGGTGAAGTTCATCCTGTACACGGTGGCCGGGAGCCTCCTGATGCTCGTCGCCATCCTGTACCTCTATTTCGCCCACCACCAGGCGACCGGCATCTACACGTTCGATCTCCTCGCGCTCTACGACACACCGCTCGCGCAGCAGGCGCAGCTCTTGCTCTTCGGAGCCTTCGCCCTCGCCTTCGCGATCAAGGTGCCGATGTTCCCGTTCCACACGTGGCTCCCGGACGCGCACGTGGAGGCCCCTACGGCCGGGAGCGTGATCCTGGCGGGCGTGCTGCTCAAGATGGGCGTCTACGGTTTCCTGCGTTTCGCCATGCCGCTCTTCCCGGACGCGGCGTTGTCCTACACCCCCTGGATCGTGGGGCTCGCCCTGATCGGAATCGTCTACGGCGCCCTGGTCGCCATGGTGCAGCGGGACGTGAAGAAGCTCGTGGCGTATTCCTCGGTGAGCCACCTGGGCTTCGTGATGCTGGGGCTCTTCGTCTGGAACACGCAGGGTCTGTCGGGCGGCATCTTGCAATCGATCAACCACGGGCTCTCGACCGGCGCGCTCTTCCTCGCGGTCGGGATCCTCTACGAGCGCAGGCACACGCGCGAGATCTCCGACTTCGGCGGGCTCGCGGCCACGCTGCCCTGGTTCGCGGCGCTCTTCATGGTGGCCTGCCTCTCCAGCATCGGATTGCCGGGACTGAACGGGTTCATCGGGGAGTTCCTGATTCTCCTGGGGGCGTTCCGGTCCTCGGCCCCGGTAAGCGCGATCGCGGCGACCGGCGTGATCCTGGCCGCGATCTACATGCTGTGGATGTACCAGCGGGTGATGTTCGGACCCATCACCAACGAGAAGAACCGCGCGCTGCCCGACCTCTCCAAGCGGGAGTTCTGGACGCTGGCGCCGGTGATCTTCTTCATCATCTGGATCGGCGTCTATCCGAACACGTTCCTGAGAAAGCTCGACGTCTCGGTCTCGGATCTCCTGGCCCGGGCGCAGGCGCGGACCCTCTCGATGCGGACCGCGCCGCTGCTCACGCCCGCGTCGCCCGCGGCGCAGGACGCCGCCGAGGGGGGGCCTGAGGCGGCTCCCGGGGGGGAGAGCCGATGAGCGCGCTGATCCAGGTGGACGCGCCGATCGCGATGATCGCGCCGCTCCTCATCGTGTGCTCGGTGGGATTCATGATCCTGCTCGTGGACCTGATCCTCCCGCAGAGCAAGAAGCAATGGACCGGCTACTTTGCGCTGGCCGGAGTCGCGTGGGCCTTCGTGATCGCGCTGGCGCAGTGGGGCCAGGAGCAGCGCGGCTATTCGAACATGGTCGTGCTCGACGACCTCTCGACCCTCTTCAATCTGCTGTTCCTGGCGAGCACGTTCGTCACCATCCTTCTCTCCGAGCCCTTCTTGCGCTCGGACCGGGTGGAGCACGGCGAGTACTACGCCCTGATCCTCTTCTGCACCGCCGGCATGATGCTCCTCGCCTCGGCGCTCGATCTCATCACCCTATTTCTCGGCGTCGAGGTGCTCTCGATCTCGCTCTACATCCTGGCCGGCTATCGTCGCGACTCCGAGGCCTCCAACGAGGCGGCCATGAAGTACTTCCTGCTCGGGGCGTTCGCCTCGGCCATCCTGCTCTACGGCGTGTCGCTCACCTACGGCGCGACCGGCACGACCAGCCTCACCGGGATCGCCGACGCGCTCACGAACGCGGAGGACGCGTTCCCCGCGGGCCTCCTGCTCGCGGGCATGGCGATGATCCTGATCGGGTTCGCGTTCAAGGTGGCGCTCGTGCCGTTCCACATGTGGACCCCCGACGTGTACGAAGGGGCCCCGACACCGATCACCGCGTTCATGTCGGCCGGGCCCAAGGCGGCGGCATTCGCCGCGTTTCTGCGCACGTTCTTCGTCGCGTTCGGGCCCATTCACGGCGACTGGAACATGCTCCTCTCGCTCCTCGCGGCGCTCACCATGACGGTGGGGAACATCGCCGCCATCGCGCAGACCAACGTGAAGCGGATGCTCGCCTACTCGAGCATCGCGCATTCGGGCTACGTCCTGATCGGGCTCGTTGCCGGCGGGAACGCGGGCGCCGCGGGCTCCGTCTTCTACCTGATCGCCTACACCGCGATGAACCTCGGCGCCTTCGCCGTGGTGATCCTCCTCGAGCACAAGGGGGGAGGAGGGGACGAGCTGCGCGACTATGCGGGCGTGGGCTTCCGCTACCCGCTCATCGGCGGGGCGCTCGCGCTGTTCATGATCTCGCTCTCCGGAATCCCGCCCACGGTGGGCTTCGTGGGCAAGCTGCAGCTCTTCGGCGCCGCGGTGCAGACCGGCCATATCTGGCTCGCGGTCATCGCAGTCCTGAACAGCGCGACCTCGATCTTCTACTACCTGCGCCTGCTCGTGCTCATGTACATGCGCGAGCCGGGGGAGGTCCTGCCCCCCATTCGGGTGCCGGTGGCCATCGGCCTGGCGCTCCTCGTCACGGCGCTGGCAACTCTGGGCTTCGGGGTGTTCCCGGGGCACTGGATCGAAGCGGCGCGTCAGGGAGTGCGGGCGCTCTTCTCCTGAGGGGCGCTCAGGGGATATGATTCCAGGCGGTCACGAGCATCGTGGCGCTGGAGAGCATCCAGATGCTCGTGAAGACCAGTCGCGGGATCCTGGGCAGGAGATTCGCCGCGCCGGTTCGCGCGTAGCGCGCGGCGCGAACGCGCCGCACTTGGCCCGGAGGAAGGTGGCTACCGCCCTACCTTGACCGGATACGCCTCGAGCGCGCCGCGCAGGATGTCCATGGACTTCCGGAGCGCGTCGGTCTCGAGCACGTAGGCGAAGCGGATCTCGTTCTTCCCGCGGCCGGGGGTGGCGTAGAAGCCGTCGCCGGGCGCGACCATGACTGTGGCGTTCCCCTTGCGGTACTCCTTCAGCATCCAGATCACGAAATCTTCCGCGTCGGCGACCGGCAGCTCGGCCATGAGGTAGAAGGCGCCCTCCGGCTTCCGCGCGAAGGCGCCGGGGATCGCGGCGAGTCCCTCGAGCACGAGGTCGCGCCGCTTGCGGTACTCGGAAACGACCCCCTGCGTGTAGGACGCGGGCACCTGATCCAGGACCGCGCCCGCCCATTGCCCCAGGGTCGGCGGGCTCAACCGGGCCTGCGCGAACTTCATCGCGGCCTCGCGCACCGCGGCGTTCTTGGTGACGAAGGTCCCCACCCTCGCGCCGCACATGTTGAGCCGCTTCGAGATCGAATCCACGAGCACCGTGCGCTCCGCCACCGCGGGCCGCGTCATCGGGCTCTCGTGCTTCGTGCCGTCGTAGATGAACTCGCGGTAGGCCTCGTCGGTGATGATCCAGAGATCGAGCCGCTTCGCCAGATCGCAGATGGCGTCCACCTCGGCCGCGGTGTACGCCGTGCCGGTTGGGTTCGAGGGCGCGCAGAGGAGGATCCCCTTGGTGCGCGGGCCCGCCGCGCGCTCGATGGCCTCGATCGGGGGCAGGTGGTACCCGGTCCTCGCGTCGCAGGGGACCGGCTTCACCTCGACGCCCGCCAGGAGGGCCATCGTGGCGTAGTTGGTGTAGAAGGGCTCGAAGAGGATGACCTCGTCGCCGGGATTGAAGAGCGCCCAGAACGCGAACTGGAGGGCCTCGCTCCCGCCGACCGTGGTGATCACCTCCGAGGGCTTCACCTCGAGGCCGTGCTGCGCGTAGTAGCGCGACATGCCGTCCACGAACTCCGGGATGCCGGCGGATGGGCTGTACGGGACGTACTTACCTGGATACGCGCGGATCCGCTCCATCACGATCTCGGGCGTGGGGATGTCGGGCTGGCCGATGTTCAGGTAGTAGACCTTGGCCCCGCTCCGCACGGCTTGGTCGGCGTACGGAGCCAGGCGGCGGATAGGGGATGCCTGCGCCTTTCCACCTCGCGTGGAGACGTTCATCGCGGACCTTTCTCTCCCGTGTAGGGAGTCGTCAGGATCTGACGCACGAGCTTCACGGTTTGCTCGAGATCGCTCGCGTTCACGAGTACGTGCGGGCCTCCGGTCTTCCGCGCCGCGATCGCCACGAGCGCCGTCGGCACGCCCGAGCGCGCGGCGCGCACCGCGCGGGCGTCGCTTCCGCTCGACTCACGGATGAGCCACTGGTGCGGCACGCGGGCCGCCTTGGCCGCGCGCTTCACGAGATCGAGCGCGGCCGGATGGGGGAGGAATCCCTCCTCCTTGAGACCCAGACACGGGCCCTTGCCGAGCGCGATGTCGCCGCCCTTCGATTCTCCCACGAACGCCACGTCCAGGACCACGGCCACGTCGGGGTTGATCCCGAAGGCCGACGTCTGAGCGCCGCGGGCGCCCAGGTCCGACTGCGCGCTGAACACGACGTGGAGATCGTTCCGGAGCCCGCGCGCGCCCCGGAGGGCCGCCACGATCGCCGCGCACCCGGCGCGGTTGTCGAGGTTGCCGCCGCACCAGAGATCGCCCAGCTTCTCGGCGCGGTCGAGGAGCGCGCCCACGGTGCCGACCGGGATCCTTCTGGGCGCCTGCTTCCTGCCGAGACCCGTCTCGAGATAGAGGGCGTCCGGCTCGACCTCGCGGCTGTCCTTCGAATCCTTGGGGCGGTCCCAGCCGACCACTCCGTGCGAGACGGCAGCGGGGCGGGCCCGGCGCTCTCCCCGTTCCGCCCGGGACCCCGCTTCACGGGCGCCGGCGTTTCCGTTCAGGCTCACCACCGCTCCGATCCAGTCCGCCGCCGACATCGGGCCCAGGATGGAGAGCCGCGCAAGCCCCGAGGAGTCCACACGCGTCACGATGATTCCGGGCGCGTCCATGTGCGCCGTGAGCAGGAGCCGCGCTCCCTTGCCGCCGACGTGCAGGTGGATGCTTCCGAGCGCGTCCTCGCGCGCGGCGCCCAGGCCGCGGACAGCGCGCTTGAGCGCCGCGCGGATGCCGGACTCGCGTCCCGGAGGACCGTAGGCTTCGCTCAGCGCGGGGAGCAGGGAATCCAGATGCGAGGCGCGCGGGGTCACGTCCACTCCTTTCGCAGGGTTTCCAGTGTGTGCCAGATCAAGGTGACGGTCCGCTGAGGGTCGCGTATGTCGAGCAAGGCGGCCGGCGCGTGGATGTAGCGGCAGACGACCGAGACGACCGCCGAGGGCACTCCGGGTCCGGAGATCGCGATGCGTCCCGCATCGGTGCCCCCCACGCCCGGGCGCTTCCACTGCGTCATGACGCGGTGGCGCCTGGCCGTGTCCTCGATCGAATCGAGGAGGCGCGCGTGAACCATGAGCGAGCGGTCCTGCACCGTGAGCGCGGGTCCGCGTCCCATGTAGGGGTACTGCTCGTCGGGCGGGGCGCCCGGCGCTTCCCCCGATGCCGTTCCCTCGAGCACGATCGCCAGATCGGGCCGCACGCGGCGGGCCGCAGCGGCCGCGCCGCGGAGCCCCACCTCCTCCTGCACGCTCCAGACCGCGGTCACGGGAACGGGGGGGCGGCGCTGGATCAGGCTCGCGAGCACGGCGCATCCGGCGCGGTCGTCGAAGGCCTTTCCCTTGCGCGTCGTGCCCCACGCTTCGTAAGTGGTGTCGAAGACGGCGTAGGAGCCCACGGGGACCCGCTCCTCGGCCTCCTCGCGCGAGCGCGCTCCGGTATCGAGATAGAGATCGTCCGCCGCGGTCACCTTGTCGCGCTCCGAGCGGGGCACGAGGTGCGGCGGAAGCGTGCCCACCACGGCGCGGACCCCCGCGGGGCCGATCCGGAACACCTGCCCTGGGAGGATGCGTGGATCGATTCCGCCCACGCGCCGGAACCGAAGCCGGCCCTCTTTCTCGATTGCGGTCACCATGAGCCCCACTTCGTCCATGTGCGCGCAGAGCATGACGTGCGGGCCCTTCGTGCCTGCGCCGTTCCCGGCCCGGCCCCTGGCGGCTCTTGCGCCCCGGGCCGGCGGCGCGGGCTCGATCCGCGCCACGAGGCTCCCCATGGCGTCCACCTCGAGCGAATCCACCTTGTCGCGCGCGTACTCGGCGAGGATGGCCCGGATCGCTTCCTCGCCGCCGCTCACGCCGGGAGCGTTGGAGATGGTCTCGAGGATGTCCTCGCGGAAGCCCGGCGCTCCGCCGGCGCTCACTTGAGCACCTCCACGGCCCGCCACTCGATCGGCAGCTCGGATAGGTAATGCGCGAGGAGATGCGCGCAGCGGTCCACATCGCGCGGCTCGACCGTCTCCACGCCCGTGTGCATGTAGCGGCAGGGGATCCCGATCACCGCGGTCGGAACGCCCTCGCTCGCGATCTGGATGTCCATCGCGTCGGTGCCCGAGCCGGTGGGGCAGGGCTCCACGCGATAGGGCATCGAGAGCGCCTTGGCGGAGCGCTTGAGATCCTCGAGGATGCGAGGATGGATGTTGCCGCCGATCGAGAGGGCGGGACCGCCTCCCAGCGGAACGGTATCCCCCTCGCGCGCGCCCGGCATGTCGCCGTGGCTCACGTCGATCGCGATCCCGAGATCGGGCGTGAGGTTCTCCGTGGCCGTGCGCGCGCCGAGGCAGATCACGCCGAACTCCTCCTCGACGGTTGCGACCGCGACCACGTCCCACGAAGGAAGCCTCACGCGCAGGAGCTCGAGCGTCCGCAGCATCACCACCACGCCCGCGCGGTCGTCCATTCCCGGCGCGGCGAGGCGGTCGCCCAGGAGCTCCACGGGCTTCTGGCGCAGCGTCACCATGGTTCCGATCGCGACCTTGCGCTTCACCTCGCGCTCCGGCCGTCCCGTGTCGAGATAGAGGTCCTGGAGCGGGATGGAGCGCTCGGACTCGCCGTGCTTCTGCAGATGCGGCGGGCGCGTGGCGAAGATCGCGGTCATCGGGGGGCTGGAATGGACGGTCACTTCCTTCCCGGGGAGCGTGCGGCTGTCGAACCCGCCGACCTCGGTGAGTCTCAGGTACCCGCCGGGCTCGATTGCACGGACCAGGAACCCGATCTTGTCCATGTGCGCCGCGAGAAGCGCGCGGGGGCGGGGGCTTTGCCCGGTCCCCTCGATCCAGGCGTAGACGCTCCCCATCCGGTCGCGCTCCACGCGGTCGGCGACCTTCCGGAAGGCCTTCATGAGCTCGCGCGCGGTCGCGTCCTCCTGGCCGGGGACGCCGGGGAGCGAGGTGATGGCGCGCAACCAGTCAGCGCAGCTTCGATCGCCGTTCGAGGCCATAGCTCCGTAATTTAGTGCACCCGGTCCGGTTAGGGCAAATGTAAACTCCGCGGTCCAATGGCCTCTCTCCGCATCGCACTCGCGCTCCCGCACCTCGGCGTGTACGGGGGAATACGTCGTTTTCTCGAGCTGGGGGAGGTCTGGACCCGTCGAGGGCACGAGGTGGCCATCCTCGTGCCCGATCGCGAGGAGGCGTGCCCCTGGGTGCCGTTCTCCGGGGCGATCCTTCCGCTCGCCGAGCTGCCGCTGGGCGCCTGGGACGCCATGATCTCGCCGGATCCGGAGCTTTTCCTGGCCTCGCGCGCTCCGGGCGCGCTCCGCGTCTACTACTCGGTGCTGGAGAAGGCGCCGGAGGAGGACCGGGCGATCCGGACCGCCGGCCTCGTCCTCGCGAACTCGGCCGGGATGCTGCGCTATCTCAGGCGCAAAGGCGTCGAGGCTGAGGACGCCGCCGGAGGGGTCAACCTCGAATCGTTTCGCCCGCCGCCGGCGGATCCGGGAGCCTCGAGCGGGACCGGCGGGCCCGTGCAGGCGCTGGTGTACGGCCGGCTCTCGAGAAGGCGAAAGGGAACGTGGACCGCGGCTCTCGCGCTCGAGCGCGCCTCGATCGCCACGCGCGTTCCGGTGTCGCTGACCCTCTTCGACGCGCCCCCGGATGGGGAGACCCCCGCGTTGCCCGGAGAGCTGCGCATCCCGCACCGGTGGATCCTCGACCCCTCGCAGCGGGAGCTGGCGGACCTCTACCGCGCCTCGGACCTCTTCGTGAGCGCGGAGCGGCGCGCGGGCTGGTGCAACACGGCGGCCGAAGCGATGGCCTGCGGCGCCGCGGTCGTCTGCACCCCGAGCGGCACGCGGGATTTCGCGATCGACGGTGTGACGGCGGCGGTGTCGCCGTGGCGCTGGTCCTGGGCGCTGGCCCGGGCGATCGGGCCCTTGCTGCGGGACCCCGCCCGGCGCCGGGCGCTCGCGGCGGCGGGAGCCTCGAAGATCCAGGACTACTCGTGGGAGCGGACCGCGGACAGGATCGAGCGCGCGCTCCTCGCGCGCATGGGAGGGCGAACCCATGGTCACGGCGCAGCGCAAGCGGCACGGTAAGGGGCGGGCAGCGTCGCGCGGCAGACAGGGCCCGGCGGGCTGGCTCTTCCATGGCGGACGCATCCTCGACGCGCGCCGCTCGGCGATCGAGGCGGTCCTAGTGCGCGGGGATCGCATCGAGGCGGTGGGGCCGCTCGGGCGGCTCCGCTCCCTCGCCGGCCGCGGTGTCTATTCCGTGAATCTCGAGGGCGGCACGCTCACTCCGGGGTTCGTGGATGCCCACATCCACCTTCTGACGTGGATCCGCTCCACCCGGGACGTCTGGCTCACCGCGCAGGCTCCGGGCGCACTGGACCACGCGATCCGCGACGCGCGCGCCAGAGCCCGGGAGGGTGACTGGATCACGATCCGAGGCTGGGTCCCGCGCGAGTGGCCCCGGGAGCTGAAACGCCGGGCCACCCTCGACCGGGCGCTCCCGGATCGTCCGCTCCTTCTCCACGCCGTGGACGGGCACTCGGTCTGGGCCAACGGCCCGGCCCTCCAGGCCGCGGGAATTGGCCGGCAGACTCCCGATCCCCCCGGCGGCGCCTTGGACCGCGACGGGTCCCATGCGTTGACCGGCATCCTCATCGAGCAGGCGGTGGCTCTGATCCGGCGGGCTCTGCCGCGCCGTCGCGAGCCCGCGGAGGAGCTGGCGGACGCCATCCGGAAAGCGCACGCGCTCGGAATCACGGGGGCCCACGACTTCGACCGGAGCGACATCTGGGCCGCCGCGCAGGAGCTGAACGGACGGGACCGGTTGCCGTTCCGGCTCCTCCTCTCCGTTCCGGCCGCGAAACTCGATGCGGCGGAGACCCTGGATCTCCGTAGTGGATGGGGGAACGACCGTCTCCGGATCGGTCCGGTGAAGTTTTTCGCCGACGGAACGCTCGGATCGGGAACCGCCCTCCTCGAGGATGAGTATGAAGATGACAGGAGCACGGGAATCGAGGTCATCTCACGGGCCGAGCTCACGAGTCGATGCACGCTCGCCCGGAAGTCCGGCCTCACGGTCGCCATCCACGCCATCGGCGATCGGGCGGTGAGGAACGCGCTCGATGCCATCGAGGGCTCGCAGGCCGAGGGCCCCTTCACGGTCCCACCTCGGATCGAACACATTCAACTGGCAAGGGACGAAGACCTTCCCCGGTTCAAGGCGCTCGGTGTTATTGCCTCGGTTCAGCCCATCCATCAGGTCACGGACAGAGCGGTGGCGTCGCGGAAGTGGGGCGCGCGCACCTCACGCTCGTATGCGTATCGCTCGCTCCTCCGCGCGGGCGCCAAGCTCGTCTTCGGCTCCGACGCTCCCTTCGACCGGCCGGGGCCGCTTCTCGGGATCCAGGCCGCGCTCCTGCGCCGGAAGGGCGGGGAGCCGGAATCCGGGGCGTTCCACCCGGAGCAAAGGCTCGGTGTTGCGCCGGCGCTTCGCGCCCATCTCGAGGAGCCGAATCGGCTGGCGGGATGGCGGGCTCCGCTTGGTAGAATCGAAGCCGGATGGGGGGCGGATCTGGTCCAATTCGACCAGGATCTGCTCCGCAGCGGGCCCGAGGATCTCCATCGAGCGAAGGTCGCCGGGGTCTGGGTGGCGGGAACGAAGGTTTTCGGCAAATCGCTCTGAATTCAGGGATTTCCGGGCGGTTCGTTCTTCCTCGGGTATCACCGTGCTGATATACTTGTCCATGGTTCCCACCTTGAGTCGTCTCGCCGAGCGGGTCTCTTCTCGAGGCCACGCCGAATGAAGAAGATGAAGCTCTTCGTTGGTCTGCTTGCGATCGCGTCGATTGCCTGCGCCCCATCCCTTTCCCACGCCCAGTCCTTCGCGTTCGGGAAGAACAAGGTGCACTACAACACGTTTCAATGGCTGACGCTCCGCGGCGATCACGTCGAGATCTTCTACTATCCGGAGGAAGAGCCTCTCGCGCGCCTCGCGCTCTCGCTCGCCGAGGACAGCTATCAGGACCTCAAGGGCAAGTTCCAGCACGACGTCACGCGTTCAATCCCACTAATTGTCTATTCCTCGCACCAGCATTTCGAGCAGACCAACGTCAGCCCATACTTCCTGCCCGAAGGCGTGCAGGGCTTCACGGAATTCTCGAAGGGGCGCGTGGTGCTCCCCTACACGGGATCCTTCGCCGAATTCCGCCACGTGATCCACCACGAGCTGGTTCACGTCTTCCAGCTCTCGATTCTGGAAGAGGTCTACAAGAAGCACCACAAGGCACAGTACATCGTGCCGCCGCTCTGGTTCTCGGAGGGGCTGGCGGAGTACTGGTCCACGAAGTGGGACGCACAGGGGACGATGGTCGTGAGCGATATGGTCCTGGAAGGTCGCGTGCCCGGGATCCAGGATCTGTGGCGCTACAACGGAACGTTTGCCGTGTACAAGCTGGGGCAGAGCCTCTGCGAGTACATCGGCACGACCTACGGCGACGACGCGCTGCGCCGCTTCTACACCGAGGTCTACAAGGACGACCGCTTCGAGAAAGTCATGCAGCGCGTCACCGGCGTTCCGGTGCGGCGGATTTCCGACGACTGGGTCTACGGCTTGAAGCGGAAGTATTTCCCCGAGGTGAAGGACCGGATGACCCTGGCCCTGGCCGGAGACGAGCGGGCCACGTCGCAGGGAGTGAATCTGAAGCCGGTCGCGGCGCCCGACACGTCGCTCTTCGGCGGATGCCGCTACTTCTTCATCTCGGCGCGGAGCGGCTACACCAACATCTACAGCGCGTCCTTCCAGGGACGCGAGCAGGACGTTCGCCCCGTCGTTCGCGGACAGCGCGCGGCGCAGTTCGAATCCTTCCATCCCTTCCAGAGCCGCATCGACGTCTCCCGCAAGGGGGAGCTGGCGTTCGTCTCCAAGTGGAATGAGCGGGACGCGCTCTTCATCTACGACGTGAAGGAGAAGAAGGTCCTGGTCCGCGAGTACCTGGACAACCTGATCGCGCTCTCCTCTCCCGCGTGGAACCGCGAGGGCACGAAGATCGCGGTGGCAGGGCTCAAGCCCTCGGGGCAGATGGATCTCTACGTCTTCGATCGCGAGACGAAGGCCCTTACCCGGCTCACGAACGATTACTACACCGACCTGGATCCGACCTGGTCCCCGGACGGCAAGCAGATCGCCTTCTGCTCGGATCGCACCCGGTACGGCGCGGACGGCCACCAGAACATCTTCCTGATCGAGATCGCGACCCTGGGGATCCGGTACGTGACGTGCGGGCCGTGGACCGACCAGACGCCGGCGTGGTCCCCGGACGGAAACCGGATCGCGTTCGCGTCGGACCGGACCGGCTCGTTCGACCTCTACGCGACCGACGTCAGCGGAAACGGCGGCCGGTTCAAGCGGCTCCTGGGCTCGGCGCTCGACCCGTCGTGGCTTCCGAACGGCAAGGGGATCCTCTTCACCGGGTATCGCCGCGGCGGATTCGGGATCTACCAGATGGCCCTACCGGACACGGTCGTGGATCCCTTCACGCTCGCGATGACCGACACGCCGGCCCCCTGGCGCTGGGAAGACACGCTCGCCCGTTCGACGCAGACCCCGGCCCCTTACGAGCCGCGCTACGGGCTGGACCTGGTCCAGGGGGGAATCGCGGTCGAGCCGACCGAGAACGTCGGCGAAGGGCTCACGGGCGCGGTGAGCGATCTCCTGGGGAACCGGCTCTTCTACTTCCAGCTGGGCAACACCGCCCAGTCGACCAGCGAGATTCTCTCGCGGATGAGCGGGGGCGCGTGGTACATCAATTTGCAGCATCGCTGGAACTTCGGCGTCGGCGCGTTCCACACAGCGGGGAATTACCAGGACGCGATCGGCGACCAGTTCTTCGAGCGAAAGGCGGGGGCGTCGCTCCTTGCGAGCTATCCGTTCTCGCGATTCAGCCGGATCGAGGGCACGGCCCAGGCCTATTACGATGAGAAGGATCGCGGCTTCGGCTCGAACCGCCGCGGGTTCCTCACGACGCACTCGATCTCCTTGGTCCGGGACAACGCGCTCTGGTTCGCGACCGGACCCCGCGACGGAGGGCGATACAACCTGACCGGCGCGCTCACGACCAACTGGAACAACGGACGCACCGAGAACGTGATCGCGAGCGCGGATCTGAGGCGCTATCTCAGAATGAGCCAGTGGACCACGGTCGCGCTCCGGCTCCAGACGCGGGTGAGCTCGGGAGCGGATCCGCAGCGGTTCGCGATGGGAGGCTCCTACTCGCTGCGCGGCTACGGGCGGAGGAGCATTTACGGCACCCGGATGTACCTCATGAACGCCGAATACCGCTTCCCGCTGTTCGACCGCCTGGTTCTGGGGGTTCCGCTGCAGTCGCTCGAGCTGCCCGGGATCGAGGGGGCCGTGTTCGCCGACGCGGGGAACGCATGGGAGAAGTTCGAGAAGTTTCCCCGCCCCAAGGGGAGCTTCGGCCTGGGGCTTCGGATGAGCCTGGGCGGATACTTCGTATTGCGCTACGATCTGGCGCGGCAGACGGATTTCCAGAGGGTCAGGCCGGGCTGGGAGCGCGAATTTTACGTGGGTTTCGACTACTAATTCCGGGTCTTACAGCGGGGCACGCAGGGTCGGCCATGCGGCCGCTCTCGCGGTCGCGGTCCTTGTTGCGTCCCCGTCCCAGCTTCTCGCCGGATCCTACCTCCAGCGCGATCTAGCGCCTCCGGATTCCTCGGCCGGCGCGCTCATCGTCGAGACCGCTCCGCCGGGGCTCCTCATCCTGGTGGACGAGGTGGAGGCCGGGCGCTCGCCGCTCGGCCCGATCTGGATTCCCGCGAAGACGGTGCGGGTCCGCGCGCTGCGCGATGATCCGCGCGTCTTCGATCCGGCATCCGACGAAGCGCAGGCCGTGATCCGGCCGCGAGCGACCACGCGCGTCTTCCTGGACCTGCGCCCCACCGTGATGCTCCGGAGCGTCCCGGAGCCCGCGCGTGTGTTCCGGATCACGGGAGCCGTCAGGGACTCCTTGATCGGCGAGACGCCGCTCCCGCTCGGCTCCGGGCTCCTGGATGGAAACCGCTTCCGGCTCGGGGCGCGCGATCACGCCGACACGGTCTTGACGGGCGAATCGCTGCTCGGCCTCGAGCGCACCGGGGGGAGAGCCGTGGTCTCCCTGCGGCGGATCGCCCTGACCCTTCCTCCCGTGAGGCCCAGGGCGCCGCTCCTTCGCCGCCGCTGGGTCCAGTGGGGGCTCGTCGGCGTCGGCGCGGTGCTCACCGGCACCGCGGCGATTCTTCGCCGAGAAGGAGACCAGTGGTACGACCGGTACCTGGAATCCTCCGACCGCCGGGTTCTGGACACCTACTTCGATCGCGCCGTGCACTACGACCATCTCTCGCTGGAGTCTCTCGGCGCGGGGCAGGTGCTCTTCACGGCGGGGCTCGTGCTGCTCGTGAACGGCTCCGGCCGGTGAGGCGACGCGCGCAATTCCTCCTCCTTGTGGCGCTCGCTGCGCTCCTCGGAGGCTGCACCACGCGCGAACGTTCCAATCCGCTCGACCCCAGGAATTCCCAGACCCAGGGCGGGCTCGTGGGCTTCAACGCCATCGGCGCCGACGGCATCGTGGAGTTCCGCTGGGCCCCGCTTCTGGTCCAGGGGGTCCTGGGCTACCGGGTTCAGCGCTGGGCGCCCGGCGGCTCTCCGCAAGATCTGGGCACATTCGACTACCACTTCGACGCGACCGCGGGAGAAGACTCGAGCGTCACGAACGACTCGACCTACGTCTATCGGCTGGTCGCCCACCTCGAATCGGGGGACAGCGCGGCGAGCGCGCCGGACACGGTGACCCCGGGCACCCGGATCATCTACGCGCTCGCGGCGGGCACTCCGTCGTTCCTGCGCCTGAGCTCCGACGCGCGCGACGTCCTCTTCGAGCGTGCCGCCTTCGAGAGCTATCTCGACATGGAGATCGACCGGAGGACCGGACTCGTGTGGCTCTCGGCCGAGGGCTCGGGCAACGTGATCCGGAAATCGCCGGACGGCGCGACGGTCGGAGCCGTCCTCGATGTCGGCTCTCCGGGAGACCTCTCGGTATCCAGCAACCGGGGCATCGGCTGGGTGGTCTCGCTGACGGGGGGGAACGTGCTCTCCTATGGCCCCGACATCGACAATCCCGCTCCCCAGCGGTCGATCGGCGACGTGCTGCATCCGCGCGTGGTCGAGGCGGGATCCGCGGATCTCTCGGTCTGGGTCGGAAACGAGGAGGGCGCCGTGTACCGGTTCCGCGCGCAGGACCTGGTCCAGACGCACCAGTGGGCGCTTGGCGCGGGCCTCATCCGCGCCATCGCGCTGGACGAGGCGACCGGCGCGGCGTGGGCGGCGACGCGCTCCGGCAGCGTCGGAAGTCTCTACTACCTCGATCCCGCCGACAGCTCCTTCACGCTCGTGCGGCCGGACCTCGTGAACGTCGCCGACATCGCGGTGGATGCAGGGAGCGGAGACCTCTGGATCAGCGAACGCGGTCTCCCGGGGCAGGGCGCCGGACGCCTGAGCCTCATCACGCGGTCGGGAACCCTGCTCGCCTCGTTGACCGGTATCGAGCCCTATGGGATCGACGTGGATCCGGGGGACGGCACGTGCTGGGTGACCGATCTTCGCTCCGCCGGGGTTCTCCACGTCGATCGCTTGGGCCGGACGATCCGCGTCTCGCCCGTGCTCCAGACTCCCTACGCGGTGCGCGTCTACCTTCCCTGAAGCTCCCCTTCTCCCGCATGGCATAAGAGTTGCGGGCTTGCACGAAATGGATCCCCGATCCCGGGCCGGAAGTTCGAGCCCGCCAGGACCGGGATCCAAGACCGTGGAAGCAGATAGAACCGTTTCCGGCCCTGCCGGCCCGCGGAACGCGAACCGGGTCGCATGATGCAAGCGGCACCCAGATTGGGACGGAAGGGATTGCACTCTGCAATCGGGAGGACGTTCGGATGGCACGCACGCGTCAGGAAAAAGTCGCCACGCTGGAGGTTGTGGAGGACGTCGCACGTCATGTTCCAGGCTACCGGGGCTACCACGAGCCCTCCCTGCGCCGCGAGGACGACAAGCGCTTCCGCTCGAGCGTCGCCGAGCTTCTGAACGGCGAAGCTCACCGGCTGGAGCGGATCGAGAGCAAACAGTTCCGCGATGACTTCTCCGATCTTCTCGAAGAAGTGGACGGCGACGCCCGGAAGCTCGAGTTCCTCGCCGAATCGATCGTGCTGGTCGAGCATGCCCCGCACGTCTTCGACGACAAGATGGCCTCTCCGGTCGGACGCCTCGACCGCGACATCGTGGAGCGGATCGAGCGGCTCCACAGCCTCGTGCACGAGCTGGAGAAGGCCTACGAGCATGACGAGCAGTTCGAGATGAACCTGGCCGAACTGCGCGAGCTGACCGAGGCGATCGCGGATCTCATCGAGCAGCGGAACGTCCTGATGGCCCGCTAGGCCCACCCCGGCAGCGCCCTGTTTCAGCGCCCCCGTTGCGGATTCCACTCCGCAACGGGTACTATCCCGCACGATCCATTCCGGCCGCCATCGTCCCGAGGCTTCGGTCTTGACCCGGCTCCTCTACCACCTCGATTCCTCGATCCGCGAATTCGAAGGCTCGGTCCTCCATTCCGTCGAGCGCGACGGCGCGACCTGGGCGGAGCTCGACCAGACCGCCTTCTATCCCGGGGGCGGCGGCCAGCCGCCGGACCACGGGCGGCTTGGGGACGCGAGCGTGACCGACACGCGCGGGGAAGAAGGCCGGATCTGGCACCGGATCGAAGGCACACTCCTGCCGGGCGCGCGCGTGAAGGGCGTGATCGACTGGGCGCGCCGCTTCGACCACATGCAGCAGCACACCGGCCAGCACATTCTTTCCCAGGCGTTCGTGTCGGTTGCCGCGGCGGAGACGCGCGCCTTCCATCTCGGGGAGGAGGAGGTCTCGATCGACGTGGCCCACGCGGGACCCGGCCCGGATCTCCTTCGCGCGGTCGAGGATCGCGCTAACGAGGTGGTCTGGGAGGACCGCGAGATCGTGGTGCACGAGGTGCCGCGGGAGGATGTTGGCCGCTTTCCGCTCCGGAAGCTCCCCGCGGTGGAAGGCATCGTCCGCGTCGTCGAGGTGCTGGGGTTCGACTGGTCCGCGTGCGGCGGGACCCATGTGAGCCGGAGCGGCCAGGTGGGCATCATCACGGTCCTCTCCACCGAGAAGTACAAGGGCGGGACGCGCGTGGGGTTTGTCTGCGGAGGGCGCTCTCTCAGGCGCCAGCGCGAGCGCGGGCGTTTGCTGCGGGAGCTTGCGCTCGCGTTCACGGCCGGAGAAGGGGACCTGCCGGGCGCAGTGGCGCATCTGAAGCAGGAGCGTGAGCGCCTCGAGAAGAGGATGAAGGCGCTGCTCAGGGCAGAGCTCACGCGCGAGGCCGAAGCGCTCGTGCAGTCGGCGCCGCGCGGGGCGAGCGGACCCGTGGTGGCGCGGCATTTCCCGGACCGGGAAGCCGCCGAGATCGGCGCGCTGGCGTCGCTCGTCGCGGACAGGGGAGCGATCGCGCTGCTCACGGCCGGGACCGACACGCCGAGAGCGCACTTTTCCGCCCCAGCGGGTACAATATCGGTGGGAGATCTCCTGGGCGACCTCTGCCGCGAATTCGGCGGCAAGGGGGGCGGCCGGCCCGAATCGGCCCAGGGTGCGATCCCCGCGCACGCCGTCGCGGCGGCGCTTCGAGCCGCGGAAGCGGCCGCGCTCGCCGGAGCGAAGGAAGGGATGGCATGAGCTTGGGGTGCAGCACACGGAATGGATCGCACGCGGCGCGCGCGCCGCAGGCGCCGGGCGCCCGTGCGGTTCGCACGGCGCTCCTGGCGCTCCTCGCGCTCGGCGCGATGGCGGCGCCCACGTCATCCAGGGCGCAGTACTTCGGGCAAAACAAGGTCCAGTACAAGAACTTCCACTGGGAAGTGCTCAAGACCGAGCACTTCGACGTGCACTACTACCGCGGCGAAGAGGAAGCGGTGCAGGACGCGGCGGTCATGGCGGAGCGGAGCTATCGCCGGCTGAGCCGCGTGCTCGACCACCAGGTCAAGGCCAAGATCCCGCTCGTCCTCTACGCCTCGCACACCGACTTCGAGCAGACCAACATCACTCCGGAGCTCCTCGGCGTGGGCACCGGCGGCGTGACCGAGTTCCTGAAGCGCCGCGTCTTCCTTCCGTTCACCGGATCCTACGCGGAGTTGGACCACGTTCTGACGCACGAGCTGGTCCACGCCTTCCAGGTCGACATTCTCTTCGGGGACCGCCAGGGGCTCGTGGGCAATCCCTTCGCGTCCTCCCCTCCGATCTGGTTCATGGAGGGCATGGCGGAATACCTCTCGATCGCCGAGATCGACAACAACACCAAGATGTGGCTGCGCGACGCGTCCCTCGAGGGATACCTGACCCCGATCCGCGTGCTCGAGTACGTGGGCGATATCCGGGTCTACCGCTTCGGCCAGTCCATCTTCCAGTTCATCGCGGACACCTACGGGATCCAGAAGATCGGCGAGATCTTGAAGCGCACCCGCCGCATGGGCAGCCTCGACAAGGCGCTCGAGTCCTCCACCGGGCTCTCCGTTGACGTCCTCTCGAAGAAGTGGACCGAGGCGGTGCGCAAGGAATACCTGCCGCAGATCGCCGAGCACGACAAGCCCGACCAGGTCGCGGCGCGGCTGACCGAGGCGGAGCGGGACCAGTCCAATTTCAACGTGGCGCCCTCGGTCTCGCCCAGCGGAATGCAGATGGTCTTCATCTCCGACCGCAGCATGTACAACGACGTCTACCTGGCCTCCGCGCTGGACGGCAGGATCTTCAAGAAGCTCGTGTCGGGGGAGCGGACCGGTAGCTTCGAGACCCTCCGCTTCTTCAACACCTCGATCGCATGGTCTCCCGACGAGAGCCGGATCGCGCTGCCGGCCAAGATCGGCGGCCAGGACGCGATCTACCTGATCGAGATTCCCTCCGGGAAGGTGAAGCGGAAGCTCAAATTCGGCCTCGACGCCATCTACTCGCCCACCTGGTCGCCGGACGGGAAGCGCCTGGCATTCGTGGGGCTCAAAGGCGGGCACTCCAAGCTGTACATCTGCGATGTGGACGGAAAGAACGTGCGGGAGGTCTTCGGCGGGAAGTACGCAGTCCGGGATCCGGCCTGGTCTCCGGACGGAACCCGGATCGTCCTCGCGACCGACCAGGGGCCCGGGACGGATATCAAGCGCCTCATCTTCAGCAAGCTCGGGATCGCCATCTACGACGTGGCGACCGGACGGGTCGCCATGCTGCCGAATCAGCGCGGGATGAACATCTCGCCGCAGTGGGGGCCCGGAGCCTCCTCGATCGTCTTCGTGTCGGACCGCTTCGGCATTCCGAACATCTTCAAGCAGGACCTGGCGACCGGCGAAACGGTCCGTCTCTCGAACCTTCTCACCGGCGTCTCGGGCATCGTGCCCGAGAGCCCCTGCATCTCGCTCTCGCGGGACGGAAAGCGCCTCGTGTTCTCGGCGTTCACCCGGGGCGGCTGGAATATCTACTCCATCCGGGACGTGCCGAAATTCCTCGCGCCGCCTCCGGTCCTCGCATCGCCTTCGATCCCCGGAACCGAGGCGCCGCTTCTGGCGCAGGCCGGAGAGGGCGATGCTGTGTCCGATACCGATCGCGCGGCCGCCGAGCCTCCTGCCGTCGTTCCCGATCCCGTGTCCGCGCCGGTCCGGTCTTCGGGCCAGGACGCGCTGCACGTCGCGGCCGTCTCCGATTCCACTCGATCGGCCGGCGCGCCCGATTCCTCTCGCGCCGCGGCCGCTGACACCACGCTCGCGCTCTACGTGCGGCAGGTCTACCGGGAGCCGCTTGTGGACAGCACGACCTTCCGGCACGCGCCCTACCGGCCGAAATTCTCCCGCGACTACGTTTCGGGAGGAGCCGTCTTCGCGTCGAACATCGGATTCGCGGGCTCGTCGGTCATGTCCTTCAGCGACGTGCTGGGCAATCACAACATCCTGGTCTCCCTGAATCTCTTCGGCGACCTCTCGAACTCC
>JAYUAE010000112.1:0-10523 GCA_043741515.1 Candidatus Eiseniibacteriota bacterium | reverse complement strand
CGCTTCCCTGCCCCAACACGATTGGAAGAAGTCCGAACAGGATCGCGCAGACCGTCATCATCTTGGGCCGGATACGGTGGGCTGCGCCTTCCACGATCGCGTCCGTGAGATCGGCCCGGTCGCGCAGCGCGCCGCGGGCCTTGTGATCCTGATAAGCAAGCTTGAGATACAGGAGCATCACCACGCCGGTCTCGGCATCGAGTCCCGCGAGCGCGATCATCCCGACCCAGACCGCCACGCTCAGGTGGTAATGCAGGAGCCAGAGGATCCACACGGCGCCCACGAGGGAGAACGGCACCGCGAGCATCACGATTCCCGCTTCGGCCACCGAGCGCATGTTGAAGTAGAGGAGCGCGAATACCAGGAGCAGCGTGAGTGGCACGACGAAGGAAAGCCTCGCCCGCGCGCGCTCGTAGTACTTGAACTGTCCCGTCCAGTCGATGCGATAGCCGGGCGGCATGGTGACGGACTTCGCCACGGCGCGCTTGGCGTCCGCCACGTAATCGGCGAGCGCCCGCCCGGTGACGTCCACGGAGACCAGCCCGACCAGCTGCCCGTCTTCTTCCTGGATCATGGGAGGACCCGTGCGGAACGCGATGCTCGCCACCTGGGCGAGCGGCACGGGTGTCCCCGAGGGGGTCGGCACGAGAACGCGCTTCAGCGCCTCCGGGTCTTCCCGGAACTGACGCGCGTAGCGCAAGCTGATCGTGTAGCGCTCCCGCCCCTCGACCGTCTGTGAGACCGGCAGGCCCCCGATCGCGGACTCGATCACGTCCTGGACACGGCCCACCGTGAGCCCGTACCGCGCGGCTTCCGCGCGATTGATGTCGAAATCGAGGAAGTAGCCCCCGGTGACCCGGTCCGCGTAGGCGCTACGCGTCCCGCGCACGTTCTTGAGCGAATTCTCGATCTGGATCGCGACCTTCTCGATCGTCGTGAGATCGGGCCCGTAGACCTTCACCCCGACGGCGCTCCGCACGCCGGTGGCGAGCATCTCGTTTCGGGTCTGGATCGGCATCCACCAGATGTTCGGCATGCCGGGGAACCGCATCCGGGAATCCATATCCGCGATGAGGCCCTCCCAGGTCATTCCCTTCCGCCACTGGGATTCCGGCTTGAGCGTGATCACGGTCTCCGTCATCGAGAGCGGCGCCGGATCGGTCGCCGTCTTGGCGCGGCCCATCTTTCCGAAGACGGTCGCCACCTCGGGGATCGTCTTCAGCTTGCGGTCCATCTGCTGGAGCACCGAGACGGCCTCCGTCTCGGAGATTCCGGGCGGCGCCGTCGGCATGTAGAGAACCGTCCCCTCGTTCAGCGGAGGCATGAACTCGCTGCCCAGCATGAGGAACACGGGAACCGCCGAGAGAAGGAGAAGGGCGGCCACGAGCACGACCGCGCGGCGCCGCCGGACCGCGAATCGCACGACCGGCGCGTACCAGCGGATCATGCGGCTGGAAATCGGATGGTCGTGCTCGGGCCGGATCTTTCCGCGGATGAACCATGCGGCGAGCGCGGGCGTCAGCGTGATCGCCAGGAGCGCCGCGAAGGCCATCGAGTATGTTTTCGTGTACGCGAGCGGCTTGAAGAGCCGCCCTTCGGTGGCCTCGAGCGTGAAGATCGGCAGGAAGGAGACGGTGATGACGGTGAGCGCGAAGAAGACGGGGCGCCCGACCTCCTGAAGCCCCTTCACGATCGCCGCCTCCCGCGGGCCCTCTTTCCCGCCCGCCTCCCACGCCTCGAGCTTCTTGTGGACGTTTTCCACCATGATGATCGACGCATCCACCATCGCGCCGATCGCGACCGCGATCCCGCCCAGGGACATGATGTTCGCGGTGAGCCCTTGAGCAGCCATCGGGATGAACGCAAGGGTGACCGCGACCGGCAATGTGAGAATTGGAATGAGCGCGCTTCGGAAGTGGTAGAGGAAGAATACGATCACCAGACTGACGATGAGCATTTCCTGGATCAGCTCGTGCCACAGCGTGGCCACGGCGTGGTGGATCAGCTCCGAGCGGTCATAGGTGACGACCAGCTTGACTCCGGGCGGGAACGACCCCTTCACCTCCTCCAGCCGCTTCTTGATTCCATCGATCACGTGAAGCGCGTTCTGCTTCTGCCGCATGATCACGATCCCGCCGACCACCTCGCCCCGGCCGTTCAGCTCGGCGATCCCTCTGCGCTGCTGGGGGCCCAGATGGACCTCGCCCAGACTGCGAAGGGTCACGGGCACGCCGTCCGGGCCCAGCTTCACGGGAATCGATTCGAGATCGCTCAGGGACTTCACGTACCCGCGGCCGCGAACGAAGTGCTCGTGCTCCGCGATCTCGAGCACGCTCCCGCCCACCTCGTTGTTCGACTGGCGGATCGCGTCCGCGACATCCTGGATCGAGACCTTGTACGTCTCGAGCCGGTCCGGATCGAGGTCCACCTGGTACTGCTTCACGAACCCGCCGACCGAGGCGACCTCGGAGACACCGTCCACGCTCTGAAGCCAGTAGCGCAGGTACCAGTCCTGAAACGAGCGGATCTGTGACAGGTCGTTGTGTCCGGTCGTATCGACGAGCGCGTACTCGAAGACCCAGCCCACGCTTGTGGCGTCCGGCCCGAGCTTGGGCGTCACCCCCTCGGGCAGCCCTCCCTGGATCGACGAGAGGTACTCGAGCACGCGGCTCCTCGCCCAGTAGAGATCCACCCCATCCTTGAACACGACGTAGACGAAGGAGTCCCCGATCATGCTGAGCCCGCGCACGTACTGGACGCCCGGCACCGCCCGGAGGGCGGTGACGATCGGGTAGGTGACCTGGTCCTCCACGATGTCGGGGCTGCGCCCCATCCACTCGGTGGACACGATCACCTGCGTGTCCGAGAGATCCGGGACGGCGTCGAGCGGCGTGCCGCGAAACGCCCGGATCCCGAACCCGGTCGCGACCAGGATGGCAATCAGCGTCAGCACGCGATTCCGCGCACACCATCCGATGATTCCCTGGATCACGGCAGGCCTACCACTTCTGGGCCGCGGACTTGAGTTTGCTTTCCGCGGCGATGAGGAAGTTGCCCGAGGTCACGACGATCTCGCCGGCCTTGAGCCCGTCCAGCACCTCGTAGGCGTCCCCGGCTTTGGCGCCGAGGGTCACGGGGCGGGGGGCGAAGCGCCCATCTCCCAGATCCACGAAGACGACGCGCCGGTCGCCGGCGTAGAGCACCGCGCTCTCCGGCACCGCGAGGCGCTTGCCGAGTGACGCGCTCAGCACCACGTCCACGAACATGTCGGGCTTCAAGTCGCCGCGCGAATTGGGCACGATGACGCGCACCTGGGCGGTCCGCGTCTCGGGGTTCAGGTACGGATCGATGTACGAGACCTTGCCCTGCCGGGATCGTTCGGGAAGGAAGGGCGAAAGAACCGCGGCCGTCATTCCGTTCCGGACGAAGGAAAGCTCGTAGGGGTACACGCTGGCGATGACCCAGACGGGGTGGATGGGGGCGATCTTGTAGAGCGTCTGCCCGGCCATGAACGCGCTGCCCTGCACGATGCTTTTCTCCAGCACGACGCCGCTCGTCGGCGCGAGGACCGGCAGCGCCTCGATCGGCTTCCCCCTTCGCGCGATCTCCTCGATCTGCGAGGGCCGGACGTCCCAGCGCAAGAGCCGCTCTCTGGCGGCGGCGGCCAGCTCCGGATCCGCCGGAAACGGAGATCCCGCGTACCCACCGCCGGCGACACCTAGCGCGGTCAGGTACTCCTGCTGGGCCGACACCAGCTCCGGACTGTACGCGGTGAAGAGGACCTGTCCCGCCTGGACAGGTTTTCCCGTGTAGTCCACGCGGATGTCGCGCACCCAGCCGGCGAACTTGAGCGACACTTCCGTCCGGCGCGTCTCGTCGTACGTCACGCGCCCCGAGGCGCGGATGGTCGTCGCCAGGTCGCGGAGCCCGACCTGCTCGGTCTTGACTCCGATGGACTGCCGGCGGGAAGGATCGATGCGCACGGCGCCCGATTCATCCGCCGAGATGCCTGCAACGGTGGAGCCGGTTCCAGCCGCCCCCCCGGCCCGTGGCGGCGGCGTTCCACCCCCGAACGCGGCTCCCTTCGAGCTCGTGTTCAGCCGGTAGTCCGCGTCGGCCGCCCCACTCAGGTGACGGATCTGGATTCCGAGATTCCATTCGCCGGCCATCGCGATGCCGTATTTCACCTCGTATTCTCCGGGAGCGATCTCCCGCGGCACCCCGCGGCTTTCCATCCGAGGCATGGCCCCCATCGCCTCCATGACGACGCGCGTCTCCACGTGCGCCCCGGAGACAGGCTTGCCCAGCGTGTCCTGCATGGTGATGGTCAGCGCGTTGTCGCCCACCGCCGGAGTTTCGGGCCGGTTCCGGACCGCGATCCGGAACGGACCCACATCATCCATCGAAGTCCCGGGCACAACCGTCCCCTGCGTCGCCATTCCCTGGGTCGCAGAGCCGGATGCGGGACTCTCCCCCTTCCGGGCGCAGCCCGCGACCGCGAATGCGATCATAAAGACCGCGGTCGCAGCCGCCGGAAGTGGTGCGCGTTTTCTCGAGCGGCTCATCGGGTGTCCTCCTCCGGGGGCGCCTTGCCGACCGCCCGATCCAGGTCCGCCAGCCCCTGCATGTAGCTCACCTGGGCGCGGTACAGCCCCAAGCGGGCCTGCGCCACCTCGCGCTCCGCGTTCAGAACCGCCGAGAAGGACGCACGGCTGTTCTCGTAACTCGCCCGCACCGCCCGGAGAGCGCGCTCGCTGGCTGGAACGACCCGCTCCTGGATGATGTGAATTTCATGCTCCGTCTCCTGCACGCTCGCGAGCGCCGTCTCGACCTCGGCGCCGATCTGCGCTTCCGCGGCCTTTCGCCGGTACTCAGCCTGCTCGACGCCGGCGCGCGCTTCCCGCTCCGCGGAGCCGAGCCGTCCGAACTGGATCGGAAGGTTGAGGGAAATCCCGGCAGAGGGCCGAAGCTTCGGCGTCTCCCAGTACCGGTCATAACGCGCCGAGAACGTGAATTCGGGCAGCCGCTGGCGGCGCGCGAGCGACAGCTCGGCCGCGTGAGATTCCCCTTGCGCTGCCCAGCTCCTGAGCTCGGGTCTCGTGGCGATTGCCTCGGCAAGGACCGAGTCGGACCGCATGGGAGCGGGCGGCAGCACGACTTCCGACGGCGGCCCGGGGAGCGGACTCCCGGGAGCGCGCTGCAGCAGCGCGTTGAGCCGGGCCGTGGCGGCCCGCTTCTCCCGCGTGAGGCCTACGTCTTCGTGGTCCAACATTGCGATCTCGACATCCGCCTGCAGCGCGTCTTCGAGGCCCACGGTCCCCGCTGCATACCGGCCGACCGCCGTCCGACGCACCTGCCCCAGCACCTCCTTCAACTCCGCGTTGACCTCGTGGTCCCGCGCCGTCAGGAAGTACTCGTAATATGCCCGGCGCGCCTCTCGCAGCACGTCGAGGCGAGCGCTCAGGTAGTCCTCGCTCAGGGAGCGCGCCCCCGCCCGAGCGGCCCGCGTCCTCAGACCCCGCTGGCCGAAGATCGGCAGATGCTGAGAGAGGGACGCCATGTAGGCGGGGTCCACGCCGCCCCCCGACCAGCTCTGGGGCGCCGTCAGCACCTCGAGCATCGGATCCTCGAGTCCGCCCGCATGGTCCGCGGCGGCCTCCGCGCCCTGCCACGCCGCGCGCATCGCGCCGAGCGAGGCGTTTGTCTGAAGAACAGCCTTCTCGAGCAGCGGAAGGTCGAGCGTGTCCGCCGAGACGAGTTGGTCCAGCGCAGGCGTCGGCCGAATCGGCGCGGCGACGCTGGTATGGGCGTCTGCGCAGAAACCGAGAGCCAGGAGCGCTGCCGGTACAAGGGAACGGAGCGACATGGGTACGACCACCTCCCAGAGAAAACGGGTTCAGGTAGCGCGACCGCGGGACGGGCGGAAGCGCGAACGAACAGCTACCTGTGCCGGCGTGGCGTCCTCGCGCGCGGTTACGCTGCGAAGGACGGGCCGGGGCGGTCTGCTAGAGGCGGAGTGTGTTGTGGAGCGAGATTGGAGAGTCGGTACTTCGAGGTGAATGGAAATCGGCGCGTGCGGTCTCGGGCGAAGGCGAGGAGGAGCCAAACGCGAGAACCGGAAGAGCCGCGGAGAGAGCGTTCTTCTCAAGGGTCTGGACTGAAGAGACGACCCCAGGCATCTGGGCCGTGGGCGAGGCCGCCTCGAACCTGCAGCAGGAGCCGGCCGAAACGGATGCGACGCCTCCCGAGGGCCCAGGAAGCGCACAAACGGCGCACTCACTGGAATGGGCGGAAGGCGGCATCGCGCAACGCCGGCCGCCGGCGGCGAGCGGCGCCGCTTGAGCCACGATGAGGGCGCTAAGAATCAGGAAGCTGAAAACGCGTCGCGGCATCATTTTCTCCCGTTCAGCCACGCCCTGTAGTACCCCGCTCCGATCGAGATTGCTCCCGCCGAGCCGCAAGTGCAAGAAATTAACGATCCCTGGACCCATTGACCGTAATGCTCTGTTTCGGCACCTCCGGCTGGAACTGTTGCCGCTATTCCATACATGCTACATTTGGACCCTACATGGAGTTGTCGGCACGAGCGTAGGGTACGGTAACGGTGCTACGCACTCCACCCGAGGAGGGACTCAGAATGGATTCGAGTCAACGCTGCCACGTCCGCGTTCCCGCAGCCGTCCAACTGCTCTCGCTGGCAGCGCTCGCCGCGTCGGCGATTCTTGCCCCCAGGACTTACGCAACGCCCGCCTACGCGCGACGGTACGACACGAAATGTGAAACATGCCACTCCCCCCTCCCGCCGAGGTTGAACAACACTGGGATGTTGTTCCGGCGTTTCGGGTTCCGCCTTCCGGACGCCGATGAGAGCGGCAAGCTCACGCTCAACACGATCCCCGCGCATTCCATCAGCGACGCCGCGTCTCTCGTGGCTCAATTCGACGGCAGGTGGGATCAGATCGTAGGCCCAGGGGAGAGCAAGAGCACGCTGGAGATGGGAGAGGTCACCGTCGTGGCGGGCACCTCCGTGGCAAAGCACCTCTCCGCGCAAGCCGTCTTTCTTCCCCGCACGTCGGAGGGGGGAGTCGAGCTCGAGGGAGCGGAGATGCAAAGCAACTACGGGAAGCCCGGCGGCCAGTGGAGTGTCCGAGCCGGGCTCCTGGAACCCAATCTCTGGATGAAGGGGACCCACGGGACGATCACTCTCGAAGGACCGCTGGTGTTCGGAGAAACGTCCTCCGTCCCGGTGGGTGATTTCGGGGGGTTCGGGCTCGGCCACAACCAGGTCGGTGTGGAGGGCGGATTCACGTACACCAGGCTGCACAAGGGGAAGATGTGCGCCACGATGCTCTCTGCGGCGATCCTGAACGGAGTGGACGGGGCCGGCGATCCCGCGAGCCGGAACACCACCGACGGAGCCGATGTCTACGTCCAGGCGATTCAGCTGTTCGGAGCGAAAAACACCGCCGGTGCCTTCTACTACAAGGGCAGGACCCTGATCGACCCGGAGGGGCTGCTTTTCCCGCCGGGACCGTTTCGCGAGCACTTCTCCCGCTATGGCGTCATGGGGAACTACACCTTCCTCGATCGTCTGGATCTTCTCGTCGCGTTCGCGGATGGCAAGGACCGATCCGACGAGATCAACGGGAACATCGTGAGCAGGGGCGCTTACGCCCAGGCGGACTTCCAGATTCGCGACCGCTGGGTGGCCGATTATCGCCGCGACTACTACGACCCGGACCGGAGCCTGTCGGACGACCTGATCCGGGCCCACACCATATCCTCGACCTATCAGGCCGAGGACAACCTGTTCTTCACGCTGGAGTACCGGGAGGTCAACGAGGCCGGAACGCTCTCCCATGGAATGATCGGGAACCTCCGATTCGTCTACTGACCCCGGCAGGGAGGAAATCCTCATGAATCGAAGAAGCAAGAAGGTTGCGGCGCTTCTCGCCGCCCTTGTCGTCGCCTCGGCCCTCCATGCGAGCGCCGCAAGAGCCGACGCGGCCCCGAGCCCCGAAATGAAAGCGCACTTGCAGAAGCTCGATTCGGGCTCCAAGACGATCGACGTGTCCAAGTATCCCGCCCAGCAAAAGGCGGCGTACGGGACCTTCGTCAAGAAATGCTCGAAGTGCCACGCCATCGCGCGCGCGATCAGCAGTGATTTCGTGCTGCCGGCCGAGTGGCAGCGCTACATCAAGCGCATGATGTACAAACCAAACTCCCAGATGAACGATAAGGACGGCAAGACGATCTATCAATTCCTCGTCTATGACGGGAGCGTCCGGAAGACGGGACAGCTCAAGAAAGCACTGGCCGGGCTGACTCCGAAGGAGCGAGATGAGGCCGTCGAGAAGGTGAAAACGATCAATCCATCGTTCACCTCGCCGTGACGGTCGGATGAAGGGGGACCCCGAGCCGGATCCAAAGAGGCGAGATTTCCTCGCGAATCTCGTGCTGGCCGCCGCGGGCTTTCTGACCCTGGGCGGGTTCGCCGCGCGCTTCTTCGCTTTCCTGTATCCCGATGTGCCGCCGGAGAATGTCGTGGAGGTCCCCATCATCGCGCGGGACCAGGTCCCGGCGAACGGCGGGATCGTGGTGCACCACCCGGCCGGGCACGTGGCCTTGATCGATGCGCAGGGCGAGTTGCGCGCATTCTCGGCCGTCTGCACCCATCTCGGATGCCTGATCACGTGGCAACCTACGGCGGATCACGTGTGGTACTGCCCCTGTCACAAGGGGACGTACGACAAGGAGGGGCAAGTGGTGAGCGGCCCTCCACCGAGACCGCTCACGCGTTATCCGGTCTCGGTGCGTGAAGGCCGCGTCTACGTGAAGATCAAGGTTCGACAGCCCGGGGTCGGCACATGAGCGGTGCGGCTCTCAGAAAATGGGTCGCGGAACGCGTCCCCATACCCCCTGAAATGCTGCGCAAGCCTTTCAAGGAAGAGCTCCCGAACCATCTGAAAACCTGGGTGTGGGCCTTCGGAGGAACGCCGCTCCTCTTCTTCTTCATCCAGGTCGTAACCGGGATTCTTCTGACCTTCTACTACGTTCCCTATCCCATGCACGCCTACGAGAGCGTGCGCCAGATCACCTTCTCCATCCGGTTCGGCTGGTTCGTTCGCGGGATCCACCAGGCCGCCTCCCAGCTCATGTTCGTGGCGGTGCTGATGCACATGGTCCGGGTTTTCGTCACCCGCGCCTTCCGACCCCCGCGTGAGCTGACCTGGGTGTTCGGCGTCAGCCTCTTCCTCGTGACCCTTGGATTCGCCTTCACCGGCTACTCGCTCGTGTACGATCAGCTCTCGTACTGGGCCACAACAGTGGGAACGAACATGATCGCCGAGGTGCCCCTGGTCGGCCACACGCTTCTCTATCTGCTCCGCGGCGGACCTGACGTCAATCCCAACACGCTGGCGCGTCTGTACGACTTCCACATCGGCGTCATGCCGACCGTATTCGTGGCCCTGATCGGCGCCCATATTCTTCTGGTCCGGCTCCATGGAGTCGCGCCGCTCGAGGGAGATCCCGATCGCGGGACCTATCACTTCGTTCCCGACCACGTGATCCGGGAGGCGGCGACGGGCCTCCTGCTCCTCCTGGCGATCGTCGCCTATGTCATCCTGTCCCCGCCCGGGTTGGGCGCGAAGGCGGACCCCAACCTCACCCCGGCCCACATCCGGCCGGAGTGGTACTTCTATCCTCCGTATCGCTGGCTCAAGATGGTGCCCGTTCAGGTGGGGTTGTGGAGCTCGACAGTTTTTGTCCTCAGCATGCTCTTCTGGCCCTGGATCGACGCGGGCCTCGAACGACTCGCTCCCCGGCGGAAGCTCGGCGTCATCATCGGCACCGCCGGCTGGCTGTTTACCTTGTGCCTTCTCGTCTGGGAGGCGCTCTCGTGAGGCTCTGATCATGACCGTCCGATCGCAGAAGTACCTCGTCGCGGCGTTGAGCCTCACCCTTCTCGGCGCGCTCGCCGTTGTCGGCAGCGTGGACGCGAAGCGCCGCGCCCAGGCGGTGAAGTCGCGCCAGGACGCGACCACCGGCGCGCTGAATCCTCAGCTCGAGCGGGGGCGAATGGCGTTCCAGAAGTACAGCTGCAACGCCTGCCACGGCTCGGCGGGCCAGGGCGGCATCAAGAACATCAACGCGCAGACCGGGGGCGAAGTGAACGGGCTCCTGCACGTCAGCGAGACCTACACCAAGGAAGAACTGATCGAGAAAATTCGGAACGGGGTGCCAACCGTGGACAGGGCGGATCCCACGGCTCCCGAACCGCCCCTCAAGATGCCCCCGTACCGCGATTTGATCTCCGGTCAGGAGCTGCAAGAGCTGGCCGCCTATCTGATGAGCTTCCGCCCGCAGGCGGAACAGCCAGGTGCGGACCAATGGTAGGGGCTGAGCCCGACGCGCTTGCCCGCGGCTACTTGAGCAGCTTCGAGAGCCGGCGGTCCTTGAGCGGCTTGCCACCGGTCTGACACCCGGGGCAGTAGAAGATTTCGTGATCGGCGAACGAGACG
>JAYUAE010000111.1:0-22921 GCA_043741515.1 Candidatus Eiseniibacteriota bacterium | reverse complement strand
GCTCGTTTGCCTATGATCTGCTGACCGGCAACGCGGGTCTCATCTACCCGAAGGGCTCCACCAAGACGGCGGTGTTCGCCGCCGGCCCCTGGATCGGGGCCAAGGTCGGGGGGCAGGTCCGGGTCGCGGTGGGCGAATATTCGCAGGAGTACGTGCCGGGTCCGATGTATCTCGGTACGTTTCAGCAGGACAACTCCCAGTTTCGAAGCTACAAGATCGTCCGTGGCAACAAGACGAGCGCGGACTATCTGAACTGGCCCGTGGATCAAGGGGCTCCGGTCGATTCGACCGGAGCGCCGGCGCTCTTGGGTGACGCGATGATCTGGAGCGTCTATAACGACGCTGACCCAGGCGCCCACACCAACAATGCCGGATCCACGAACCCGCTCGGGGTCGAGATCCAGCAGAGCACGTTCGCGTTCAACCGATCCGGCGCCCTGGGAAATATCATCTTCGTCCGGTTCAAGCTCTTGAACAAGGGCGGGAACCAGCTCGACAGCATGTATGTCTCGGCCTGGAGCGATCCCGATCTCGGGGGGTTCACCGACGACCTGGTCGGCTGCGACACCACGCGAAGCCTGGGCTACGTATACAACGCGACCAACGCGGACCAGCTCTACGGCGCGACGCCCCCCACGGTGGGCTACGACTTCTTCCGGGGGCCCATCGTTCCGAGCGCCACCCCGGGCGTTTTCGACACGCTGGGGATGACCTCGTTCAACAAGTACATCAATGGAACGGATCCGAAGAGCTCCGGCGAGACGTACAACTACATGCAGGGGCTCAACGCCAATGGCACCCCGATCATCGACCAGGTGACCTTCCAGCCTACGAGATTCCAGGTTCCGGGCGACCCGGTCGCGAACACCGGATGGCTGGATACGAGCCCGGCGGACCGCCGTCTCCAGCTTTCGACCGGTCCTTTCTCGATGGCGCCCGGCGACTCGCAGGAGATCACGATCGCGATCATCGTGGGGCAGGGGACCGACCGACTCTCGTCGATCACCGACCTGAAGAACAAGGACGACCAGGCCCAGATCGTCTTCAATTTGAACTTCGACATTCCCGCTCCACCTCCCAGCCCGACGGTCTACGTTCAGGAGCTGGACAAGAAAGTCCGGCTGATCTGGGATCAGGCCGCCGTGGGCACCCACTCGGCCAACGCGATCCTGGGACAGGATTTCGTGTTCGAGGGCTACCGGGTCTGGCAGCTTCCGTCGAAGGGAGGCTTCAGCGGCGCCAAGGTCATTGCCACCTACGACGAGGCGAACGGCTTCGCATCGTTGTATAGCGACCTCTTCAACCCGGCGGTGGGAGCGGTCGAGCGACTGCAAGTGATCAAGGGGCCGGACGAGGGGCTGAAGTTTCAGATGGATATCACCAACGATGTCTTCCGCGGCGGACCTCTGATCAACAACAAGACCTATTACTTCGCGGTCACCGCGTATTCCTTCGACAGCCTGAACGTGACGCCCTACGTGATCGGGGTCAATCAGGTCGGGGTCATCACCGACGTGCTGGAGAGCGCGCTCAACGTCGTCTCCGCGACGCCCAAGGGGAGCAATGCCGTGTTCTCCGTTACGGGGCAACAGATCGCCGGGGACGTGGTGGGGGCCTCGATCTCGGTGGCCCAGATCCAGAACGCGGCGATCGGTGACTCCCTCTACCATATCGTGTTCCTGCCGGGAGGGACGAGCTGGGCGGTGATCAACGTGACGTCGGGAGACACGCTGACGATCCAACCCGGCGATGACACCGGATTCACGTCGCCCATCATCGACGGATTCATCGCCACGGTCACGAAAGCCCCGAACGACCCCTCGCTGATCCATCAACTCCTGGGCGGCACGGGCCTCCTGGGCGCGGCCGACTCCCTGAACTTCTCCGGCGGGGGCCGCGCGGACTCCTCCGGCACGATCCAGCTCTCGAACTACATCACCCAGGACTTCGGCGATCCTTGGGACATCAACAACTTCAACTTCGACGACCCGTTCCAGCACGACTACGTGCTCCGCATGCTTCCAGACACCACCGAGTTTGCCTGGCGGTACGCGGGCGGCGCCCCCTCGAGTCAAGCCAGGTTCAAAGTCCCCTGGGAGGTCTATGACCTGGGTGCGTGCTCGTACCAGGATCCCTCGGACGACGTGAAGATGTCGATCATGGTGCGCGACCGCGACGCGAGCGGCGACTATACCTTCGGCGACGCGGTCTACATCCGGGAGATTCCCTACGCTTCGGTTGCATGGGGGACCCCGGGCATCCTGTCGACGGACTACGCGGGCGGGGCCGAGGAACAGCCGCTGGGGAGGTTCACCCTCTACACCCCCGGGGGGGCTAGCGGGGCGATCACGTATCCGCTTCCGGGGGGCCGCTTCCGCGTCCGCGGCGGGCGCCTCTGTCCGGGCGACACGTTCGAGTTCCGGACGGTTCCCTCCGGTGCGGCGCCGGGATCGGTAGTGGGAAACGACATCAAGAAGATCCGGGCGGTGCCCAACCCGTATTACGCGCACTCCCAGTACGAGCTGACGCAGTTCGATCGCGTCATCAAGTTCACCAATATTCCCGCGTCGCGCGAGGTGACCATCCGGATATTCAACCTCGGGGGTGACCTGGTCCGCACCATTCGAAGGTCCGCCTCGTCGGGCGACGACATGTCTCGCGCCGAGATTCAGTGGGACCTGAATACGGATAACCGGCTCCCGGTCGGGAGCGGAATCTACATCTACCGTATCGATGTGGCCGGCGTGGGCAGCAAGACCGATCGAATCGCCGTCTTCGTCGAAAAAGAGCGGTTGGACAACTTCTAACAGGGGGCCCGATCGCCATGAAACCGGAGCGGAATCCTTCCCAACGACGGAGGATCGTCAATATGAGGGCCCTGTTCATGAAACTCGCTCTTACGCTGGGGCTGCTCGGCCTGGCCGGGCATGCCGCCGCGGGAGGGCTCGACCGCATGGGCACCGCCGGAGCGCAGGAGCTGCGCATTCCGGTGGGAGCCGCCTCGATCGCCATCGGCGGGTCTGCCGTGGCGCTGGGGAACGGCATCGGCAACATGTACTACAACCCTGCGTCGCTCGCAGGGGTCGACAACGCGGAGGCGATCGTCTCCTACAGCACGTACCTGGCCGATTCCAAGGTGAACTACGGCGCCGTCTCCACGAAGCTCGGCTCGGCGGGGAACATCGCGCTCTCGATCAAGGTGCTGAACATCGGCGACATCATCGTGACCACCGAGGACGCGCCTGATGGGACCGGCGAGATCCTGAACCCGACCTACTCGGTCTTCGGCCTCACCTACGGGCGCCGGATGACCGATCGGGTGTCGCTCGGGTTCACCGCCAACTACGTTAACGAACGGATCGCACAGACGACGGCAGCGGGCTTCGCGGGCGATCTGGGGGTGCAGTACGACACCGGCTGGCGCGGGCTCCGGTTCGGGTTCGCGATGAAGAACATCGGCCCCAACATGACCTTTAGCGGACCCAACTTCGAGCAGCGGTTCACGCTCCCCGGAGATGATCCGTCGGCCGGGCCGCACGTGGTTCAGCTCGAATCGACCAGCTTCGAGCTGCCTTCCTACCTCCAGATCGGTGTTTCCTATGACGTGGGCGTGGCCGAGAAGCAGCACGCCACGATCTACGGCACGTTTCAGGGGAACAACTTCTCGACGGACGAGTACCGCCTTGGCGCCGAGTACCTGCTGGGCGAGCACCTCGCGCTCCGCGGAGGGTATGTCGGACAGCTCGCGCTCAGCTCGTCGAGCCGCCAGACCGATTATCTCTACAGCTTCAGCTATGGCGCCGGCCTGAACTTCAAGCTGGGCGACCGTCCGTTGAGCTTCGACTGGGCGGGAAGTCACGTGGGACAGTTCTTCAGCGACAATCAGCAGGCTTCGCTCCGAATCGCGTTTTGAACGAAGCGCCCGGCTCGAGCGGTCACCGGGGCGGATCCTCGCGGGTCCGCCCCGGCCCGCTTCCAAGGCGTGCGGGCTTGGCGCTGGCCCTGGCCGCCGGCCTGTTCGCCTCGAGCCTGCCCGCCACCGTTTGCGCCTCCTCGAGCTGCGTGCCGTTCGGCCTCCTCTCCGACTCGCTCTCCGCGCTCCATTCCGAGGTCATCGATGGCTGCCATTTCGGGATCCTCGCCGTCTCGATGGATCGCGGCGACACGCTGCTCGCGCTGAACCCGGACGACCGCTTCATACCCGCGAGCAACATGAAGCTCTTCGTGACGGGGGCCTTCCTGAAGCAATTCGGGCCCCAGGCACGCGGGGTCACCGAGGTGGGCGCAGGCGGGAAGCTCCAGAAGAAGCACGGAGGGCGCGAGCAGGAACTCAAGGGTGATCTGATCCTCCACGCCTCGGGCTATCCGGACGTCGTCCAGCTTTTGCATCCGGGCTCCCGGGGGCTTCTGGACTCGCTCGCGTACCTGCTCCGGGCTTCAGGGCTCCGGAAATTCTCGGGAACGGTCTGGGTGGACGGGACGATCTTCGCGCCGGAGCCATACGGGCCGGGCTGGGCGATCGACGACCTGCCGTTCTCCTACGGCGCGCCGCTCAACGCGGTGCTCGCGAACGGAAACGCCGCGACCCTTCTCGCCACGGCGACCCCCCGTGGGGTCACGCTCGCCCTCGACCCGACTGAGACGCCGCTCCGGATCGTGGGCCGGGTGTCCCTGGCGGATCCCGACGCGATGCCGGTGCTCTCCATCACCCGGGATCCCGGGTCGCGCGTCCTACGCGTCACCGGGCGGATCCCGCGTGGGGGAGCGGCCAAACGCCAGGTCTCGGTGCCCGATCCGGATTCGACGGCGGGGCTGGAGCTTTTGGGCGCGATGCGACGCGCCGGCATCGACGTTCGCGCGAAGGTTGCCGTGGTCGCGGCGGGCGCGAGCCCTCCCGCGCAGAACGCGACGCTCCTTCGCCTCGAGTCTCCTCCCGCGGCGGAAGTGGTTTCCATGGTGGATGCCTACAGCCTGAACGTGGAGACCGAGGCGCTCCTGCGTCACCTCGACCCCGCTCCCGCCGGGAAATCGGCCGGTCCCGCGCTGCGACGGCTCAGCGCCATGCTGGCGGAGACCGGGATCGACACGCTGGACATCTCCTTCGTGGACGGATCCGGGCTCTCGCCCTTGAACCTCGCGACGGCGAGGGCCTTCGTGCGATGGCTGGAATTCCTCGACCGGGACGCCACGCTGGGCGGTATCTTCCGAGAGTCGCTCGCGATGCCGGGCGCGGTGGGAACGCTGCAGAAGCGCTTCCAGGGCCTGGCTCCGGACGTCATCCTGCGCGCCAAGTCGGGCACGCTGACCAACGTGAGCGCGCTCTCGGGCTATGTCATGACCCGCGGAGGGGAGAAGGTCGTGTTTTCGATCCTGAGCAACGGGAATCGTGCGAGCGTGGCTTCGGCGCACGCCGCGGAGGAAGCGATCGTGGGGATCCTGAGCCGGTTCACGAGGGGCGCCCCGGGCGCCGGCACGCCGGAGTCCTTGCGGCGGATGGTCCCGCGTTGATCGCGCCCCCGCGTCTTCGTCCGGGGGACCGGATCGGTATCGTCGCGCCCTCGGGGCCCGTGCTGCGCCGCTACGTCGTCGCGGGGCTCCGCGTTCTGGAGACGGCAGGATTTCGTACCCGCATCGCGCGGCACCTCTACGACCGGCGCGGGCATCTGGCCGGAACCGACGCCGCGCGCGCGGACGATCTCAACCGCATGCTCCGCGATCCCGACATCCGCTGCGTGCTCATGGCGCGCGGCGGGTACGGCGCGATGCGGATCGCCGGCGCGGTGGACTGGGCCGCCATGCGCCGCGATCCGAAGGTCTTCGCGGGATACTCGGACGCGACCTTTCTCCACCTGGGATTCCAGGCGCGCTCCGGCGTCCGCACATTGCATGGGCCGAACCTGCACGGGCTGGGCTTCGGACGGCGCGGGGAGATCGTTCGGTGGCTTTCCTGGCTCTCGAACCCATCGCCCCCTCCGGGCATCCGCGAGCTGGCGGCGCCGCTCCGCATCGTGCCAGGAGGCTCCACGGTCTCGGGGCGCGTCCTGGGGGGCAATCTCGCGCTGGTCCACCATGCCGCCTGCACGCGGTACATTCCCTCGTTACGCGGCGCGATCCTCTTCTTCGAGGAGGTGAACGAGCCGCCCTACAAGATCGACGCCATGCTCACGCATCTCGCCCTCGCGGGCTCGCTGCGCGGGATTCGCGGTGTTGCGCTGGGGAGCTTCATCAACTGCGTCCCGAAGCCGAACCACAAGGAACTGAGGCTGAGGCAGGTGCTGCGGGATCACCTGGGCATGCTGCGGGTGCCGGTCCTGGGAGGGATGAGGGCGGGACACGGACGCCGGAATCTGCCGCTGCCGCTGGGCGCCCGCGCCACGCTGGATCCGCGGCGCGGGAGGCTCATCTTCGAGGAGGGGCTGGTCGCGTGACCGCCGGGGCGGCCGGATGCTCGAGGCGCCGTCCGGTCAGGCGTACACGCCGCGGAGCTGTATCGCGTCCACGACGCGCTTGATGGCGAGCATGAAGGCGGCGACCCGGAGCGACACCTTGTGCTCCTCCGACATCCTGGCCACGTCGTTGAACGCGGTGACCATGATGTGCTCCAGGCGCTCGTTCACCTCGGCCTCGCGCCAGAAGAGCCCCTGGCGGTCCTGCACCCACTCGAAGTACGAGACCGTGACCCCTCCCGAATTGGCAAGAATATCAGGGATCACCATGACGCCCGCCTTGTTCAGTATCTTGTCCGCCTGGTGCGTCGTGGGGCCGTTCGCCCCCTCGGCGATGATGCGCGCGGAGATGCGCGAGGCGTTCACATGGGTGATCTGATTCTCGAGAGCGGCCGGGATCAGGATGTCGCACGGGATCTCGAGGATCTTCTTGCCCTCGACGGGCGTGCCGCCGGGGAACCCCGCGACCGTCTTCTTCTCGGCGAGGTGGCGCATCAGGGCGGGAAGGTCCAGCCCTTGCGGGTTGGCCACCCCCCCCTTGACGTCGCTCGCGCCCACGACCAGGGCGCCGTCCCTGGCGAGGAGATCGGCCGCGACCGAGCCGACGTTGCCGAAGCCCTGCACCACGACCTTGGCGCCTTTCAGGCTCATGCCCATCCGCTTCGCTGCCTCGCGGACCACGAAGAGCACGCCGCGTCCGGTCGCCTCGCGGCGTCCCGCCGAACCTCCCAGCTCGAGCGGCTTGCCCGTCACGACCGAGGTCACGGTGTGCCGCGCGTGCATGGAGTAGGTGTCCATGATCCAGGCCATGGTCTGCTCGTTGGTGTTCACGTCGGGCGCGGGCACGTCGGACTCCGGTCCGATCACGTCGATCAGGTCGGCCGTGTAGCGGCGCGTGAGCTTCTCCAGCTCGGTCTTCGACATCTTGGAGGGGTCGCACGCGACCCCTCCCTTGCCGCCGCCGAAGGGAATCCCGACCACCGCGCACTTCCAGGTCATCCAGGCCGCGAGCGCCATGACCTCCTCGAGCGTGACGTCGGGGTGGTACCGGATGCCGCCCTTGGCGGGTCCCCGGATGATGGAGTGCTGGACGCGGTACCCGGTGAACACGCGGAAGCTTCCGTCGTCCATCTGGACCGGAAGCTTCACGATGGTCGCGCGGCGCGGCTCCTTGATGATCTGGATGAAGCTCGGATCGAGCTTCAATCGCTGCGCGGCCTCCTCGAACTGGAGCCTCGCGTTTTCGAGCGGGTCGAGCTCCTTCTGGATCTCGGAGCCCATGTCCATTCCGGACGAGCCTGCCGCGGTCGACATCGGTGGATTCCCCGTTTGGAATGCGCTAAGTGGCGAATATGCTTCGATTTTGAGCCCGCGGTAGTGTAGAGAGGGGAGGGGTCAGAATACAAGCATGTACTATCTCTTCTACATCCCGGTCGGGACGGAAGCGCGCGTCCGCGGCATCCCCTGGGGGACGATCGCGCTGGCGGGCGTGAATCTCTGCGTGTTCCTGTTCTTCCGCATGACGCCGGGATCCGAGCTCGATTTCTATCGATTCACGCTGCAGCCGGGCGCCCCTTCCGTGCTGACCTCGATCACCTCGTCGTTCCTGCACGCGGGCTGGATGCACCTCTTGAGCAATCTGGTCTACCTCGGAATCTTCGCCCCGCCCATCGAGTCCCGCACCGGCACGTTCCGGTTCCTGGCGGCGTATCTCTGCTTCGCGGGGCTCGCAAATCTGGCCCAGGCCGCCTGGATGGTGGCGTTCGCCCCCGAGCTCAGCTCGATGCCGATCCTCGGCTCATCCGGCGCGGTGGCGGGAGTGATGGGGCTCTTCCTCGTGCGGCTCTACTACGCCCGGCTCAAGTTCGCGGCGGTGACGTTCCTGTTTTTCCAGGGCATCACGCGGGCCAACAAGTTCGCGCTCCCGGCGTTCGTGGCGATCGTTCTCTGGTTCGTGCTCCAGGGTGTCTATCAACTGGCGCAGCCGGTCGAAGGAACGGCTTACATCTCACACCTCGCGGGGCTCGCAATCGGCGTGGCGCTGGGATTCCTGATGGGGCTCGGGGGCGAGGGGAGGCTGGAGCGGCGGCTCTTCGTCGGGGACCGCTATGCCGAGCGCGGGGAGTGGTACGCGGCGCTCGGCGAGTATGAGGCCTATCTCGCCAAGCGCCCCAACGACGCCGAGGTGCTCATCCGCGCGGCGCGCGTCCAGCGGGTCACGCATCAGAGCGCGGCATCGCACGGCCGCTTCCGGGAAACCATCGCCAGCCGGCTCCGCTCCGGAGAGGTGGAGGAGGCCTGCGACGCCTTCGACGAGATGAAGCGCCTGCTGGGGGACGTCTCGATCCCCTCGGGCCATCTCCTTCGCATCGCGCGCTGCTTCGAGGAGCGCGGCAGGCCGAGCGACGCGAGCCGCGCGTACGAGGCCTACGGGCGCCATTACCCCGAGGCGCACGGTGCGGCCACGGCGCTCCTCAAGTGCATCGACATCGAACGGAGGGTGCTCAACAACCCGGGCCGCGCGCAGTACGTCTGCCAGGAGCTCTTGAAGCTCCCGCTATCGCCGGAACTGGAGCGCCTCGCGCGCGAGCGGCTCCGCTTGGTGGAGGAGGCGATCGCACGGCAGCGCGGCGCCTACGGCAGGCAGTTCAGCTCGGCCAGGTCCTTGTTCCGGGTCGAGGAGTCGAAGAGGTAGACCCGGAACTGATGCCCCTGCAGAAGCTCGGCCCGCGGGACGCATTTCGAGATGAGCCCATTCGCCTGGCTCACCTTGCTTTCGCGGATGACCAGCTCCTTGGGCAGGAGCGTGCGGCTCTGCGGCACGAACCAGAGGAGCACGGTCGTGTCGCCGCCGGAATCATAGGGAACCTTGATCTCGTAGGCCCCGGCGGCGTCCGTGAACGCGTTTCCGACCAGATTCCCGTCGATGAACAGATCCACAATCGCGTTTTCCACGGCGCGATCGCTGATGTCGAGCACGGTCCCGGCGAAGACTCCGAGCTGCCGGTCGACACCCAAGCCCTGGATCTCCTCTACCCGCTTGGCGGCGTTTTGAGGGCGTGCATCGGGGCGCTGCCCGTACTGGGGGCCGGTGGTCGGGGCTGCCGGCAGGGCCGGAGCGGCCGGGAGAAGCAAGCTTGCGGAAAGCACGAGAATCCTCAAGATGGCTCGCATCATGGTCGATACCTCCCATGTGGGCGCGATGCCTGTTGGGTCTCTCCAGGCACGCTAGCACTCGTATCCCGGCCTGTCAACGTGGCTTCGGGGGAGAAATGGTCTTGCGGCCCCTTCGTCGCGTCTGGTACGGTCCGCACACTTCATGCCACGGATACCTTCGCCCGCCAGGGTGGAGGGAGGGAGTAAGCCCGCCATGTCGAGCCACGGATTTCGGGAGGCACGGATGTTTCTCGATCAGTTGATGGGTGTCTTCTCGAACGACGTTGCCATTGATCTCGGAACCGCCAACACGCTCGTCTATCTGCGGGGCAAGGGGATCGTCCTGAACGAGCCCTCCGTTGTCGCCGTGGACCGCACGACGGGCAAGGTCATCGCGGTGGGGAAAGAGGCCAAGAGCATGCTCGGCCGCACGCCCGACGAGATCGTGGCGGTCCGCCCCCTGAAGGACGGCGTGATCGCGGACTTCGAGAAGACCGAAGACCTCCTCCGCGAGTTCATCCAGAAGGCGCTCCGCCGCCGCACGTGGGTGCGCCCGCGTATCATCATCTGCGTCCCGTCTGGAATCACCGAGGTGGAGAAGCGAGCCGTGCAGGATTCGGCGCAGCACGCCGGCGCTCGCGAGGTGCTGCTGGTTCCGGAGCCCATCGCGGCCGCGATCGGCGTGGGCCTGCCGGTGGGGAAGCCCTCGGGGAACATGATCATCGACATCGGCGGCGGAACGACCGAGATCGCGGTCATGGCGCTCAACTCGATCGTGAACCAGCAGTCCATTCGCGTTGGCGGGGATGAGATGGACGAAGCCATCGTCCAGTACGTCAAGAAGGCCTACAACCTCCTCATCGGCGAGCAGACCGCGGAGGCGATCAAGATCAAGATCGGATCCGCGTTCCGCCTCGAGCAGGAGGAGGAGATGGAGATCAAGGGTCGCGATCTCGTTGCGGGAATTCCGAAGACCATGAAGATCTCCTCGGTGGAGGTCCGCGAGGCCCTGAGCGAGCCGCTCCAGCAGATCGTGGACGCGCTCATGCAGTCGCTGGAGAAGACGCCGCCCGAGCTGGCTTCAGACATTGTGGACCGCGGCATCGTCATGACCGGGGGCGGATCGCTGCTGCGCGGGATCGACATGCTGCTCCGGGAAGCCACCAACTTGCCCATTACGGTTGCCGAGGATCCGCTCACCTGCGTCGTACTCGGCACCGGAAAGATCCTCGACGATCCTACCCTCTACGAAAAGGTGCTCATGTCGGTCGTCCGCGACTGAGCGGGGGGCTTGAGGCCCGATGTTCCGGCTTCTCTTTGCCCGGCGCGCTGATTGGGCGGCCTTCACCATCGCCTGCGTTCTCTCCCTCACCCTGATGTCACTCGGGCGCGGCCAGCAGGTGCGCGCCGTATGGTTCATCCAGCACACCGCCCTGGCCCCCGTGAATTCGCTGGTGGGCTGGGTGGATGCGGGCGTGGGCGTTTACTGGGAGAACCAGAAGCTCAAGAAGCGCCTGGCGCAGGTTGAGATCGAGGCGGACGAGATGCGGACCGACCGCCTCGAGAATGCACGGCTCCGGAAGCTCCTGGCGCTTTCGCAGGAGAACCCCTCGGACCTCACCGCGGCGCGCGTCACCGCGCGGAGCCTGGACCGGCTCGGCGGAAGCCTCACGATCGACAAGGGATCGAAGGACGGTATCCTGCCCGACCGCGCCGTGATCACTCCGGATGGCCTGGTCGGGCGGGTGGATCGGACCACCCCCCACGAAGCGCGCGTGCTCACGCTCCTTCACCGCGACTGCGAGGTCGCGGTGCGCGTGGGACGCTCCCGCGTGGACGGCGTGCTCCAGTGGGAATTCGGCGAGCGGCCGCTGCTCAATCTCCTCTACGTTTCCTCGCAGGAAGACGTGAAGAAGGGCGACCTCGTGCTGACGTCGGGGCTGGGCGGCATCTTCCCCGAAGGTGTCCGTGTGGGCATCGTGAGCCGGATCGGAATCGCCGAGAACGGCCTCATGAAGGAAGTGCAGGTGAAGCCCTCGGTGAACTTCCGGAGTCTCGAGGAGGTCCTGGTCTTCATCCCGGGCGGCTCGGGCCGCGGGCCACGCATGCACGCGCTCGAGTCGGCCGCGCCCGACAGCGCGATCCCCGAGCGCGCGCCGGCCGATAGCGCTCGGGCAAAGGCCGCGCCATGAGGGGGGTCCGGGACACGATCGTGCTCCTCGTGGTGCTCATCCTCCAGGCCACCGTCGCCCACCGGATCGCGATCGCGGGGGTCAAGCCGGACCTTCTCGTGGCATTCGTGGTTTATTTCGCATGGATGCGCGGTCCGGTTTCGGGAGTGGTCGGTGGATTCATGGTGGGTCTCATGCAAGACCTCGACGCGCCGGGGCCTCTGGGCCTCAACGCGTTCTCGAAGACCGTGGTGGGCTTCCTCATCGCGAAGGCGGGGTTCCGTGTCCACCGTTCCAACGTGGGGGTGCGGTTCTTTTTCTTTCTCTTCGCGATGCTCGCGCACGACGTGATCTACTTCGGCGTCTACACCGCGGGCGACTTCGGAGCGTTCGTGCGCGAGTTCCTGTTCGTCGGCATCCCCTCGGCGCTCTACACGACCGTTCTGGTCCTACTCCTGCTGTCGACCGCGGAGCGTTTCTCCCGGACCCTCCTTCTCACCGACGAGGACTAGGCCATGCGCGCGGATCCGGTCGCCCTCGGAGGATGGCAACGTCGCGAGCGGACGCTCATGATCGCGGTCGTCGGGATATTCGGCCTGGTCATTCTCCGGCTCTTCGTCCTGCAAGTGCTCGAGGGTTCCCGGTACCGGGAGCTCTCCGAAGAAAACCGGATCCGTGTCGAGGTCCTGACCGCCCCCCGCGGAGAGATCCGGGACCGCAAGGGCCGGCTGCTCGCGGATTGCGTCCCCTCCTTCACCGTCTCGCTGGATCCCCTCGACAAGGCCTATGTCCGCAATCCCAGCCTGCTGGACTCGACGCTTGCGGCGCTGGGGCCGATGCTGGACGTGGATACCGCCGTGCTCCGGGACAAGATCCGGCGCGAGCGCAAGATCTCCTTCCTTCCGGTCCGTCTCAAGCGGAACGTGGACATCAAGTCGGTGGCGTTCGTCTCCGAGCACCGGGACCGGCTCCCCGGGGTCCAGGTCGAGTCCGAGCCATTGCGCCGGTATCCGCTCGGGCTCATGGCGTCCCACCTGCTCGGGTACGTGGGCGAGATTTCCGACAAGGAGCTGGCCGATCCGGCGTACGCCGACTACCTGAGCGGCGATCTCATGGGGCGGATGGGGATCGAGCGCCGGTACGAGAAGCTCCTGCGCGGGCAGGACGGGAAGCGATTCGTCGAGGTGAACGCGCTGGGGCGCAAGGGGGACTTCCTGGGCGAGAAGCATCCCGTGCTTCCCACGCGCGGCACCAATCTCACGCTCACGATCGACCTCGATCTGCAGCGCGCCGCGGAGGACGCCTTCGAGGCGGGGGCGCGCGGCGCCGTGGTGGCGATCGATCCGCGAAACGGCGAGGTTCTCGCGCTCGCGTCGAAGCCCAACTACGACCCCAACGAGTTCTCGACGGGGATCACGCAGGAGCGATGGAGCGAGATGAGCGGCGGCGGCAACTACCCGCTCTTCAACCGCGCCATCCAGGCGGCGTACCCGCCGGGGTCCACGCTGAAGCCGTTCACCGCGCTCGCGGGGCTGGAGGCCGGCGCCATCACGGCCGGGACGTACTTCGCGCAGTCCTGCACGGGAGAGTATCGCTTCGGAAGCCGTCTCTTCGGCTGCTGGAAGCACGACGGGCACGGGAGCCTTGCGGTTCACGATGCGATCGTCCGCTCCTGCGACGTGTACTTCTACCAGCTGGGGCTTCGGATCGGTCTCGACCGACTGGCCGAGTACATGGCGAAGCTGGACCTCTCGGGCAAGACGGGCATCGACCTGCCGCAAGAGAGGCGCGGGCTCTTCCCGGACGAGGCCTGGTACGACCGCCACTTCGGCGCGGGCCGCTGGAGCCGCGGCATCATCCTGAATATCGCCATCGGCCAGGGGGAGGTCACCCTCACCCCTGTCAAGCTCGCGCAGCTGGCGGCGTTCATCGCGAACGGAGGCACGCTCTGGAAACCCCATCTCATCCGTGGAGTGGGCTCCGACAGGACCCTGCGATCGGAGACTCCCGAGGATTCCCTCCGTCACGACGTGGCGGTGTCGGCGCGAAGCCTGAGCGTGGTCCGGGCCGCGATGGCCTCGGTGGTCTCCGATCCGCAGGGAACCGGCGGCCGGGCGAGGGTGGACTCCCTCACCATCGCGGGAAAGACCGGCACGGCGCAGAACCCGCACGGAAAGGACCACGCACTCTTCATCTGCTTCGCTCCGGTCGAGTCGCCGCGCATCGCGATCGCGGTCCTGGTCGAGAACGCGGGGCACGGGAGCACGGCCGCGGCGCCGATCGCGCGAAAGGTGCTCGAAGCCTTCTTCCATCCCGCGATGCCGGAGAACGCGGCCGTGGTCGCGAGGCGCTGACATGATCTCACCGCGCTTTTCCGCCGACCTCGACCGGCCGCTTCTCATGGCCACGCTGCTTCTGACGGTGATCGGGATCGCGTTCGTGTTCAGCGCGACCTCGATGCCGTCGGCGTCGGCCGAGCACGGGCTCTATCTGAAGCAGATCCTCTATCTCCTGATCGCGATGGTGGCGGGCGGGCTCATCGCGGCGGTTCCATACCGGATCTACGAGGGGAAGACCTCGTACCTGCTCTACGCGATGGGGCTGGGCCTCCTGGTGCTGACGCTTTTCATCGGGCATGTGGGCCTGGGCGCGCAGCGTTGGCTGGGGTGGGGACCGGTCAAGATCCAGCCTTCCGAGCTGGCCAAGGTGGCCACGGTGATCCTGCTCGCGAGCCAGCTTTCCGACCGGAAGAAGGACTGGACCCAGATCCGGAACATGATCCGACCCGTCCTGACCGCGGCGATCCCGTGTCTCCTGGTGCTGAAGCAGCCGGATCTGGGAACGTCGATCGCGTTCGTGGCGATGCTCTTCACGATGCTCTACTGGGCGGGGATGCCCTTTCTCTATCTCTTCTTCATGATCACGCCCATCGCCAACGTCGCCCTCTCCTTCTACACGCCGGCGTGGCTGCTATTCCTGGGCTTGCTCGCGGTGATCCTCTACCGCTCGCGCATCCGCCTCCTTCCGCTGCTGATCGTGGTGGGGGTGAACCTGGTCGTGGGGATCGCGACGCCTCAGATCTGGAACCACCTGCAGCCCTATCAGAAGCAGCGCATCACGACGTTCCTCGACCCGGGCGCCGACGCCTACGGCGCCGGCTATCAGATCATCCAGTCCAAGATCGCGATCGGATCCGGACAGATCTTCGGGAAGGGGTTCCTGCACGGCACGCAGAAGGCGCTGGCCTTCCTGCCGGAGCAGCACACCGATTTCATCTACTCGGTAGTCGGGGAGGAGACCGGATTCGTGGGGGCGGCAATCGTGGCCTCGCTCTATCTCCTGCTCGTCCTGCGAGGGATCAAGATCGCGAACCGGGCCCGAAACCGGTTCGGGGGGCTGCTGGCGATTGGAATGACCTCGGTTTTTCTGTACCATATCCTCGTCAACATATGGATGACCGTCGGGCTCGCGCCCGTGACCGGCCTTCCCCTGCCGCTGCTGAGCTACGGCGGATCCTCGCTGGTGGCGAGTTTTCTCCAAGTCGGCCTCATCCAGAACGTCGCCATGCGCTGGCGCGAGTACTGACGCGGCGCGAATACGGAGCGTGCGGCAATCCTGACGTCCGCGTGAACGGGAAACCGGAGACCCTGTGTATCCAACGCTCTTCAAGTTTCACGGCCTCGAGCTCCACAGCTACGGCCTTCTTCTCGCGATCGCGTTTCTCCTCGGAATCCAGCTCCTCCTGAGGCGCGGCCTCAAGCGTGGACTTCCCGAGGACAAGCTGAGCACGCTCTCCCTTCTCCTCCTCGTGCTCGCGATCATCGGAGGGCGCGGCCTCTATGTGCTCACGCACTGGAGCGACTACGCGCATGATCTGGCCGGTGTGTTCCGCATCTGGGAAGGGGGCCTGATGCTCTACGGCGGCTACTTCCTCGCGATCGCGGGCGGAATCGCGTACGTGCGGCGCGCCGCGCTCCCTGTGTGGCGCGCCGGCGACGCGGCCGCGCCGAGCATGGCGCTCGGAATCGGGATCGGAAGGCTCGGATGCTTCCTGAACGGGTGCTGCTTCGGCCTGCCCGCCACGGTTCCGTGGGCGATCAAGTTTCCGCCGGGCTCCTATTCGAACTTCGTCTTCCCGAGCGAGCCGCTCCATCCTTCGCAGCTCTACCTCGCGGCGGCGGGGCTGGCGCTCTTCGTGGCCCTGCTTCGCATGGATCGCAAGCCCCACTTCGATGGGTGGCTCTTCTGGACCTACATCGCGCTGGACGCCACGCTTCGCTTTGTCATCGACTTCACGCGCTACTACGACGCGACGAGCTATCTCGGGAAGATCGGGCCCTTCGCGTTCAACGTGAATCAGGTCTTCAGCGTCGTGCTCGTGTTGATCTCCCTCTTCATGATGCGACGCCTGAGGCATGCCGGCGCCCAGGCGACCGAACCGGCCCCGATGCCCGAGTTGCGCCCCAGCTGAGCCCACCGGCTTCGTGCGCGTGAACGGGAGGACCCAGGTCTACGCGGTGCTGGGGGATCCCGTGCACCACAGTCGTTCCCCCGAGATCCAGAACGCGGCGTTTGCCGCGCTGGGGATCAACGCGGTGTACGTGGCGCTCGAGGTTCCCGCCTCCCGTCTGGCGCAGGCGCTCGAGGGGCTCCACGCCGCGCGGGTGGCGGGGATCAATCTGACCTCGCCGCACAAGGAGGCTGCTTTTGCGCTCACGCGCGCGCACACCGCGGACGCCGAGGAGTCGCAGGCGGTGAACACGCTCCGCTGGGAGCCGGAAGGCTGGCAGGGGCACGCGACCGACGGGGCGGGGTTCCTCGCCTGGATCGGCGAGGCGAAGATCGACCTCTCGGGGCGGAGCGTGCTGGTGCTGGGAGCGGGAGGGGCCGCGCGGGCGGTCGTCCCGAAACTTCTGGATCTCGGTCCCGAGACGATCCGGGTGGTGAGCCGAACGGTGGAGCGCGCGCGATCGCTCGCGGAGCGGGTGGGCGCGTCTCCGGGAAAGACCCGGATCAAGGCGGCCGCCCTTGCCGATCCTCCGATCGCCGGTAGCTGGGATCTCCTGGTTCGCGCGATTTCGGCGGAGAAGGTCTCGCCGGACGAGGAGCGCTGGTGGGAAGCTCATGCGCCTCACGCGGCGGTCCTCGACCTGAACTACGGCGCCCGCGCCGCTGGCGCGCGAGCCGTGGCGCAGGCCCACGGCGTGCGCTACGAGGACGGGAGCGCGTTCCTGATCCATCAGGGCGCGGCCTCGTTCGCGTTCTGGACGGGGAACGAGGCTCCGATCGCGGCGATGAGGGAAGCGTTCCGCGCGGCGGAGTGATTCGAGGGCAGGGAGGCGGGGGAGCATGGTTCCGGTACGGCGGGCGCTGGAGACGGGGTGGACCGATCTCTGCGATATGCTCCTCGACCGCCGGTGCGCCGGCTGCGGGGGATCGCCTCCGCGCGACGCCGAGGTCTGCCGCGCGTGTGACGCGCTCGTGGACCGGACCGGGGTCGCGCTCTGCCTGCGCTGCCTTCATGGCGATTCGTCCTCGCCGCGCGCCGAGCGCGGCTGCGCCTCGCACGGATCGGGGAGGCTTCTCCTCGCGGGCCCTTCCTTCGAGGCTCCCCTCGATCGCCTGATCCACGCGTTCAAGTACGAGGGCGCGTCCGCGCTCACCTCCTGGGTCGCCTCGCTTCTCCCGCTGCCGCCGGGATTGCGGGAAGGGATCGGCAGGGAATACGTTTTGGCTCCGGTCCCGCTCCACCCCGCCCGGCGAGCCTGGCGAGGGTACGACCAGGCCGCGCTCCTGGCGCGAGACGCGTCGGAGCGCTGGGGCGTGCCGTTCGTCGAGGCGCTGGTCCGCCTGCGCGACCACGAGCCGCAAGCCAGGCTCGACCCGGAGCGCCGGCGCGCGAACGTGGAGGGCGCGTTCAAGGTCGTTCGCGGGCCCCTGGTCGCCGGAAGGCCGGTCTTGCTCGTGGACGATGTCGCGACCACGGGGAGCACCCTGCTGGCGGCGGCGGAAGCCCTGGAAGCCGCTGGCGCGACCTGGGTTCTATCCCTGGCAGCCTCCCACGGCGGGGCCCGGGCGACCGTATCCCCAAGCGCCAATGCGGGGTTGGCGCACCCCTAGTCTTTATGATAGATTCTCACGCTTGGCACGGACTGGGCTCCGGTCTCTTGTCTCGTCGATAATCCCAAGAAATGCAGTGAATTACGTGAAGTGTTCGTGGAGGAGGGCGGAATGAACAAGCTGCGCATTCTGGACGAAGCCTACCTGCCGATAGTGACGAAGCCGAGCCGGTATACGGGTAGCTTCCTCCACGCAGCCCGCAAGGATCCGGACACGGTCAAGGTCCGCACGCTCCTTTGCTTCCCGGATCTCTACGAGATCGGGATGTCCTATCTCGGGATCAAGATCCTCTATCACATCCTGAACAAGCGTTCGGATGCGATGGCGGAGCTCTGCTTCACGCCGTGGGGCGACATGGAGCAGCTGATGCGCGCGGAGGGCATCCCGCTCTATTCGCTCGAGTCGCGCACGCCGGCGGCCGAGTTCGACCTCATCGGCTTCTCGCTCCAGTACGAGCTTTCCTATACGAACGTGCTCACGATGATCGACCTCGCTCAGATCCCGCTCCGCTCGGCGGACCGCCGCGACCACCACCCGATCGTGGTGGCGGGAGGGCTCTGCACCGTGAACCCCGAGCCGCTCGCGCCCTTCATCGACGCGTTCGTGATCGGGGACGGCGAAGAGGTCATCCAGGAGATGTGCGACCTCATGGTGGAGCGCCGCGAGAAGGGGCTGAAGCGCGCGGAGGTGCTGCGCCGCCTTGGCGCGCTCGAGGGCGTGTACGTCCCGGCTCACTTCGACGAGGTCATGAATCCATTCGGCTTCGTCGCGCGGGTGCCCAAGGCGGATTCTCCGTCCCAGAAACCCCGGTACCGCTACGTGCCGTCGCTCGATCCGGAGTACTACCCGGAGAAGCCGCTCATCTCGCCGACCGAGATCGTGCACGACCGGCTGGGGGTCGAGGTCATGCGCGGCTGCACGCGCGGGTGCCGGTTCTGCCTGGCCGGCTACATGAACCGGCCGCTCCGCGAGAAGCGCGCGGACCAGGTCGTGAAGGAAGTCCAGTGCGGCATCGTCCACGCGGGCTGGGACGAGGTCTCGCTCCTCTCGCTTTCGACCACCGACTACAAGCAGCTCCCCGTCGTGCTCCACGAGCTGGACCGCTTCACGAACGAGCTGGGCGTCAACGTGTCGCTTCCTTCGACGCGCGTCGGCACGCTCGCCCCTTCGGTCGCGGACAAGATCCAGCAGGGCCGCCGGGGAAGCATCACGTTCGCCCCGGAGGCCGGGACGCAGCGGATGCGCGATGTGATCAACAAGGGGATCGACGAGGCCGAGCTGGAGTATTCGGTCAAGCTGGCGCGCGACCAGGGATGGGGCGGGATCAAGTTCTATTTCATGATCGGGCTCCCGACCGAGACCGACGAGGACGTGGACGGGATCGCGCAGATCATCGCCAAGTGCCAGCAGTGGGCCAAGGGCGGAAACAAGCGGATGAGCTTCAACGTGGGCATCTCCCCGCATGTGCCCAAGCCGCACACGCCTTTCCAGTGGGAATTGCAAGATTCCATGGAGACCCTGAACAAGAAGGTCGCCCGTCTGCGGCAGGGCTTCCGCGGCATGAACAACGTCAGGCTCAAGTGGCGGGATCCCGACACAGCGTTCCTGGAAGGGGTCTTCTCGCGCGGCGACGTCCGTACCGCGGACGCGCTCGAGGCCGCGTGGCGGATGGGCGCGCGCTTCGACGGCTGGTCGGAGTGCTTCAATTTCCCGCTCTGGCTGAAGGCGTTCGAGCAGGTGGGCATGGACCCCAGTCTTTATCTCAGGCCTCGCGATCTGGACGAGGCGCTGCCGTGGGACCACATCCGCACCCCGGTGGTGAAGAAATTCCTGCTTCAAGAGCGGGCCAAGGCGTACGCCGCTGCGCTGACTCCGGACTGCCGGGATCACGCGTGCTATCGCTGCGGCGCGCCCTGCTTCACGCCCAAGGCGAAGGACGGTCGCAAGGTTTCGCTCCAGCTCGCGCCGGGGCAGGGGCAGACGCCGGAGACGCTCGACTTCAAGGTGCCGGACGACGTCACGACCCAGATGATCGAGACGCGCGTCATCGAGCTGGCCGCGGCGCCGCTCGCCACAAAGGAGCCTGCCGAGCCGGCCGCTTACGGGAGGCGCCGCAAGACCTGGCCGACCGCCAACCGGGGCCCGCAGGCCGTGCGCTTCCGGGTTTCCTACGAAAAGCTCGGCGCGGCGCGGTTCACCTCGCACCTGGATCTGGTCCGGATCTTCGACCGCGCGCTCCGCGTGGCCAAGATCCCGATGGCGTACTCGCAGGGATTCAGCCGCCACGCCAAGATCGCGTACGGGCCGCCGCTTTCCCTGGGCGCGACCAGTGCGGGCGAGTATTTCGATCTCGAGCTGGCGCAGGCGTGCGAATGGACGGTGATCGAGGCCATGAACGAGGTGCTGCCGGAGGGGCTCCGGATCACCGGGGGCCGGGCCTTCAGCCGGCAAACCGAATCGCTCATGGCGGCGATCCGCCTCGCGGACTACGACGTGCGGCTCACGGGTTACCTCATGCAGCAGCTCTCGCGCGGTGAGAACGTCCACCGCGTGCGACAGGAACTGGAACGGAGCATTGCGGCCTTCAGGGAAGCCTCCGAATGGCCGGTGACCAAGCAGGCGCATGGGCAGAAAGGGAAGACCATCAACGCGCGTCCGGCGGTCGTCTCGGCCGTGCTCGACCCCGGTCCGGAAGAGGTTCGGGTCCGGATCGTAAGCCGGCTCCACGCGCCCGGCTATCTAAAACCCGATCTCCTGCTCCGCAGCTTCTTGCAGTCATTCGAATTCGACCCACGCCTGCTGCTCGTCCATCGCGAATCGCTCTGGGTAGAGCGCGGCGGCGCGGTCCTCAATCCATTGGACGCACTCGAGGAATCGTCGTTCTGGCGGCCGGTGCCGGTTGACGCGGCCGGCGGTGACGCGGCGGATCCTGCTTCCGGAGGTGAATGCGCAGAGAAATCGTAATCAACGCAGGCTTGAATGAGACACGAATCGCGATCCTCGAGGAAAAAGAGCTCGTCGAGGTGATGGTGGAGCGCCCGGAATCCCAGCGGCGCGTGGGAGACATCTACAAGGGCCGCGTGAACGCCGTGCTCCCGGGCATGCAGGCCGCGTTCGTGGATCTGGGTCTCGAGAAGACGGCATTCCTTCACGCGTCCGATCTGCACCCGTCCGAGACCGACCTCGACGAGATGTTCGACGACGACGAGTCGGAGAACGGCAAGCCGGAGGCGGCCGGAGGAGGGGGGGGCGGGCGCGGCGGAGGCCGATGGCGCCGCGACGAGCCGGTCCCTCGAATCGAGGAAGCGCTGCAGAAGGGCCAGGAGATCCTGGTCCAGATCACGAAGGAGCCGATCGGAACCAAGGGCCCGCGGGTCACGACGCAGATCTCGCTCCCGGGGCGCTACCTGGTCCTGATGCCCGGACACGACCACATCGGCGTGTCCCGGAAAATCGAGGACCGGGCCGAGCGCACGAGGCTCAAGACGCTGATCAAGGAGATCCGGCCCAAGGGATCGGGGCTCATTGTCCGGACCGTGGGGTCGGAGCGGGGAAAGAAGGAGTTCCAGAGCGACATCAAGTACCTGGAGCAGCTCTGGACCAAGATCGACAAGCAGTCGCAGCGCTCGAAGGCGCCGGCGATCCTCCATCGGGAGATGGAGCTGACCACGGGATTGATCCGGGACATCTTCACGGAAGACGTGTCCCAGCTCGTGATCGACTCGAAGGAGGAATACAAGGAGATCCTGGACTATCTGAAGACGTACGTCCCGGAGCTCAGCTCCCGCATCAAGCTCTATCGCGGCGCGGAACCGATCTTCGATCACTTCGGGATCGAGACCGAGCTGGAGAAGGCGATGGACCGCAAGGTGTGGCTGAAGCGCGGCGGGTACATCACGATCGATCAGACCGAGGCGCTGGTGGCGATCGACGTGAACACGGGGCGCTTCACGGGCAAGAAGAACCAGGAAGACACGATCTTCAAGACGAACGTCGAGGCGGCCGAGGAGATCGCGCGGCAGCTCAGGCTTCGGGACATGGGCGGGATCATCGTCCTCGATTTTATCGACATGGAAATCGAGGCGAACAAGAAGGCGGTCCTGGAAACGCTCCGGACCCGCCTGAAGCGGGACCGCTCGCGGACGAAGGCCTTCGCGGTGAGCGATCTGGGGCTGGTGGAGATGACCCGGCAGAGGCAGCGGCCGAGCCTCACCGCGTTCTTCAACCAGGATTGCCCCGAGTGCGGGGGCACGGGCAAGGTGCTCTCCCTCGCTTCCGCGACCCTCCGGATCGGGCGGATGCTGAGGCGTGTGGGGCTCCGCGCGAAGGAGAAGATCCTCCTCCTGCGCGTGCACCCGGATCTGGCGGTGCACCTGGTGGAGCAGGTGCCTGATCTCCTGGAGGACCTGGAGCGCGCGTACCGGTTCCGGATCGAGATCCGGGACGATCCGTCGCTCCGGCGGGACGAGATTCGTCTCTTCCGCGGAAGGACGTTCGAGGAGATCACCAAGCAGTTCGAGAAGTAGTCGGGTAGCCCCGGGTCGCCGGGGCGGAAAGGTACGTCATGGCAAAGGGGAAAGAGGAATCGAAAACAAAGCCCAAGGCGGCGGCCAAGGCAGAAGCCAAGGCGGCCCCCAAGGCGGAGCACAAGAGTGAGAAGAAGGCGGCCCCCAAGGCAGCGCCCAAGGCCGAACCCAAGGCGAAGCCCACCGGGTTTGCCGTGATCCAGGCGCAGGGGCTTCAGTTCCGGGTCGCGCAGGACGAGGAGCACATCCTGCCGCATCTGGGCAAGGATCCCGGATCCGAGATCAGGATCGACCGGGTGCTGCTCGTATCGGACGGCGACGGCATCCAGGTCGGAAAGCCGCTGGTCGAAGGAGCGGTGGTCGTGATGCAGGTCATGGGGCACGAGAAGGGTGACAAGGTGGTTGTCGGCACGTACAAGCGCCGCAAGAAGTACCGGCGCAAGATCGGATACCGGGACACCCTGACGCGGGTCAAGATCGTGGACATCAGCCTGCCCAAGGG
>JAYUAE010000110.1:0-4552 GCA_043741515.1 Candidatus Eiseniibacteriota bacterium | reverse complement strand
CTCGAGGACGCGGAGCGGCTCAACGGCCATTCGATCCCCGCTTCGTTTCGTTCACCTTCTCGTGGGCGTCGAACGCCCGGATGATCTCGCGCACCAGGTGGTGACGGACCACGTCGCGCTCGGTGAGATAGACGAACTCGATGCCCGGCACACCGTGGAGGATGGACTGGATCTCCACCAGTCCCGAAGACTGCTCCACGGCGAGGTCGATCTGCGTCACGTCGCCCGTGATCACGGCCTTCGAGCCGTAGCCCAGGCGCGTGAGGAACATCTTCATCTGCCCGACCGTGGTGTTCTGGGCCTCGTCCAGGATGACGAACGCGTTGTTCAGCGTCCGCCCGCGCATGTAGGCGAGCGGCGCCACCTCGATCACGCCCAGCTCCAGGAAGCGGCGGATCTTCTCGAAGGAGAGGAGATCGTTGAGCGCGTCGTAGAGAGGACGAAGGTACGGGTCCACCTTCTCCTTCATGTCGCCCGGAAGAAATCCCAGGCTCTCCCCCGCTTCGACCGCGGGACGCACGAGCAGAATCCGCTCGACCTGCCGCGACTTGAGCGCGTGCACGGCGGCGGCCACGGCCAGGTAGGTCTTTCCCGTGCCGGCGGGCCCGATGGAGAAGACGATGTCGTGCTTCTGGAGCGCCGAGACGTAGCGGGCCTGCCCCAGCGTCTTGACGCGCAGCGTGCGCTTGTCGAAGGAGAAGAGAACCGGCCGCTCGTAGATCTGGAGCGATTCGCTCCGCTCGTCGGCGTCGGCGACGCCGATGAAATTGTGGACGTCGTGCTCCTCCAGCACCGCGCCCTTCCGAACCAGCTCGGCGAGCGAGCCCAGGATCGCGGCGACCTCGTCCACGGTCGCGGGCTCGCCGCGCACGGCGAGCGATCCGTCGCGGTAGGTGAGGTGCACGGGATAGCTCCGCTCCACGAGGCGGAGATTCGAGTCGTTCTTTCCAAAGAGGGCGAGCGGATCCAGGTCCTGGATCGCCACCAGCCTCGTCGCCTCCTTGGTTTCGGCCTTGGTTTCGTCGTTCATCTCGGGATCGAAAGCTCCTGTCCTGGGTAGATGAGATCGGGATTCTTGATGTGCGAGCGATTGGCGGCGTAGAGGGCCCGCCATCGGACGCCCGTTCCATAGACCAAGCTCGAGGCGCTGATGGCCCACAGGGATTCGCCCCGCCGCACCAGGTGACGCGCTCCCCGCTCCGGACTTTCACCCTTCTCCGGGGTCTCGGTCCGGCCGGAGGTGTCCGCACCGCCGCCCGCTTGCGCCTCCAGCGCCGTGCCCGCGGCGAAGAGCGAATCCCCTTCGGCGCGCAGTCTCGCCGAGCGCGTCCGGGACCGATCCAGGTCGCCCGTGAGGCCCAGCAGCTCATCCTTGTAGATGGAATCCTGCCGTGCCAGCTCGGCGCAGTATTCGGCTCTCTGCTCTTTGCTCAGCTTTCTGAATTCCTTCTGGGAGTAGTAGTCCCCGAGAGAGGCGTCCGCGACGCGGAGCACGGGTTTTCCACACCCTTGTATCGATGCCGCGGACGCCGCGAGGACCAGGACCAAAGCCGCCCGCGCGAGGCTCCGATTCCTCAATGACGGCGCGCCGCCGCGAGCGAGTCCAGCCGGGCCTGCGCGGCCAGAACCCGCTGCAGGGCAGCCTCCTTCCGGGCGTCCCATGCCCCCTCTTCGGCTTGCGCGCGCTCGGTCTCCTCGCGGAGACGCTCCGTCTCGCCACGCAGGTGGTCGAGCTGGGAAACAGGCGTGGGGCACGGCGTGGTCGCGCCACCGCAGCCCGCAAGTCCAAGAGACGAAAACGACAGGAGTGCCAACACGGCCAGAGCCTGATACCCCGGCCACATCCGAGCCGCGCCGGAAAGAGCCGGCGGCAACTCCGCCATGGCAGAGGACCCCTGGCCCTGGGTGCGGCGAATACGAGGTAAGATACAGGGACTTATCAAGTTAAGGCGACTCGGGGCGTGCCCCGGTCCGATCCCTCCGCGTAACCTAGGAGCGGCCCCGATCCAAGTCAAGCACGGTTGGTCACCCCCGCCTCCTGAGAAAGCAGGAAGGATACCAGGGTCAGGGTTCGATGCGGATTCTGAGTTCCTTGAGGTCCGCCGGGTCGATCGGCGCGGGCGCGCCGTCCATGAGGGAACTCGCGCTCGCAGTCTTGGGAAACGCGATCGCGTCGCGGATGGAATCGCCGCCGTTGAAGAGAATCACGAGGCGGTCCACGCCGAGCGCGATCCCGCCGTGCGGCGGCGCGCCGTACTCGAAGGACTCGAGCAGGAAGCCGAACTTGGTGTGCGCCTCCTCGGCCTTCATCCCGACGGTGCGCATGACGGCTTCCTGGATGTCCTTCCGATGGATCCGGATGCTGCCGCTCGCCAGCTCGTTTCCGTTCGCGGCCAGATCGTAGAGCTGCGCGCGCACCCGCCCCGGATCCGACTCGATGTAGGGCAGGTCCTCGTCGAGCGGCATCGTGAAGATGTGATGGGCCGGCCCCCAGGCGGAGCGGCCCTCCGCCCACTCGAAGAGCGGGAACCGGTGCACCCACAGGAAACGGAGATCCTGGTCGTCGAGCTTGAACGACGCGTTCCCGATCTGCGTGCGAAGGAATCCCAGCACGCGCTGCGCGAGCGGCCGCTGCCCGGAGGCGATGAGGAGGAGGTCGCCGTCCACGGCGCCCGCGGTCAGGAGCAGCTTCGAGGTCAGGTCGGCGCTGAAGTGCTTCGCGACCCCGCCGTCCAGGGCCGATCCCTTGACGCGCGCCCAGGCGAGTCCGCCCGCGCCCGCCTGCTTCGCCGCGGCCTCGTAGCCGTCTATCTCGCGCCGCGAGGCGGTGGCGAGACCGGGAAGCGCCAGCGCCAGCGTCGCGGTCTTGGGAGCGCCGGCCCTGGCCGCCCGGAACACCTCGAAGGCGCTCTCCCCCGCGACCGAGGTGACGTCCTTGATCTCGAAGGGGATGCGCAGATCGGGCTTGTCGCTCCCGAAGCGCGCCATCGCGTCGTCATAGGTGACGCGCGGGAAGGGCGCCTTCAATTCCCGGTCCAGGTCGCGGCGGAAGATCGCGCGGAGCGTTCCCTCCACCACGTCGAACACGTCGTCCTCGGTCACGAAGGACATTTCGAGATCGATCTGGGTGAACTCGGGCTGCCGGTCCGCGCGCAGGTCCTCGTCGCGGAGGCAGCGGGCGATCTGGAAGTAGCGGTCGAAGCCCGAGACCATGAGGATCTGCTTGTAGAGCTGGGGCGACTGAGGCAGCGCGTAGAACTTGCCCGGATGGAGCCGCGCCGGCACGACGTAGTCGCGCGCCCCCTCCGGCGTGGGCTTCACGAGGAGCGGCGTTTCAATTTCCAGGAATCCCTCGTCGGAAAGGTACTCGCGCACGCTCCGCACCATGCGGTGCCGGAAGACGATGCTGTTCTTGAGCGTCTCGCGGCGGAGATCGAGATAGCGATAGCGCAGGCGAAGGTCTTCGGACGCGCTCCCCGCCTCGTCGAGCGGGAACGGCGGGGTGCGGCTCGCGTTCAGGATCGCGACCAGGTCCGCCTCGACCTCCATGGCGCCCGTCGCGAGATCCGCGTTCTCGCTTCCCGGCGGACGAGCCTTCGCGGTGCCCTCGACCAGCACGACGTACTCGGCCCCGATCGCGCGCGCCTTCTCGAGCATGGCGGGCTCGAGCTTCTCGGGACGGAACACGACCTGCGTGATGCCGTAGCGGTCGCGGAGGTCGAGGAAGAGCACCCCGCCGTGGTCGCGGACCCGGTGCGCCCAGCCCATGAGCCGCACGCGCGCTCCCGCGTGCTCCGCTCTGAGATCGCCGCAGCGATGGGTGCGCTTCCTCCCCTGGAGCTGCTCGATCATCATCGCTGGGGCTCCTCGGGCTTCGGCCGCTCGAGGAGCCACCGCCTCAGGTCCTCCACCGAGCGCTGCTTCAACTCGTCCTTTCCGCCCGCCATGTCCCTCACCGCGTATCCCTCCGCTCCCTTCGGCACGAAGACGGCCCAGCGGGCCCCGATCTTCGACGCCCATTTCATCTGCGAGTTGGCGCTCCGCCCCGCGGTGTCCACGACCACGGCCAGCTTCTCACGCTCCTCCGGCTCCTCCGACTGGCCGCGGAGCGCGCGCGCGACGTTCTGCGCCTCGAACGCGGCCCCCGCCTCGAGGGCGATCACCGCGACGTCGGGGCTCTGCGCCTTCGGCCCCGCGACCGCGGCCGTGGCCAGGAGCAGCCGCTCCATGCCGATCGAGAATCCGATCGCCGGCGTGTCGGGTCCTCCGAAATCCTTAACGAGCTGGTCGTAGCGCCCGCCGCCGCCGACCGCGTTCTGCGCGCCCAGGTCGGCCGCGTGGATCTCGAACACGGTGCGCGTATAGTAATCGAGACCGCGCACGAGCCTCGGCGCGACCTCGCAGGTGATGCCCAGCGCCTGGAGCCCGCGCTTCACCGCCTCGAAGTGCTCCGCGCATTCGGGGCAGAGCGAGTCCAGCACGCTCGGGGCGCCGGCGATCACGGGAGCGCACGAGGGCACCTTGCAATCCAGAATCCGGAGGGGGTTGGTCT
>JAYUAE010000109.1:0-1848 GCA_043741515.1 Candidatus Eiseniibacteriota bacterium | reverse complement strand
GCACTCCCATGGAAGCGAACTCCGCAGCGATCGCGCTCCGCTCCCTGCCCTTCGCCTCGAGACCGATCGCCTCGATGTAACGCGCGGCGGGCGCAAGCGCCTCCACGACCTCGCCGGCGCCGGAGACGGCGTGCACCCGCACCGTGCGGTGAGCCGGGGTCGGCTCGAACCGGGCGCCATCCTCGTAGATCAGGGTCCAGTCGGTCCCGCCCGCCGAGGCCAGCACGCGGGTGTCGCGGTTCCCCTGAGCCTCCTCGAAGTGGGCCTGCGCCCGGTAGAGCTGCACGCGCGCCGACTGCTGGGCCTCGGGCTCGCGTCGCGGAAGGCCGTCGCGAAGCTCCTCCAGCGCGGCGCCCAGCGCCGCCGCGAACGCCGCCGGACCAACCTCGCCTCCGCGCTCGACGAAGATCGCGTGCGGCGAGAGGCAGCCCTGCTGATCGTAGAGCGCCACGTCGTAGGCGGCGCGCGCGGCAAGCGGCCCAAGACTCGAGCGCTTGAGCGATGCGGCCGAGACGTACGCCACGCTCACCTTGGGGCCATGGAGCACCAGGCGCGCCTCGGGGTGCGCCTCGCGCGCGATGCGCTCGGTCGCGAATTCGCCCCCGAACGCCAGCACCGCCGGCGCGCCACGGATCGCCGCGCGGTCCAGCTCGTCCGTCCCGCCCTTCCACCAGACGACGGCGATGCAGGCGCCCAGGTCGGGGTCCTCTTCCGCGATCGTCCGCGCGAGGAGCGGCGCCAGGACCGGCTCCTGGGATGAGGTCTTGGCGAGGAGCGCCGACTTCATGGCGAGGGCGGAGTAGAGGGGCCAGACGGGAAGGCCCGGCACGTTGCCCGCGTAGATCTGGAGCATCCACTCCGGCCCGAACGCCTGGCGCGGCGTCCCCTTCCGGTCGGGCGTCGGCGCGTCGAGCATGGCCGCGGACCCCAGCTCGGACGCGACCCAGCGCGAAACTCCGCCCGCGGCCAGCGGCTGGAAGGTGTCGTCGAGGGCGCGCTCGATCATGGGCAGCGAGAAGCGCCCCAGACGCGCGAGCCATGCGACCGCGTTCCGGCGCGCCGGACTCGCGGGATCCAGAAAACGCTGCGCGACGCGCTCGAGGACCTTGTGAATCTCGGAGGCGGGGCGGCTCGCGAGACGCTCGGCGCGCGCGGCGCAGATCGCGTCGATCCAGGTGTCGAGCGCGGCGGGCGTGACGCCGGCGAGCCGGAGCTCCACCGCGTCGTGCGCCGGGCCGAAGCGCTGGACGCTCGTCTCGGATTCCCTCTCGACATCCGGGGGGAGATAGAAGGCGTCGAAGAGCCCCTGGGTCATGGCTGCGCTTCCGCGCGCGTCATCCCGGCCCCCCCGCGCGCTCGCGATCGAGAAAGCGCTCGAACGGCAGCGAGCACCCGCGCCGCTCGGCATCCGGAAGCCGGCCCGCGAGCGTGAGCCGGTCGCGCGCGCGCGCTCCCACGTCCTCGGTCTGGATCGCGAGAGGGATCTCGAGATTGGCGAGGTCGTAGTGGACCAGGAGCCCCGGCTCGCCCGCGCCGCGCTCGCGCATCGTCTCCGGATCGAGCACCCGGGTGCGCACCCAGGGAGGAATCATGAGCCCCGGCCGCGCGCGGCGCCGCTCGCGCGAGGCGAGGAACGTGTCCTCGTAGAACTGGCTCCCCATCTCGGCCATCCCGTACTCGTTCACGAGGTGCGAGGGCGGGATGCCGAGCACGCGTCCGAATGCCGACTCGATCTCCTCGCGGCGTATCTCAACCCTCGTCCCCTTCGCGCCGCCTGTGTCCATGGCGCGGCTCCCCGCGGGAAGCACGAACTTGAGCCCCTCCCGGTCGCACCGCGCGAAGTAGGCC
>JAYUAE010000108.1:0-1868 GCA_043741515.1 Candidatus Eiseniibacteriota bacterium | reverse complement strand
GATTCTGGAAGCAGACCGCTGGGCCCGCGCCCGTCTCCACGAGGTGGCCGCGCCCGTGACCCGGCGATGAGCGCCCGCAGGACCGAAGGGCGTGCTCGAGGGGGAGCCTCGCGGGCCGTGGGCGCGGGGGACGTCCCCTCGCGCGAATCCCTCCTCGCCCTCGTGGATCGCCTCCGCCGCCGCAAGGTGGCGGTCATCGGGGATCTTGTGCTCGATGAGTACTGGGTCGGCCGCTCTTCGCGGATCTCACGCGAGGCGCCGGTCCTGATCCTCGAACACGAGGGGGACCGGCACGTCCCCGGCGGCGCCGCGAACGCGGCGATGAACGTGCGCTCTCTCGGCGGCGCGCCGCTCGTGGTCGGAAGACTCGGTGGCGACGCGGCCGGGGCCGCGCTCGCCCGCGCGCTCCGCGGCAGCGGGCTTTCGACCGCATGGCTCTTCAAGGATGGACGCGGGGGCACGATCGTCAAGACGCGCGTCCTCGCGGGATCGAGCCACGCCGCGCGCCAGCAGATCGTGCGCTTGGACCGGGGTCACACCGAGCCTTTGTCGCGCGCGGCCGAGCGGAAGCTGACGACCGCGGCCCGGAGCGCGATCCGCCGCGCGGGCGCCGTGCTCCTCTCCGACTATGGCTACGGCGTGCTGGGCCGTCCGCTCCGCCGCGCCGCCATCGCGGAGGCGCGCCGCGCCGGGATTCCCATCGTGGTGGACTCTCGCTACGACCTCAAGTCCTACCGGGGGGCGACCCTTCTCACTCCGAACGAGCACGAGGTCCAGGAGGCGATGGGGCTCACCTCGCTCCGCGGCCCGGCGCTGAGACGCGCCGGCGAGGAGCTGGTGAACGGAGGCGGCGCCCGCGCGGTCTGGATCACGCGGGGGAGCGACGGCATGCTGCTCTTCGAGCGGGGACGGCGTCCCCTCGGTCTCTCCATCGTGGGCTCCTCGGACGTCGCGGACGTGACCGGGGCGGGGGACGCGGTGTCGGCCACGGCCGCGCTCGCGCTCGCGGGGGGGGCCTCGCAGCTCATGGCGGCGGTGCTCGCGACGTACGCCGCCTCGGTCGTCGTCATGAAGCGCGGCACCGCGACCGTGAGCCGCGACGAGCTCCGGGAGGCGATCCGCGTTCAGGCGCTACCGCGGATCTCAGGGTGAGGGCGCTCGCAGAAAAGATCGCGACGGTCGCGATGCTGGAGGCGCGGCTCCGGAAGTCGCCCGGCGAGCGCAAGGGGCTGGTGCTTGCGAACGGAATCTTCGATCTTCTCCATGTCGGGCATGTGCGCTATCTCGAGGGAGCCAGACGGGCGGGCCAGCGCCTTCTCGTCGCCCTGAACTCGGACGCGTCGGCTCGAAGGCTCAAGGGGGCGGGCCGGCCGCTCCTGCCGCTCGACGAGCGCATGGAGATCGTGGCCGCGCTCGAGTGCGTGGACTGGGTCACCTCCTTCGAGGAGGACTCGGTGGAGCGGCTTCTCCGCCGGTTGATCCCGGGCACGCACGCGAAGGGGACCGACTACACCGTGGAGAGCGTGCCCGAGCGCGCCGTCGCGGAATCGCTCGGGATCCGCACGGTCATCGTGGGAGACCCGAAGCGGCACGCGACGACGGGCCTGATCGAGCGCATCCGCGGTGACGCGGATCCGGAGGGGAGCCGCGGTGGATGAGCCACGCCGCGTGCTGGTCACGCGGCTGCGGCGAATCGGCGACGCGATCCTCTCGCTGCCGGTGCTGGACGCGCTCCGCGAAGCCTTTCCGGACTGCGCGATCGATTTTCTCGCCGAGGAAGGGCCGGCACAGGCCGCGGTGGGGCATCCCGCGGTGGACCGTGTGCTCGTGCTCGACAGGACGCTGCACGCCGTAATGCCCGCCACGCC
>JAYUAE010000107.1:0-1876 GCA_043741515.1 Candidatus Eiseniibacteriota bacterium | reverse complement strand
GTTTCCCGCGCATCTACGTGAATCTGCTTCACGCCGGAGAAGAGGGCGGTCTCCTGGCCCAGATGCTGGATCGCGTGGCCACGCTGCTCGAGTACGAGGCCGAGACGGAGCAGAGGATCCGCTCCGCGACCTTCTATCCGACCCTGATCGTGAGCGAGCTCGGGCTCGCGTTCCTGGTCCTGATCAAGTTCGTGCTGCCCCGCTTTGCCTCGCTCTTCCGCAAGTTCGACGCGCAGCTCCCATTGCCGACCCGGGTCCTGATCGGGGTGAGCGACTTCTTCGAGAAGCAGTGGATCCCGTTCCTGTTCTTCGCCGGGTGCGCGGCGGTCGCGGCCGTCCTCTGGAGCCGGTCCGATCGCGGCCGGGTGACGATCGACCGCTTCGTGATCACGGTGCCCATCTTCGGGACCATCTTTCTCATGACGATCATGTCCCGTTTCTCGCGCGTGCTCTCGGCCCTCCTGGCGAGCGGTATTCCCATCGTCCAGGCGCTCGATATCGTGCGGGGCATCGTGGGGAACCGCATCGTGGAGGTCGAGATCGACAAGATGCGGGACGGGGTCGTCGGGGGAATGGGGCTCGCCGAGCCGCTCAAGGGGAGCCCGGTCATACCTCCCCTGGTGGTCAAGATGCTGGCGGTGGGGGAGGAGACCGGCGCGGTGGACAAGATGCTTCTCCGGGTCTCCAAGTACTACGACCAGGACGTCGATTACGCCGTCAAGAACCTTTCCACCGCGATCGAGCCGGTGCTCCTGATCATCCTGGGGGCGGCTGTTCTGTTCACCGCCCTGGCGGTGTTCCTGCCGCTCTGGAACCTCATGAACGTATTCCGCCACTGACCGCCCCGAAGACCACGGAATGTATTCGTAAAGATCGGCAGAAAGTCGCCGATTGCAATGTCGGACCCATGAACACGGCCCGGATGGGATCGGGACTCGAAGCATCCAATCACGGAGGTTGCGAATGTACCGGAGAGGTTCTGAAAGTGGTTTCACGCTGATCGAGCTCGTCATCGTGATCGTGATCCTCGGCATTCTGGCCGCGGTCGCGATTCCGAAGTACGAGGACATGCGTGAGCAGGCCCGCACGGCCGCGATGAAGGGTCAGCTCGGCGCGATCCGCTCGGCGGTCGCGATCCAGTACGCGCGCAACGCCCTGAACGGCGCGGCTACGTTCCCGACGCTGAACGGGGCGATCTTCGCGGACGGCAACGTCCCGAAGGAGCCGGTGAACAACTCGAACGCGGTGAAGACGACGGCAGGAGTGGACAATGCCGGTGGCTGGCAGTACATCGGCGCGACGGGAATCGTTAAGGTCAATCTGAACGCGTACTCGTCCTACTAGGACCACGCAGCGTTTCAAGAGCATCACGTCAGGCGGCCGAGGTGGGAGCTAATCGCTTCCACCTCGTACGCCATCCGGGGGGGTAACTCCGGGGATCGGGGGAACCGGATGAGATGGACCCGCGCCGGGGCAGGAAGCCTCGTCGCAGCGGCGATCGCGGCCTTCGTGTATGGCCTCACGCTCTCGCCTTCCGTGGGAGCGGGCGACAGCGGTGAGCTGATTCTCGCGGCCCACTCGCTGGGAATCCCGCACCCTCCCGGGTATCCCTTGTGGCTGCTCCTCGCGCGCTGCGCGGACCTTCTTCCCTGGGGCACCGCCGCCTTCCGCATGAACGCCCTTTCGGCCCTGCTTTCCGCCGCGGCGGTCGGGCTCCTTTACCGTCTCGCCGCGCGCTGCGGCGTCCATCGAGCGGGCCGCATCGCGGCGACCCTCGTGTTTGGCGCCTCGACGCTCGTCTGGGACTCGTCGGTTCAGGCCGAGGTGTATTCGCTCGCGACGGTCGTCTTCCTGGCGCTCGCCCTCGCGGCGATCC
>JAYUAE010000106.1:0-1882 GCA_043741515.1 Candidatus Eiseniibacteriota bacterium | reverse complement strand
CCGGCGCGCCACCTCCCCGACCCTCGTGTCGGTCTTGCCTCCGGCCACCGCCTTCAGGAGGTCCGAGCGCGTGAGAATCCCCACCGGCGGGGCTCCATCCGAATCGGCGAGCACCGGAAAGTCCTGTTGATGCCCGTCCAGCAGCAGCTCCACCGCGCGCGAGATCGGCTCGTGCGACCGGAGCGCGCGGAAGTCGCGGATCATGGCGCGCGAGACGGGGACGCCGTCGAACACGGAGTGCATCTGGGCCATCGAGGATTCCTGCCCGGCCCCGATGAAGACGAAGAGCGCGATCAGGATGAGCATCGGGTTTCCGAAAAGTCCGAGGGCGCCGAAGACCATTGCGATGGCTTGCCCCACGTTGGCGGCGATCCGGGTCGCGCGGACGTAGTCGAGGCGCATCGCCAAGAGCGCCCGCAGCACGCGGCCGCCGTCCATGGGGAAGGCCGGGATCAGGTTGAATACGGTCACGACCACGTTGAAGACCAGGAGACGCGCGGCAAAGCTGTTTTCAAGCAGATTCGGGTCGCCGAAGTCGTAGATCCCGGGAGCAACGTGCATGTAGAGAAGGAGGCCGCCCGCGATCACCACGTTGACGAGCGGCCCGGCGAGCGCGATCGCCACCTCCTGCCTGGGATGGCGCGGCATGCGTTCCAGCCGCGCCACGCCTCCGATCGGCAGGAGGGTGATATCGCGGGTCACGATGCCGTAACGCCTGCCCATCAGCGCATGCCCGAACTCGTGGAGCACCACGCAGCCGAATGCGGCGAGGATGAATCCCACGCCCTGAAGAGCCTGCGGGATGCCACGGGCGGCGCCCGACCAGAAGATCCAGACCAGGAGCAGCATGAAGGTCACATGGATCCGGACCGGGATCCCGGCCACCTCCGCGATCTTCCACGACCAGCGCATGGCCCCATTCTGAGCCACAGCGGCCCCCATTGCACCTGCTCCCTGGCCCGAATCCGGGACGCGGCGCGGCTCTAGGATTTCCGGCGCAATGACTTAGCGGCGCCGCTCCCCGGCCGGGGAGGATTGCGGCTTGACACGGATTCGGACCTCCCGCAACTCTCTTGGCGCGTCATCCCCCCGTGGGGGCATCGTGGTCCCACTCTCACGGAGGAACTCATGTACCGACGGTTTTTCGCTGTCGCTGCGGCGGTCCTGTCTCTCTGCTGCGTCCTTGTCGCCACGCCGGCCCGCGCGGACGACGAGTCCCATGTGATGCACCACAAGGGCGGTATCGGATTCCACGAGTCCGCGGCCCCGCTCGGGGTGCGCTGGTGGCTCGGGAGTGAGAAGGTGGCGATCGACCTCGGAGTCGGATTCAGCTCCGACCCGTCGTTCCTGTACGCGGGCAAGCACCTGAAGAGTTTCGCGATCAGCGCCGGCGTTCCGATCGTGATCCAGAGCTGGTCCCGGGTCCATGTCCTCTTCCGTCCCGGCATCCTCTATCAGACCCAGCAGGTCTTGGTCGCCGCGCCCCCCACGGCCTTCTCCACCGAGAGCCAGAAGACGCTGCACGTCAGCGGCGAGATCGAGGGAGAGGCGTTCCTTCTCGAGAATTTCAGCGTGTCGGCCAGCACGGGCATCGCCTACGAGAGCTTCGATCCCGGATCTGGGGCCGACAAGGAGAATAGCTTCGGCACCATCGGCGGCAACTTCACCACGGTCGGGTTCCACCTGTACTTCGCCCACTAGACGCGCAGCGGCGGAAAACGAACGAGCCCCCGGGGCGGCGCTCCGGGGGCTCTTCCATTTCGGGCGCGAGCGTCGGGGTTATTTCTTGAGGTAGCGCCCCAGCCACGCGTTCACTTCGCGATTCCAGACGAGCGAGTTCCGCGGCTTCAGCACCCAGTGGTTCTCATCCGGGAAGAACACG